>CALVIK010000076.1 GCA_944329545.1 uncultured Bacilli bacterium
GTAATTCCTTTTAGTATGATGAATGAAACATATAATGCTGATTATAAAAGACTTTATGATAAATATAGTAGTGTTGTTAAAATGTATGATGAAAATATTAAAGTAGCACCTTTAAGTAATTAAAAAATCTAGTTTGCGCTAGATTTCTTTTTATCTAAATGATTTTTAATAAAAGCAATAAATATTGGTAGTACTGACAGGAAAATAATTGATAAAACAATAATGCTAAAATTGTCTTTGACAAATGGAATATTTCCGAATAAATAACCAATTGTCAAGAATAATGTTACCCATACAATACCGCCTAAGGCATTAAATTTAATGAATTTTGAGTATTTAAGTTTACCCATACCGACAACAAAAGGTACTATTGTTCTAATAATTGGCATAAACCTAGCAATAAAAACAGCAGCGCCCCCGTATTTAGCAATTAAAGCATCGGCTTTATCTAAATGTTCTTTTTTTACTAAAGTAAATTTTTTGTTGTCAATTATTTTTCTACCAAAATGTTTACCTATTTCATAGTTTATAGTATCACCTAATATAGCCGCTAAAATAATTAAAATTAAAAGTAAGAAATAATTCATCTCGCCAATTGCGGCAAATGTGCCAGCAGCAAATATTAAAGAATCACCTGGTAAAAAAGGCATAAATACAAGACCGGTTTCACAAAAAATAATCACAAATAAAATTGCATAAATAAAGTTTCCGTAATCATTAATGAACTGCCCAATATATTCATTACAATGTAATATAAAATCTACTAATTCCATAATATAACTCCTCCATATACTTTTCCATTATAACATATTTTTGCATAATATTTATAAAAATATGTTATAACGCATAAAAAATTAAAAAAAGCATTTGTCTTTGTTATGATTATTTAAAATTATATATAAAAATATAACTTAAAAACTATTTTTTTATTAAGTTAATCTTTTCTGTTAACATTTAAAACAATGCCAATGGAAATTAAAGTAATTAATAAACTAGATCCTCCATAAGAAAGAAAAGGCAGAGTAACACCAGTTACGAGAATTAATCCAACAACGACCATTAAATTTAAAAGGGCTTGAAAGCCTAGAGAAAAGACAATGCCAAAAGCTAAATATTTGCCAAACAAATTATTTGATTTTAAAGCAATTTTAATACCTGAGTAAATAATCGTTATAAATAATAGAGAAACAATGACAACCCCTAAGAAACCAAATTCTTCGCTAATAATGGAGAATATGAAATCTGTTTGTGGCTCAGGTAAGTAAAAATGTTTTTGCCTAGATTCACCCAAACCAAAACCGAATAAACCCCCAGGACCAATGGCATATAGCGACTGAATTATTTGAAAACCACTACCTAAAGGATCTTCCCAAGGATTTAAAAATGATAAAATTCTTTTTAAACGGTAAGGGGCTGCGAGAATTAAAAGAACGATTCCCATAATTCCCAGTAACCCAATTTTTAAGAAAAATTTAATATTTACCCCGCCAATAAATAAAAGACCAATAACACCCATAATTAAAATAACACCGGTGCCAAAATCAGGTTGTAGCATAATTAAGCCAAAAATAATTAAGGTTATGCCTAAAATAGGTAAAACACCTTTTTTAATGTTACCTAAATCTTTACGATTGTTATAAAGGTATTTACTAGTAAAAATAATCATAGCTAGTTTCATAAATTCACTAGGTTGAATGCCAAATGAACCAATACCAAACCAACTTTTACTACCATTTCGTTCGGTCCCAAAAAATAAAACTAAAACAAGTAAAATAAAACAAACTAGAAAAATGGTATTAGCATATTTATAATAGTTTTCAAAGGGAACCTTGCTAATTAAAAACATCAAAATAAGACCGATAATTAAAAACAATGCTTGATTTTTAACATATTTAAAGGGATCAGCAAATTTATATTCGGCCCAAACATAAGAAGCTGAATAAATCATTAAAAGTCCAAATAGTGATATTGTTATAACAGCAATAATTAAACTTAAGTTTCTTTTATTCATAACCACACCCCATATATAAGGGCTATCATGGCGCTGATTAAACCAACAGTCCAAAAAATTTTAACAATATCTCTTTCGTTCATGCCTTTTTTTTCAAAAGAATGGTGCAAGGGGGTCATAGGGAAAATTCTTTTGCCAGTTTTTTTAAAATAAATGATTTGTAAAATACAAGATAATGTTTCTATAACGAAAACAAAGCCGATTAATAAAAGTAAAAGTTCATGCCTAGTTAAAATCGCTAAAGCGCCAATGGTCGCGCCTAAAGCAAGTGAACCAGTATCGCCCATAAATATTTTAGCTGGATTAGTATTAAATAGTAAAAAACCAAGTAAAGAACCAGTTAAAGTAAAGGCAAAAATGGCGATACTTTGGTAGCCTTCTAGCCAGTCGGTGTTCCAAGTAATGATACCAAAAGTTAAGAAGACAATCGCACATAAGCCACCAGCTAAACCGTCTAAACCATCTGTTAAATTAACGGCGTTACTACTAGCTACTAATACAAACAAAATAAATAAACCATAGAAAAAACCAATATCTAATTTTAAATTTAAACTATGAATCCATAGTAAAGGCTCATTGTCTCCTTTTAAAAATAAATAGAAAAAGGTGGTAGCAATAATTATTTGCATAATCAGTTTTTGCCCTTTACTTAAACCTTTATTATTATGTTTTTTAATGATTAAAAAATCGTCTAGAAAACCAATAAAGGCATAACTGATAAAAGTAAATAAAATAATTAATAGGTTAGTACTATATTCTATTTTGTTAAAAATAATAAATAATATAATAATTAAAGTAGTAGGAATAATAAAAATAAGTCCGCCCATGGTTGGGGTGCCTTCTTTATTATGATGAGTACTTCTTAAATAATAATTGATGCTTTGTTCCGCTTTTTCTTTTTTTAAAAAAGGAATTAAAATTAAAGCAATAATTACAGCTAAGAGAAAACCAATCATCATGGCCATAATTGATTTAGTAAGTATTAACATATTATTTGCCTCCTAACTTGTAAATATTCTGACAGTTTCGCCTTCTTCTAAAGTAGTGCCAGCTTCTGGTGATTGATAAGTGACTGTATTACCATTGCCTTGAACATCAACTTTAAATTTTGCCAGCTCTTTTTTTGCGTCGTTTATGGTCATACCAGTAACATCATTTACTTTTGCCGTTTTGGGATCAGTGTAAACATATTTTTTGGGATAACCTCCATCTTGTTTTTTTATATTTAAGGCGCTTATGCAGTCATTTAAAATGTTTTTGGCAATAGGACCAACAGTAACGCCACCGTACTGAACGACACCTTTAGGGTTGTCGATTGCAACATACACGACAACTTTGGGATCATTAGCTGGCATAACGCCAATAAAAGATAAAATATAATTGTTATCTAAGTAATGACCATTTTCGACTTTTTGAGCGGTTCCTGTTTTCCCGCCAACGCGGTAGCCTTCAATATAAGAAGTTCGTCCACTGCCATACGAAACTACATGTTCTAGTGCGTCTCTTACTTTTTCGCTAGTTTTTTCGCTAATTACTTTTCTGACAACTGTTTTTTTAGTTTCTTTTATTACTGTATTGGTTTCTGGTTCATTAATACTTTTAACAATATAAGGTTTATATAAAATACCGCCATTAACAGCAGCGCTAACGGCTGTTACTTGTTGTATAGTCGTCTATTAAATGAAACTTTCTACCCAAATTATCGGAGAATGTATTTATGCTTTCTCCTGTCTTAATATAAATATCTAGTTTTATCTTTTTACCGTCTTCTTTATAAACATATACTTTATCAATTAATTCATTAAATACATCGCTATAACATTTATCATCATTTAAACAATTATCTAACACTTTTTTTAGTTCATTAATTTTATTTTCAATATAATTTTTATCCTGCTTATTATTTTGTAATTCATTTAATTTGTTTTGATTAGTGATTATTTCTTCATTAATCAAATCTACCTGTTTTTTATAATCTTCTTTAGATAAATATTCTTCC
>CALVIK010000077.1 GCA_944329545.1 uncultured Bacilli bacterium
ATTCATTTTTCACTTCCTTTCATAAATTTATTTTGTTCATTCTTATCCAGCCCTTTTTACCCTTCTATATATATTATAAGAGATAAAATTTAAAATCCCTTTTTATTTTTAAAAAAATTAAAAAAAATGCTTCGAACTTAAGCATTTTTCTTTCTTAATTTTATAACAGCTATGGCCATTCCAGCTAAAGCTATAATAGCTATCAACACAACTGTCATAATCATATCTGAAGTTTTTGGATTTACGGCATTTTCATCTTTAACATTTTGGTCATTTTTATCAGTAGCAGCATATCTTTTTTCATAAATAGAATATTTACCATCTAAAATATTATTATTTAAAGTAATCTCTGAATTTTTTCCAGGTTTTGCTCCACTTGTAGCATAAATAGCAATTCCAGAAGCACTGGCATTTACTTTACTATTAGTAACTTCTGCTTTACCCCAGTTCATAATAGTACCAGTATTAGATTTAGTATAACTAGAAGTTAAAGTAGAATTTAATATGTTTAAATCACCATACATATCACCTTCAACATCGTTCTTAACAACAACAAAAGGGCCTTCTGCTGTTACTCCTTCAATATTAAGGTTGCCTAAGTTTCTAATACAAGAAGAACTATCATCAGTACAACTAATTTTACCTTTAGCTTGACCATTATCAATAATTTTCAAAGTACCACTATTATCAATAGCATAATTATTGTTAGGTCCTGTTAAAGTATAACCATTTAAATCAATAGTAAGAGTCTCGCCTTCATTAACAACAAACTTATCAGATAAAGTAACATCCTCTGTTAAAGTAATAGTAATACCATCTTTCATACCATAAAAAGATGTTGCAGCGTTAACTACACCCGGTATTAAACAAGTAGTTAAAGCCATAGCTCCAAAAGTCAAAAAAACTTTTTTCTTCATTTGTATCCCTCCTCTTTGTCACTTACTTATAGCACAATTTTTTCACATTTTTAACAAAAAATACCATTTCTTTATTTTATTGACAAAATTTTATATTTACTTTACAAAAAAAACTACTAAAAGTAGTTATCTTGATTCCACAATTAATTTAATAGCAGTTCTCTCTTCCCCATCAATAACAATGTCAGTAAAGGCTGGAATACATATTAAATTTTTACCGCTTGGAGCGACAAAGCCTCTGGCAATAGCAATAGCTTTAATTGCCTGATTTAATGCTCCGGCACCAATTGCTTGTATTTCTACCGTTCCTTTTTCACGAAAGACATTAGCCAAGGCTCCAGCTACTGAATTGGGATTAGATTTTGCTCTTACTTTAAGTGTTTCCATATTTTTTTCCTCCTTGTATAACAAATTATATGAAGTTCTTTTTTAAAAAATACCATTTTATTCAGCTAACAAATCCTCTAAACTATCAATAGTAAAACCTTTGCTTTCGATATAATTAATAATTAGATTAAGTTCTTCTTTCAATTTAACATTAACTTCAAAAGAAAATATAGCCCCTGATTTTAAATTTTTCTTAACGCTCATCAGTGGATATTTATCAATTATTTTCGTCGGAATAATTGTTCTTGAAGCTTGCATCGAACATATTTGTAAAATTTTTTCATTTTTATCTTTAGCATAACAATAATTATGATTTTGTAAACCGACATTCGTAATAATGGTTTTTAACCAAACAAAGTCTGAGGAAGTATAATCTTCATTATTACTTAAATTGCCAATAGTATGACCTTCGTTTAACAAAGACAAGACAAGCTTATTATGTTTTTCTAAAAAAGTACTTGTAATAAAAAAAGTCCCTTTAATCTTTTTATTATTTAATACACTGATAATATCATTTATCTCATCATAATTATCCACTTTAAATAACAAACTAACTTCTTTTTTATCTTCATTGCCACTAATAATAAATTTATCTAAATTTTTATCTAATGGATATTCAATATTTATTTTTTTATAAACAAGCAAACTTTCGTCAAAATAGCCAATTTTACGCATTTCATTATAACTTTTATTAATATCTACTTCTTTACCATTCGTGCCTGGAATAATAGTATTTTCATTAATGATTGGTTCTGAGGGTTCAACCTTATAATTAATGCTTTTGCTTTTTATTTCATTTAACAAAGTATCAGCATTTTTCGAAGCTAAGCTTACTTTATCGCTATAAATAAAACTTCCAATTAAAAGAGTTAGAATCCCGATAATTTGAAATATATATTTCATTTAACCACCTATTTAAATATATGAGGTTAATTTGAACATTATCACGGTTTAATTATTACTTCATAATATATTATGAAAGGGGGCCATAAGATGAACCAAAATTTTATAAGAAGACCAGGGCCAAATATGAGGCCTGGTATGCGACCAAACATGGATAACAATCGATTTGGCGGTGGTTTTTTAGGACCATTTATTTTAGGTGGTATAACCGGAGGCCTTGTCGCGCCATTTTTCTATGGTAGACCAAATTATTATTATCCACCATACCAACCTTATCCACCATATTATAGACCGTTTTAAAAAAACCTTAAATGGTTTTTTTGATTTGCTAATAAAGTTACTACTTCCACCAATTGTTTAATTGAATGTGCAAAAGAAGCATCTACTCGTTAGACGCTTCTTTATATTTCCTAGTACATTCATTTAAATCATTTATTAAATCGTCAATTTCATCAAAAGTTTTCAATTTTGTTCCCGCCGCATATATATGACCACCACCATTATATTTTTCAGCCACTTTATTAATAACTGGGCCTCTTGAACGAACAGAAACTCTAATGTTTTCAGCTTCTTTGTCTTCTGTAAAAGTTGCCCAAACAAGAATTTCTGTAATATGATTAAATTCATTAACCATATTCCCAGCTGTCGCTGCATCCACATTAAATTGTTTTAAAATTTCATCAGTTATTTTAATATAAGCCACACTATCTTCTGTAATTGTTAAGTTTTGAGAAATATAGCCTTTAAATTTAATTTCTTTATACGGCCTTTCGTAAAGCTTGCTATAAACTTTTGTAATGTCTATGTTAGTTTCTTCTAATAAATGCGCGACTAAACTAAATGTTTTTGGTGTTGAATAGGCAAACATAAATCTTCCGGTATCAGCAATTAAACCAGTATATAGTTTATAAGCGGCCTCTTTAGACATTTTAAAAGGAGTTTTTACCACTAATTCTATAATCATTTGACTAGCACTACTAGATTTATCATCAACCCATTCAAGTTTGCAAAAACTTTCTAAAAAAGGATGATGATCAATTTTTATTGATTTTTTAAATTTACTTGGAACCACACCATCTACCCTATCAGCATTAGGAGTATCTGTAACAATTAATAAAGCATCAAGCATACTTTCATCAAATTTATCCAAATGTCCTAAATACTTAAATTTACTAGCAGGGTTTCCAACAACATAAACTTCTTTGTCAGGAAAAGTGTTTAAAATAACTTCTTTAAAACCTAAAGTACTTCCTAAAGCATCAGGATCAGGTCCGATATGTCTGGCAATAACAATTTTTTTGGCTTTTTTTATTTCTTTATATATTTTTTTATAAACATTCATTAAATCACACTTTCTATTTGGTTATAGACTTCTCTAGCAATCATTACTTCTTCATCAGTTGGCATAACATAACAAGGTATTTTTGAATATTTATTAGTTATAATACCATGATGTTCATCTTTAAGTTTATGAATTTTTTCATTTTTGTGCTCATCAATACTAATACCAAGTGGTTCTAAAGCAGTAAGTAAATCACTTCTAAATTTTAAAGCATTTTCACCAACACCACCACATAATATAATCGCATCTACTTCTCGTAATGCCACATAATACTGAGCTATATAGCCAGCAATTTTATTAATATACATTTTATTAGCCAAAATTGCTTTTTTGTCTTTAGATTTAATAGCCTTCATTAAATCTCTATTATCACTAAGTCCAGGAGCAATTCCTTCAAGACCACTTTTGTGATTTAAAATACTATCAATTTCTTCTAAAGAAAGCCCAGAAACATGTGATAAATACGGGATAATACTATAATCAATATCACCACTACGCGTTGCCATCATAACTCCAGCATTAGGAGTAAACCCCATAGAATTATTATAAGATTTACTATTTTTTATAGCTGTTACACTAGCTCCGGCACCAATATGGCAAATAATTAAATTAACTTTCTTTTTTAATATTTTTTCCATTTCACTAGTTATATAATTACAACTAATTCCGTGAAAGCCAAATTTTCTAATACCATATTTTTCGTACCATTCTAAAGGAACGGGATAAAGAAAATTTTCTTCGGGCATCGTATGATGAAAAGCCGTATCGTAAACTACTACTTGCCGCGCATCTGGTAAAACTTTCATAAAAGCTTTAATGCCAGCAATATTAGCCTTCATATGAACTGGTGACAAATAAGTAAGTTTTTCTAATCTTCCTAAGTCACTACGCTCAATTACTTGGGGAAGATATTTGCCACCACCATGCACAATTCGGTGACCAATCGCCGTTATTTCTTCTAATGTTTCAATAACATTATAACGAACTAAAGCATCGATTAAAAAACTCGCCGCCGCATTATGATTAGGAACATCAATATCATAATTAATTTCTTCACTTCCTATTTTCATTTCAATATAACCATCAATACCAATTCTTTGGACATATCCATCTATTAGAACTTTTTCTTCGGGCATATCATATAATTTAAATTTCAATGATGAGCTTCCCGCATTTATACTTAATACTTTCATAAACGCCTCCTTATATCTCATATTTTTTTATTTCACAGTTTTTTATAGTAAAACAACTAAAATCAGTGTTTTCATTATAACCGATAATGGAAAAATGCAAAGCTTTTAAAAAGGCTCCATGGGAAACAATGGCCACAGTTTTATTCATATAATTTTCTTTTAAATAATTTAAAAAGGAATCACTACGATCAAGCAAATTTCTAACTGATTCAACATTACCATAAGTACTATTTAATTTATAATTCCAAAAATCATGAAAATGATATTCATCATGACTTTTACCTTCAAAAATTCCTAGATTTCTTTCAATAAGCAAATCAGATTTAATTATATTAACTTTCGGAAAAATTATTTGCGCTGTTTCTAAAGCTCTTTTCAACGGACTAGTAAAGCAAAAGTCAATATTTTTATCTACAAAATAATTATGATTTCGCCACGCTTCTTGAATACCATTATTATTTAAAGGAATATTAGATTTTCCTTGTAAAAGTCCTTTTTGATTATAATCAGTTTGACCATGTCTAATTAAGTATACAACCATTAAGCACCTCACTTTGTATTTAAAACTCTTGTTTCACTTATTAAATCATGTAAACCGCGTTTATCTTTTCTAAAAAATGCCATCAACATGCATATAATAATTAATATTATTTGTATAAATCCAAAAATAGAAATTAAAACAAAATAATTAAATGGCAATATTAAAGCTACTAAAGTAAAGATTAAATAAAATAATCCAGTAATAATTAAGCTTCTTAAAAATAATTGTTTTAAAGAAACTTTTTGATTTCCCATGCTTTTAACTTTAATATTAAGGATTTTTTTGCCAATTGTTTGACCATTATGATAGTAAGGGAAAATAATAAAATATAAAGTAATATAAAAAATATTCAAAACATTAATAATTATATTATCCTTATCATTTTCACGATAAATTTCTCCAGTATTAGTTATATAATCATTAAAATTAATATTACCTAAAATGTAATCACTATTTAAAGTGTTTATTTTGTCATTTAAATCGGTAGAATTAAAAAGTAAACTAAAAACAAAGAAAGCTATAAACAAAAAGCAAAGATCAATTAAATAAGCTTTAATTCTTTTAATTAATGTTGTTTTCATTGTTTCTCCTTTACTATATATAATTATACTAGGGTCTTTTTAATCGGTCAAGCGCTGGCGATAATCATCTAATAAATTTAAAAATTCTTCTTTTGTTTTACATGTAAATATTTTTTCTTTGACAAAAGAAATATTTTTAAGACCTTTTAAATAATAAATAGCTTGCGTTCGCATTTCTAGTAAAGCTGTTTTTTCTTCTTTTATTTCTAATAAATAATTAAAATGTTTTAATAACATATCAATTTTTTCTAAAGGAGTAACTTCTATCAATTCTTTATCCTCTAAATAATTAATAGTATTTTTAATAAGCCAAGGATTACCTAGTACACCCCTACCAATCATTACTGCATCACAGCCGGTATATGAAAGCATTTTTTCAGCATCTTCGGGCTTTTTAATATCGCCATTACCAATAACAGGAATATTAACACTTTCTTTAACTAATTTAATAATATCTAAATCAACTTTACCACTATAACCTTGGCTTCTCGTACGGCCATGAATCGTAATAGCGCTAGCTCCTGCCATTTCACAAACTTTCGCCACATAAGGCGCATTAATAGAGTTATTATCCCAACCACTTCTTATTTTAACCGTAACTGGTATTGGTACAGCTTCTACTACGGCCTTAACTATTTCATATATTTTATCAGGATCTTTAAGTAAAGCACTACCAGCCTGAGCCGAAACTGCCACTTTTGGTACTGGACAACCCATATTAATATCAATAATATCTGGATTCATATTTTCATAAATATATTTAGCCGCATAAACAAAAGTATCTTTATCAGCACCAAAAATTTGCTGTGAAATTGGTCTTTCTTCTTCAGTCATATAAAGCATATTCATCGTTTTTTCATTTTGATAATAAATAGCTTTATCACTAACCATTTCAGCAACAACAAGCCCAGCACCCATTTCTTTGGCAATTCTTCTAAAAGCACTATTAGAAGTTCCCGCCATAGGTGCTAGAACGACTTGATTTGCTATTTCAACATTCCCTATTTTCCACTTCATAAAATCACCTATATATAATTTAATGAAAATATAAAAAAAAGTCAAATAATTGACTTTAAAATTTAACTCCTGGTAATTCTTTATCAGCTTCTTCAGCCTCAAAGAAAGCCTCAGGTGTAAATTTAAACATACTAGCTATTATATTAGATGGAAACATCTCCAACTTATTTTTATATTGTAATACCATAGTATTATACATATCACGAGATGTAGCAATCTTATCTTCTGTATCTCTTAAATTAGCTTGTAAATCTAAAAAGTTCGTATTAGCTTTTAAATCAGGATAACTTTCAGCTACGGCAAATAAGTTACCCAAAGCAGCACTTAAAGCGCCTGAAGCTTTCATTTCTTCTTCCGCCCCTTTAGCATTAACTGCATTGTTTCTTGCTGTTACAACTTCATCTAAAGTACTTTTTTCGTGAGCAGCATAGCCTTTAACCGTTTCTACTAAATTAGGAATTAAATCATTTCTCCTTTTTAGTAAGACTTCAATATCCGCCCAACTATCTTTAACACGATTTCTAAAATTTACAAGACCATTATAGGTAGCAATAACATAAATAATTAATATTAAAACTATTACACCTATAATAATTAATGCGATCATATTTCTTCCTCCATTCTTATTTAATTATACACTATATTATTAAAAAAATATACTCTTTTTGTATATTTTTTAAGATAATGTTCAAGCTATTTATGAAAGGATTGATTATATGGAAATAAATATTAGAGACTATATTAAAAACAATTTTAAAGAAAGCGATGTAAACGAATTCAAAGAAGCTATTAATAGCAACATAAAAAACAAAGAAGAATTAGCTTTACCTGGTATGGGCGTATTTTTTGAAATAATTTGGCAAAATAGTGACCAAAATCTTCAAGAAAAAATGTTAGAAACATTAAAAAATAATATTTAAAAAGGACTTGGCTAGTCCTTTTTTATTGACATAAAACTCCAGAAATATAAGTCGGAGCATTAAAAACTCCATTCGCATAAGTAATATTAAAAGTAGAACCAGAATAAGCTCCTTCTGTACATACAAGTTTACTTGTACTATTAAAAGTAATCTGCCCATTTGTAAAATTAAAACTATTACCATCAATATTATTAATTGTTAAAATATTACTTAAATTAGGATTAGCTAAAGCTGTAAATGTTGGATCTTCTATTTGTGAATTATTTAAAGTATCATTTAAACTATAAATAAGTTCCATGTTACCATCATAAACTTCAAAGTCAGCGCTATCACTAGTAATTGTTGTCATAAATAGCATATTGTCTAATACCGTTAACTTATGTTTAACTAAAGTACTAACTTCACTAGCAATTTCCGTATCATTAATATATATTCCCGTATTTTCCCCACTGCCATTGTAATAAATTGTTGCCGGTAAAGTCTCATTATTAATGATAACATCCGTTAAATTAATTTGGTTCAATGCACCACATATTTCTGTATTGCTCTCAATATTGTTAAATTCATTCATCGTCATATCAAATGTACAGCTACTAGCAACTTCTAATCTAGTATCAGAATCTGGTTCATTTAAAGGCGTCTTTTCAGCCGTTAAAGACTTATAAACCGATATTCCTAAATAAATAATAAGCAATAAAATAACGCCCGTTAAAATATAAATAATACTTATCTTTTTTATATCCCTTTCCATTCTTATCACCTACTTTTATAATAGCATATTTTCCTTATTTATGCAATTTCCTTATTTAATTTTTTTACTTCTATCGCTTCTATTTGCATTTGCGCAAATCTTTTTTTAACTTTGCCCTTTATATAAACAATATCATTAGTTTTAAGTGGTTTTACTTGTTTATAAATATTAGGAAATAAAACAACCTCAACTTTAGCTACCTCATCACTAATTGTTAAAAATAACATTTCCTCTTTATTTTTAGTAATAACTTGTCTTGCTTTTAAAATAGTCCCAATAACCAAAACATTTTTATCAAAATAAGCCGATATATTTTCCAAATCAATTACTTGTGGCAATTTTTTCTTATATAAAGTTATTGGGTTGTCACTAATATAAAAGCCAAACAATTCTAATTCTTGTTTCATAAGTTCTGCCGGAGTATATTCTCTTTCTAATTCCAACTCTGGTTTAAAAACATCATCTTCTAAATAAACGCCAACTTCACCATAATTACTAATTACTTCAATATTGCTCATTAAAGTTTTCTTATTATAACCAAGGCCATTAAATGCTCCAGCTAAAATCAATTTCTCTAATGTTTTCATTCCAATATTACATCGTCTTTGAAAATCAAAAATATCTTTAAATTTACCATTTTCTCTTTCATTAATAATACTAAGGGCATTATTAACACCAAAACCTTTAATAATTGTCAAAGGGAAAATAATGCGTTCACCGCGAATAATATAATTAGTTGCACTAAAATTAATATTAGGTGGCGCTAATTTCAAACCTAATTTATGACACTCATATAAATATTCTTTAGTTTTAATCTCACTACCTTGCACTAACGAAAGCAGATGTTTCATGAATACTTTCGGATAATGGGCTTTTAAATAAGCCATTCGATAAGAAATCATCGCATAAGAAACTGCATGAGACTTATTAAAGCCATACGAAGCAAACCGGAAAATCAAATCGTAAACTTTATTAGCCAAATCTTCATCATAGCCATTTTTAATACTGCCTTCGACAAAATGACGCCGTTCTTTTAATAATACATCTTCCTTTTTCTTACTCATGGCCCGCCTTAAAATGTCTGCTTGACCATAACTAAAGCCAGCCATAATACTAGCTATCCGCATAATTTGTTCTTGATAAATAATAATACCATAGGTGGGCTTTAAAACACACTCTAAATCCGGATGCATACAATCTACATCTTCTAAACCATTTCTTCTTTTAATATATAAATCAATATTTTTCATTGGTCCTGGTCGAAAAAGCGCTAACGCACTAGCAATTTCTTCAAAATTTTTAGGTTTAAACTTTTTAAGAAAATTTACCATTCCACTAGATTCAAATTGAAAAATACCCGCAGTATTAACATCTGTAAAAATCTGTAAGGCTTTTTTATCGTCTTCCGGAATATCATCAAACTTTAAATCAACTTCTTTCAAAACATCCATAATTAAACTTAAATTCTTAAGCCCTAAAAAATCCATTTTTAAAAGGCCAAGTTCTTCTAAATAATCCATCGAAAACTCTGTTGAATAAAAATTTTCATGACTTTTATCTAAAGGAATATAATCATCTAAATTATATTTACTCATAACTATCCCCGCAGCGTGCAAAGAAGTATGCCTTTTAAGACCTTCAAATTTAATAGCAATGTCATATACTTTTTTTAATTCAGAGTTCATATTTAAAAAACTATTAACTTTTTTGTTTTTTAAATTTTCTTTTAAAGATATATTCGTATTTAATAATTTCGCCAACTCATCCGTTTTCTTAAGTGATACATCTAAAACTCGTGAAACATCACGAACAGCTTGTTTTGGGCCTAGAGTTCCAAAAGTAATAATCGCAGCTACTTTTTTTAAACCATATTTATTAATACAGTAATTAATCACTTCACCTCTTTTACTATCTTCAAAATCGACATCAATATCCGGCATACTAATTCTTTCCGGATTTAAAAATCTTTCAAATAACAAGTCGTATTTTAAAGGATCAATTGTAGTAATGCCTAAAACATAAGAAACTAAAGAACCTGCTGCACTTCCTCTGCCCGGGCCTACTAATATATCATGTGTTTTCGCATATTTAATATAATCTGCAACAATTAAAAAATAATCACAAAAGCCCATTTTATTAATAACCCTAAGTTCATATTTCAATCTTAAAGCATATTTTCGGGGGGCTGAAGCGCCAAAAAGTTTTTTCATTCCCAAAATACATTCTTGTTTTAAAACTTCATAAGCGTTATTAGTAAATTTAGGTAATAAATCTTGATGGAATTTTAACTCTAAATTACATAGATCATTTATCAAATGATTATTTCTTTCATCAATTTTCTTTAAAGGTAAAAGGCTGACATCTTGCTTTTCTTCTAAGTTACCAGTTTTAATAGCTGTTAAATACTTTAAATATTTTTCATCTTCTTTTTTTAAACAAAGTATTTCATGCATATAAACTTTATTAGACACTTTTATTTTTGAAAATTCGTCTTCATTTTGATAACCAATAAAAACATATTCATATATTTTTTTTATTTCGTTATATCTTTCTTTACTTTGATAAGGTATAAGACAAACGAGGTTATTATTATATTCATCTAAATCACTAAGCATGATATTTCTTTCTGTCATAAGTGTTGATAAATGTATTAAATTTTGATATCCCTGATAATCTCTAGCGTATAAAACAAGTTTTTCTGGTAAACTTATTTCTAAACCAATAATTGGTTTTATTTGCGCTTTTACACAAGCCTTGTAAAAATCAATTGCGCCATACATATTGTTATCAGTAATAGTTAAAGCTTTTATATTATTTTCTTTAGCCGTTTGAATCAAGTCAGTTATTTTTATCATACTAGAAAGCAAATAATTATGGGTTTTTATATTTAAAGGTACATAATTCATAAGTATCACCTAATATTATTTTACTATATTTTCCTTAATTTTAAAATAGTAGATTATTGATTTTTCCAACTATAAATGTTAAAATTATTATAAGAATAAAGAGGGTTTGTCTATGCGTAAAGAAATGAATATTAAAAGAGCCATTATTATAATTATGTTTATCTTAGGTCTTATAGGTATTATTCTTTTGTCATACAGTTATATTGATTCCAAAATCAAATTAACTTTTGAAGCAGTTAATTTAGAACTTTATGGCAATAAAGCTCCTGAAGAAATAAATGAAGAGCCGGCAGAAAAAGAAGAAGTTACCAAACAGCCAAATACAAACCCTACTACTGTTTACAATTATGTGGCTTATTTAGAAATTCCTAAAATAAATTTAAAACAAGGATTGGTCGCAATTGACTCTAGTGATAATAATGTCGATAAAAATATTCAAACCATCGCACCTTCTAATTACCCCGATGTTCAAGGAGGCAATCTTATTTTAGCTTCACATTCCGGTAGTAGTTCAATAAGTTATTTCAAACATTTATATATGCTAGAAACTGGTGATATGGTAAGTGTTATTTATAACGGTTATGTCTATAATTATCAAATTACAAGTATCTATACTACTCCCAAAAATGGCACTGTTCCGATTTACCGAAATAAAGAAAAAACAACTATAACATTAATTACTTGTACCAAAAACAGTGATACCTTGCAAACGGTTTACATCGGAGAATTAATAAATAAAGAGGTGCGAAAATGATAGAAATTACTATAAATGGATTTATAAATACTTTACTAGAAGCTATTAGTGCATCTCCGACATCGGTTGTCACTTTAATTGTCGGAATTATCTTTCTAATTGCCATGATTATAAGTATGAAAAAATTTAAAAAAATAGGAAAATTTCTATTTATAATTGGTTGGTTATTTATTATTATTTTTATTATTTTAAAATATAGTACACATCTCACAACCCTTTTTGATAATTTCATGAACAATGTCTTTATGCAAATATTTTTTCCTAATTTGGCTACTTATGTCATTATTATCGCTATAACAAACTTCATTTTCTTGTTTACCATTTTAAAAGGCAGTAAAATTAGTAATAAAATCATTAATTCTTTGTTTTTTATCGTTATCATGCTTTTACTCATTTTAATTTTAGATATTATTTTTAAAAATGAAATTAATATTTATGAAAAACTTACTGTTTATTCTAATAAAACTTTACTTATACTATTAGAAGCCACAACCATAACCTTTATTTTATGGTTAATTATTCTAAGCAGTAAATTTATTGTTGGAAAACTCATTGCTAAAAGTGATAAAAAGGTTAAAGAAAAATATCAAAGAAAAACTTTAACCGATAATATATTAGTAAATGAAACAAATAATAATGACAATGTAAAAACAGAAGAAAATATCACTAAAAATAATGAAGGATTAAAAGAAAAAGCCCCAACTAATTCTTTAAACCAAGAAACTCATATAAATGAAAATATCTCTTTAAAAAATTCACCAGCTACTAATAACACAAAACAAAATGATGTAGAAATATTAAAATTATAAAGTTATCAGTATTATTCCAATTATAAAATCATAAAATTATATTATTAAAATTTGACATTTACATAGTTATATGATAAAGTTATATAGGAAATTTTAAAGGAGGGATATTATGGCAAAAAAAGTAACAACAA
Source organism: uncultured Bacilli bacterium (assembly GCA_944329545.1). GTDB lineage: Bacteria > Bacillota_I > Bacilli_A > RF39 > UBA660 > Coprosoma. Next base: position 13,153 of record CALVIK010000077.1, read on the forward strand.
AAAAACCTTTATCTGGTAATCGTCGTTCACACGCACTTAATCAAACGAAACACCAATATAAATTAAATTTACAAAATGTAACAATTAACGGTAAAAAAGTTAGAATGACAGCTAGAGAAATTAGAAGTTTAAATAAAGCAGCATAAAAACAGTTCAAAATGAACTGTTTTTTAATTACAAGAACTAGTATTAACTATTTCCATCGTTTTACTATCATTATTAATAACTACTTTAACACCATTATAATCAGTAGACTTAGTAACATCTTCTACTAATTTATTTGATAAAAAACCCGAATTTTGTAAAGTGTTCAAACAAATATACTTGGTTCCGCTTGTATAATTATTCGGATGTTCATCTATATATAAATCAGCTGCTGATTTAATAGCTTCCATTTCGGCCGATGAAACTTCACTTTTTTTATTATTAAGTTGCTCTAACAAATTAGGGGCTAATAAAAGTAATAGCAACCCCAATATAACAATAACTCCTAACAATTCCATTAATGTAAATCCTTTATTCATGTTTTCTTCACCCATTATATAGTATACCATATTTTTTTGATTAAAAAAATAAGAGATGGGGAAATCTCTTATTTAACGATAAAACTAATTCCGATCTTTTCGTTTTTAACGCTTATTTCATAACCTAGTAGAGATAAGGTTTTTTTAACAATTGAAAGCCCTAAACCGAATTGACCTTTGATTCCTTTTTTGTAGGGAGTAAAAATGTCATCAAAAATTGTTTCATCTATGGCTTCTCCGTCATTATAGAAAGTTATTTTATGGCCTTTAACGGTTATTTTAATACTTTTTTTAGCATAACGCATAAAATTACTTAAAATATTGCCAATAATAGCTTCCCACATATTTTCGGTGCCTTTAAAAATTGTTTTTTTGTCAGCAATATTAACTTCCCACTTAATATCTGGTCTTGTTAATTTAAACTTGCTAACTTCTTCCGTTAAAATATCAACTATATTAATAGTTTTGTTTTTATAGACATCTTTGTCTTTCATATAATTTAATTTATTTAAGTATAGTAAGGAGTGTACTTTTATTTCTAATTTTTTAATTTCATCTTTGATAACTTGCATACCTTGTTTTTCATCTTGAACTCCATCTTCAATAGCTTCAATGTAAGATTTAATAACGGTGAGAGGGGTTTTAAAATCATGAGATATATTTTGATACATTTGATTTTTATATTCTTCCTGAGTTTTTAATGTCATTTTCATTTCATCAATAGCCTCAGATAAAATTTTCAATTCATCTTGTACTTTAAATGGAGCTTTTTGAACATAATCGTCATTATCTAAGTTATCAACTTTTTCTTTTAGAATTTTAATTTTTTCTGCTAAGAATTGTGACCAAACTGCCACAATTATGAGAATTAACAATAGTGTAATAATGAGAATTGGGAATAGAGATTTCCAAATGTCAGATTTTATTTGCGTTATATAGCTATCATCAGTAATTGCTACTTTATAACCATATGAATCTGTTTGTGTATTATAGTAATAGGTTTTCCCTTGGTAAGTAAACTTACCAAAATCGTTGTTTATTTTTTCTAAAATTTGCTTTGTATCAAGATCTAAAATGTCTGTTAAATTATTAGATTTATTAACAACACCATCTTTTATATAAATATAAGCAATATTATTGTCAAGTTCGTTATCAGATACATCATGCTGAATAACCTCTAAGGGGGTTTTGAGGTTTAAATAAATTGTTTTCTCATATATTGGAGATAAAGCCTTTGGTAAAATAATCGCCAAACTAACATAGATAATCGCAAACATTATGAGGACAATTGTAATTAACTGTCTATATAAATTATGTTTTAATTTCATGTTAATCTATACCCATAACCGTAAATTGTCGAAATATGTAATTTGGACATTTTTTTGCGAAGCCGTCTAACTAAATCATCAACTACTCTATCAGTGCCAAAGTAATCACTTCCCCAAACACTTTCTAATATCTGATTACGACTTAAAGATTTTTTTTGGTTTTTAAGCAGTAGGATTAATAAATCAAACTCTAAAGTAGTAAGAGGAATTTCTTTAAAGTTTTCTGAAACAATTCTTTTATCTAAATCAATTTCATAACTATCATATCTAATTTTTTCGGTTTGTTTGCTATAAATTCTTTTTATGATGTTGTTAACACGCAAAACTAGTTCTTTAGGAGAATATGGCTTAGTTATATAATCATCACTTCCTAATTCTAAGCCAATAATTTTATCTAAATCTTGGTCTCGAGCCGAAGTAAATATTACAGGAACATCTTCTCTTTCTTTTATTTTTTTTATGAGATCATAGCCACTTACTTCATCACCAAGCATAATGTCTAAAATCCACAAATCAGCATCATCTGCGATATGATTTAAAGCATCGGTTCCACTGTAATACTGAACAACTTCATAACCAGCGCGTTCTAAATAAGATTTAATCAGATTGTTTAAATTTTTTTCATCTTCAACTAAGCAAATTTTATACATTATCATCGCCTCTATTATAGTATAACACTATTTATTAAAGTTTGCTAGCATATATCACAACCTTCCTAGAGTCCTATCTGACTCTGTAATCATTGTACAATATAATTATGGAAATAATTTGATAAAAATATGGGAAATTGTGGTAATAATTTTTTTAAATAAAAAAAGGTTTTTTAGACCTATTCTGTATATTCAAACTCATAATCGAGAATTTTAACCGTATCGCCTTCTTTAGCACCTAACTTCCGTAGTTCATCATCCACACCAAGTTTTCGTAATTTATTAGCAAATCTAAAGACAGCTTCATTAGTATCAAAACGACTCATTAATAATAGTTTTTCTAATTTTGGCCCTTTTATTACCCAAGCATTTTCTTCCTTAGTAATCGTAAAAGGTTTTTCTTCTTTGAACTTATAGATAACATGGCTTTCAAACTTACTATCGTCATATAAATTATTTTTCGGTATTTTTTCTAATAAATCAGCTATTTTATAAACTAGTTTATCTAAACCATCACCGCTTATCGCACTTATTTCAACGATATCTTCTGAAACTTTTTCTTTAAATTTTTTTAAGTTTTCTTGTGCTATAGGCATATCCATCTTATTAGCGACGATAATTTGTGGTTTTTCCATAAATTTAGCATTAAAAGATTTAAGTTCGTTATTTATTGTCACATAATCTTCATAAGGACTACGACCACTAATACCACTCATATCGATAACATGAACAATAATTCGCGTTCTTTCCGCGTGTCTTAAAAATTTATCCCCGAGACCATGGCCTAAAGAAGCTCCTTCAATAAGTCCCGGTAAATCAGCCATTACAAATGATTTACCACTACTAACGCTAACAACGCCTAAATTAGGTTTTAATGTAGTAAAAGGATAATCGGCTATTTTCGGTTTAGCGGCTGACAACTTTGAAATAATTGTGCTTTTACCAACACTTGGCATACCTACAAGACCCACATCAGCAATTAATTTCAGTTCTAATTTTACTTTCCGATATTCTCCCGGTTCCCCATTTTCCGCAAAATTAGGTGCCGGATTATTTTTAGTGACAAAAGCCATATTTCCTCGGCCACCACGACCACCACTGGCAATAACTGCTTCTTCACCATCTTCAGTCAAATCAGCAATAATTAAACCTGTTTCTTCATCAGTAACAACCGTACCCGCAGGAACACTGACAATAACATTATCAGCATTTTTGCCATGCATACCTTTACCTAATCCATTTTCTCCATTTTCTCCACGAATAATTCGTTTATAGCGAAAATCAATTAAAGTATTAAGTCCCGTATCAACTTTGAAAATTATATCAGCGCCTTTGCCTCCATTACCGCCAAAAGGACCTCCTAATGGCACACCTTTTTCTCTCCTGAAAGCTCGGCAACCATTACCACCCGCACCAGCATATAACTCAGTAACTACTTCATCGACAAACATTTTACCACCTCTTACTCAATATCAAATTTCACTGGCTGCGACATTATTTCTAAAATTTTATTAAAATTATCATCTTTAGCCATTATATTTTTCCTTATACTGCCGCATTTAGAACATTTATAAACAATTTTAAAAGTATCTCTAAATTTTTCCACCGCAATTGGTTTTAAAATTCCTTGGCATTTTTCTAAACGATCCCCTGGATTAACATCTATGTGCTTCGAGGTCAAACAATATGGACAATGATCTCTAGCTGTATAACCAAGTGGTGCAACTTTCTTCTGACATACTTCACAAACAAAAGACTCGTCTATCATTGTAAATTTTTTACTTTGCATTTCATTCACCGCTAATATTATATAAAATAAAATGCCAAAGTGCAAGAGGGGTAATATTATTCAAAGATTGCCATTTTTCGCAAAAATGTCAAGTCCTTAATTAAATATTTCCATTTTTCTAAATCATTATATAATTTTAAACAAATAAAACACATGGAAAATAAGCAAATATGATATAATAATTATTGGTGTTGTTTATGAAAAAAATCGAATTATTAAGCCCCGCAGGGAGCATGGAAGCTTTAAAAGCCGCCATTCATAATGGTGCGGACGCTGTTTATTTATCGGGAACCAATTATGGAGCTAGAAAATATGCGCCAAATTTTACAAAAGAAGAGCTAAAAGAAGCCATTAAATATGCTCATTTATACGATGTTAAAGTTTATGTAACTGTTAATACTTTAATCTATGAAACCGAAATCAAAGAAGTTATGGATTATTTAAGCTATCTATATACAATCAATGTCGATGCCGTTTTAATGCAAGATATTGGTTTAATGGCTTTGACAAAAAAACTAATTCCCGCATTAGAGCTTCACGCTTCAACCCAGTGCAATACCTGTAACGACGAAGCTTTAAAATTATTAAAAAAAATGGGTATAACCAGAGCTGTATTAGCCCGCGAATTATCTTTAAAAGAAATAAACGATTTAAAAACCAATATTGAAAAAGAAATATTTGTTTATGGCGCTTTATGTATATGTTATAGCGGATGTTGCCTCATGAGTTTTTATAATGGTGGACGCAGTGGTAACCGCGGAATGTGCGCCGGTCCTTGTCGCTTACCATATACTTTAATTATGGATGATCAAGAAATAATAAAAAATAAATATTTGCTAAGTACTAAAGAATTAAATACTTTAGAAAAACTCCCGCTAATTTTAAACAGTAATATTCAAAGTTTAAAAATAGAAGGTCGCATGAAAAGCGCTGAATATACTGGTTATGTTACCAAAATATTTAGAAGCCTTATCGATAATAAAAACATAAAAAACTATGAAACAAACTTAAAAAAATTATTTAATCGCGGCTTTACTTTCGGACATTTATTTCAAGATACGATTATTAACGATATCGCCCCTAATCATCAAGGAATTAAAATCGGTCATATTCAAAGAGTTAATAACTATATTCAAGTAAAACTAACATCTGATTTAAAACAAAATGATGGTATTCGCTTTTTGCCAAGCAATAAAGGAATGATTGCTAGTAAAATATACGATAAAAACTTTAAACTAATAAATAAAGCTAATAAAGGTGATATTATTTATTTAGATAATAAATTTAATTTAAAAAGTGAAAAAACTTTATTAAAAACTTACGATGACGAACTTAATAAAGACATTAAAAATTATCCATTAAAAAAACTAATCGTAACTTATCAGGTAACTGCGAAAAAAGATAAGCCCTTAATAATTAAAATAAACCATCATAACTATACTCATACTTATCAAGGCAATATTGTTACCGAAGCCAAAACTTCGCCAATAACTAAAGAAGATATTTTTAAGCACTTAAACAAATTAGGTAATACCCCTTTTTTAGCTAAGCAAATTAATATTAATATGGATCCTAATGTTTTTATTCCGCTTAAAGAATTAAATAATGCCAGAAGATATTTAATCGAAAATATCATTAAGCAAAAATATCAAAGCAACAACCCTGTTAAGATAGAAATAAAGAAAAAAGAAGTTCTTCATAATAATAAAATTAATATCAGTGCTTATGTTTCTAATGAAAAACAATTAAAATACTTGTTAGATAAAGTTGATAGAATATATACCAGTAATTATAATCTTTATAAAAAATATAAAAACCATAAAATATTTTTAAGATTAAATAAAACCGATTATCATTTGAAAGATTATAATAATGAAAATTTATTGATAACTGAACTAGGTAGTTTAAATAAATATCAAAATAATAATCTTATCGCTGACTATACTTTAAATATCACTAATAGTTTTAGTGCTAGTGTGCTCAAAAATAATAAAGTCAATATCATTAATGTTTCACCAGAATGTTCAAATAACGATTTAAAAGAGATAAGTAAATATGCAAACAACCTTGAAACAATTGTTTATGGTCGTATTGAACTGATGATTATGAATTATTGTTTGATAAAAAATAACATTGGTTGTCAATATTGCCAGCACAAATTTGCTTTAAAAGACAAAAATAATCAATACTATCCAGTTATAAATAATCGTGGTAAAAATATTATTTTATCACCTAAGCCAATTAACAAACTTCAAGAAATCGCCGAATATCAAAGCTATGGACTTAATAATTTTCGCTTAAATTTTTATGAAGAAAGTATTGCCGAAATAAAAGATATTTTAAACAAAATAAAAGCTAAAACCAATTTATGATTTTAGCTTTTTTTTATTTATTAAATCTAATTAAATCACTTTGTTTAAGAACAAATTTATAAGCAGTTTGATCTTTAATTATAATAAACCAGCTTTCATAGTCTTCCACAATTTCATTATAAAGAATTGGTGATCTTAATTCTTCTTCAATATCTACTAAGTCATGGAAATGTTTAATATTAACAACATCATATTGTGTTAAATCAGGTAAATTAGATGATTCTGCAATAATATCCGCATATTCTTTTAATATCTTATTAAGTTCAATTACATATTCAGATTTTTTAGTAATTCTAATTAGACTCTTCCATAAAATCTTAAGTAAGAATAACGATAATAGTAATAAGGCAATACCCATTACAAGTTTTGGTATATTAATATCATGCGTTGAACTTGCTGGGGCATAAACAACTTCTCTACCACTATTAATATAGTCAGGCGTAATTTGCGTTGTTTGTGAAAGTAATGGAATATTTAAAGCAAAGGTTTTCGTATCATTTAAAGTTTGTTCCTCACTTCCAGCTTCTTTACCTGTAACTGTTACTTTTAATTCCACATTGACATCCGCGTCAATTGAAAGACCAAAGGCATCTCTAAATTCACTCATAATACGGTTATATTCGTTATAATCAATATCAATTGTTTTATTTATTGTGAATTTATCACCAGTACCAGTTTTTGTTTCTGTTGGCGCTAAAGTATAATCTTTAGACCAAAGTTCAACCGCTTTAGATTCTCCAGCTTGATATGACCCTTTTAAAGTAGCAATTATTTGATAAGTATATGTATAATCAAGTTTTGTACTACTTTGTAAATTATATTTAGTATCAACCGAAATATGGTCAATTAAAGATGTAATATATTGTTTATTCATACCAATATATGGCGTATTAAAGAAAGAATTTTCTTTTAAATAAACTTTATAATCTAAATTACCATTATAGCTATAAGTATAAAGTTCTTTCCTTGTACTTTCTCTAGATGTAGATGAGACAATAAGCCAAATAGAAATAACTATCATAGCTACTAAAACTATTAAAAAGAAAACCCTAACCCACTGTTTTAATATTAATTCATTTTCATTTTTTAATTTCATACTATTCTCCCCTTTTTATATTGCACCGCTAAGCCATACTGATGGATAGCCAATAAATGGTATGACAAATGATGCTTTTCCAATAACTTCATCAGCACTAACCGGTTTCGAATCGGTCGTGTTGTTGTGATCACCTTTTGTAATATATTCAATATTGCCATATTCATCATTACTCACCTCTTCAATTCGGTGAATAACATATCTGGCACCACTTTGAAACTGGATAATATCGCCTCTTTCAAGCCTTTTTTTCTCACCAGCATCAAGTTTACGCACAACTACTGCATCCCCTCTATTAAATGTTGGCGACATACTACCAGATAAAACGGCAATTGGTTGATATTTGAATAATCCCATAACAAAGCCTGCAGCTAATACAATAAACGCAAAAACCGGAATATAAATAACTGGGCTAAATTTTTTGCTAGCCCTTTTAGAAAGTCTTTCGGTTTTTCTAATATGGACATAATTCAAATATACAAATGTTGCAACTGGTAATATTACACCGATAATAGCTGTAGCGAACCAATCTAGATCAGGAATGATTGGTATAAGTAGTTCTGGTATTATCAAAACCAAACGATAAACAATCGGAAATTTCATCCCACCGATATACGATAAATATGTAAGTATTGCCTGTGTCACTACTAATGGTATGATAATTGATGATATGTATATAAAACCATCTTTAAAAGTATCAAAACTATCTAAAAAACTATTAAAATTGATATTAAGTAATATAAATATAACAGTAATTAAAGAAAAATTAAGAAAACTTTTTTTATCAGCTCTAATCATTGCATTTCGCATAAATTCTTGAAAAACAATAATTCCACCAAATATCCACAAATTGCTTAAAATACTCAACAAATCTTTAGAATATGGTGTTTTTTGAAAACCAAAAACCAAACCTAAAGCAAAATAACAAATTATATAAATAATTAAAACAATTAATAAACTTTGAAATTTGTCATTTTTTTCTGTAATTCTTTGAGAATCGTTCTTGCCTAACCAAAAAGCTATTCCACACATAACAACCCAAATAGCTGGATTGACAATTTCGTTATAAAAAGGAATTTCCATTTGCGTTAAGAACAAAACATCTGTGAGTAAATAACCGATTAGTAGTCCATAAAATAATAAGAGTTTTGCCATAAATATAACCCCTTCTCATGGAAATTTTGCACAGCATTCCCGTGCTACTTTAACTACTGTAACAATTATAGCATATGATAGTAAATTGTGCAATAAAAAAAATTTAAAAAATAAAAAAAGACATCATCGTCTTTTTACTAAACACCAAATTGACCGTAATCAAGTGTTAAGGTATAACTTTTTTCAGTTGTTTCTGGTTGTGCTGTTACATCATCATATGTAGCTGTTACTGTAAATGTTTGCGTAGCACCAGCTGATAATTCTTGATTTAACAAATCATTAGCTGTAGTTGTATAAGTAATAGGTGCATCATTTTCTTGTGGAGTTGGCGTTGCAGTATTTAATTGAGCAGCTATAGAACCATAATTTTTAACAGTTACAGTATAAGTAACTGAATCTCCTGGGCTCTTTAAATCAGCTTTAAATTGTGCTTGTGTAGCACTAACTTTTTGAGTTCCATCTTCAGCAGTACCTGCTGCATAAGGAACATCCGCACCTGTACCAGTTTTACCAGTAGCAGCTATACTTTCAATTTGTACATCCCACTTTGAAGTAATTTTTGCATTACCATTAATTGTTAGTTGTTGCGCAAATGCGGCATAACCAATTGCCATAACAAATACAATAGCAAGCAAGCCTCCAATTAAAGCATTTTTTTTTTTTATTTTCATTAACTATCTTCCTTTCTATATATTATAATTATTATGGCAAGTACACTTCCCTACCATTAACTATAATATACCATAAGAAAAAAAGTTTTGCAAGACACTTTAGAATTTTTTTATAAATTTTTCTATTTTCTATGTAAATAAAAAAAGACAAGTAATTTATCTTAATTACCTTGTCCTTCTTGAACATAATTAACATGCATAACAAGTGTATTTTCTACATTTTCTGGTTGTGATTCTACTTCAGCATCATATGTTACAGTTACCGTAAATGTTGTTGTATCGCCACCTGTTAAAACATTTCCTTGAGCAATACCCGCATATGTATATGAAATAGGTGCTTCTTCATTACCTTCTGTAAACTCGATACTTGCTACTTCAGCATCAATATCACCTTTGTTTTCAACAGTTACAGTATAAGTAACTGAATCTCCTGGGCTTTTTAAATCAGCTTTGAACTGCGCAGTAGTAGCATTAAGTAAAGCTGTTCCGCCATCAACACCTTGATCTGCTGATACAACATCCGCACCAGTACCGTTAGTACTAGTAGCTTCAATATTAGTCATTTCTACTTGCCAGGTTGAAGTAATACTAGCATTACCATTAATTGTTAGTTGTTGTGCAAAAGCGGCATAACCAACACCCATAATTAAAATTACAGCTAGTAACGCTCCTATTAAAATATTCTTATTTCGAGCTTCATGTTTTTCGTTGTTCATTTTTTCATCCTTTCCATATTAATATTTGGTAAGTACACTTCCTACCATCAGTTATAATATACCACAGCCCTAAATTTTTTTCAACAAAAAAATAAAAAAATCAGAAAATTATTTCTGACTTTACGCAGTTTTATCTTGAACAAAATTAAGTGTCATAGTTAAAGTATTAGATAACTGCGCGGCATCTGGTTGTGAAGTTATACTTGAATCATAAGTAACAGTTACCGTAAATGATGTCGTGCCACCATTAGCAGCTACTTTCGTACCATCACTAATGCCCGCATATGAATATTTAATAGCTTGATTATTTGGCCCTTCAGTGAAAGTAATACCATCAGTATTAACCATTGCTGGTAAAGTACCACTATTCTCAACTACTACCGTATAAGTAAGAGAATCTCCAGGACTTTTTAAATCAGTTTGAAATGTAGCCTGCGTTGCGCTGTCTACTTCCGCAAGAACATTACTAGCTGTTCCAACTGGTTCTCCTGGGGTAATACTTTTAATATGTACATCCCAAGTTGAAGTGATTTTAGCATTACCATTAATTGTTAGTTGTTGCGCAAAAGCGGCATAACCAACTCCCATAATTAATATTACAGCAAGTAACGCGCCTATTAAAATATTTTTATTTCGAGCTTCGTGTCTTTCTTTCATAATACCTTCCTTCCTATCATCTTTAGAATAACACACTTAAATATAAATTTCAAGCGATTTTTTGCTATTTTTTTAACACTTCTTTCATTTTGTCATATTGCTTATACAAATACTGCACATTATTTTCTAAAAAGAAATAATGTAAAATATAAGGAATTAAAAAACAAATTAAAATTAAAGAAACAATAGAAAATGTCCATATATAAATACTAAGCGCTAAACAAATTAAAAAAATTAAAGCGTAAAATAAAGTTACTAAAAGATGAATTAATCTTTCATGCTGGAAAAATTGAATTTTCGTTAAATGGTTTTCTAAAGTATTTTTATTAATCTGGTTATTTGCTAATAAAGCATCGACTTCTTTAACATAATTTTCTAAATATTTTTTCATAATCGTCTCCTATAATTTAAAATTATTTGATAACTGGCTAAAAGTTTTTCATAATTCATACTAGCATTAGCCCCACTTGTTGATGGCAAATAAATGCAAGGAATATTTGTATCTTTTAAACAAAATTTATTATAATATTTTTCTGAAATACGGCCAGTGACAAAAATTTTTTTAATTTTAGTTTTTGTCAGTAAAAAATTAATATCGTTAACTATCACATTTTTAATCGAACTATCGCTAGAGCCAGTAATATCACATTCTTTAATCGTATCCCATAAAGCAATATGGTGTTTTTTTAAAAACATTTTTTTATCAGCGATAGTTAAAGGAGTATTTTCTTTATAAACATCCGCTAAAACTTGCCAAAAACGATTTTGTTTATGTGCATAGTAAAAACCAGTTTCTCTTGATTTAATAGAAGGAATACTACCTAAAATCAAAATTTCAGAGTTTTCATCAAAAAAAGGTTCTAATTCATGATAAACTTTCACTATTCCGCCGCCTTTAAACTAGATACCATATCTAAACTACGAACCTTTTTACTTAAAATTAGATTAACTATAACTGTCGCAAGGATAATAGCCATAACAGAAACTACATAAGACCAAGCATAAACTACCGGCATAATATCAAAAGAATAACCCATAACAGTAGAAAAAATAATTTCAACTAGTTTTTCACCAAGTGGCAAGCCAATAATAATACCAATAATTGTCAGCCAAATATTTTGCTGACGCAAAACTTTACCAACCATTTTACTGTTAAAACCTAATACCTTTAAAGTAGCTAGTTCCCGCATTTTTTCCGTATAAGATAAAATTCCTAAATTATAAACAACCACACTTCCTAAAAGTAAAGCTGCCATTATCATAATAACAATAAGACTACTCATCGTATTTAACATTTTACTAGTATTTTCTCTTAAATCATCTTTACTAGTATAAATAATATCATCGTTAATATCTTGATTAGTATACAAAACTGTCGGTTCATAAACAAGATTAAGTGATTCATAATAATCTTTCGTCATCGTTATATTTTGCGAACTTGGGGCTCTATTTATTTGTACTATTTCCAAAGTATATAATTTATTTATACCATAAATTTTAAAAGTAATATTATCACCTTTTTGCAAATCTAATCTTTCAGCTAATTTTTCACTAATCATAACCCCATTGCTAGGGATGTTAATTTCTTCTTTATCGTGATTAGTATAAGTTACCATACCTTTACTATCGTCAACGCTAATAGTACTAGTAATATCTTCATCACCTTGAATTTCAATAGCAACTGTTTGCATACTACCAGCCGCATATTTTTTAATCAATTCATTTTTATCCATAGTATCATCTAAAAGTATTTGATTTTTAAAATGGTATAAATCATCGTATTGCCAGCTAATATAATTATTTAAAGTATTAAGCATTCCAAAAGCACAAACAACTAGCATAGTCGCTCCAGCCACCCCGATAATAGCCATTAAAGAGCGCACTTTACTTCGAAAAATATCTCTTAAATTCCATTGCGTTTTAAATTTTAATTTATGCCATATTTTTAATTTTTCAACCCATGTAGCTTTAACTTTTTTAGGGGTTTTTGGCCTTAAAGTTTCAGCAGCACTACCTTCAAGTTCTTTAAAACAAGAAAAGTAACTAGCTAAAGCTATAATAAAAACAATTAAAAGACTAACAAGTAAATAAGAGTAAGGTACTTCAGCCTTTAAATAAGGAATTTCAAAATATCCCTCTTCTAAAGATAAAATATAATTACCTAAAAGGGCTGTTCCTAAAACATGACCCAAAATAACTGCTAAAAGACAAATAACAAAGCTATACATTGTATAATGTAAAATTATTTTCCCTTTTTTAAATCCTAAGGCTTTTAAAATACCAATTTCATTTCTTTGGTTTTTAACAATTCTATTCATCGTTGTAATAACTGACAAAACCGCAATAAAAAGAAATATAAGAGGAAATATACCCGCATAAGTTTTGTGACTATCTACTTCAGTTTTAAATGTCGCATAACTCGTATTCGCACTTCTATCAGTTACTGAAATAACATTAGTTAATTTTTCTACTTCGCTTTTCACTTTTTCTTCTTGATTAGTATCAATTAAAGTATAATTATAAATTATATTTTCCGGCCCTAAAGGATAGGCATAACTTGAAAAATAAACATACCCATAATCATCATGTGACGGAAAAACTTGCGAAGAATCTTTCACCGCATAAATATGTTCTGGATTCATAATTAAACCAGCTATTTGTGCCGTTATTTTTAAATTATTAAATTTTACTGTAACCGTATCGCCCACTTCATAATCAAGGGCTTTAGCTAAAGCACTATCAAACCAAACTTTATCACTATTATAAGAAAATTCTTCACCTTCAATAATATATAAAGATGAAATATCATCAGAACTTATAAAATTAATTTCTAAAGAAGTTTTATCTTTATTAGCTAAATTCCCCGATACAGTCAATTTATTAGTTGTTTCTTTAACTCCTTTTATTTGCGCAATTTCAGTATCATTCGAAAAAGTCCCTAAAGCCCATAAATCCGGCATATTAGCTTCTTTATAAAATTTAGATGAATATTCGTTCATACCTTCAATTTCTGAGCCAATACCAACATAAACAAATACACCTAAAAAAATCATTAAAAAGATTGCTAAAAATTGTGATAAATTATGACGAATATCACGAAACATTTTGATAAATAACATTACCAATTCACCTCATCGATATTTTTGGGCTTTTTATTAACTACCGTGTTTTCAAGTTCACCATTTTTTAAATAAATAACTTTATCAGCAATACTAGCAAATAAAGAATTATGGGTAACAATAATAACTGTATTCCCTTCGTCTTTACATTTACTATGTAAAAGTTTTAAAACTTCGACACCGGTTTTTGAATCTAAAGCTCCCGTTGGTTCATCGCAAAGTAACAACTTTGGGGTTTTCGCCACAGCTCTAGCAATAGATACTCTTTGTTGTTCACCTCCTGATAAACTACTTGGAAATTTATTAATATGCCTAGCTAAGCCCACCGCCTTTAAAGCTTCTTTCGCTTTAACTTCTTTTTTACATACTTCTTTAATTAGTTCAACATTTTCCAAAACTGTTAAAGTCGGTAGTAAATTATAAAACTGAAAAACAAAACCAATGTTTTCACCGCGATAACTAGCCAATTTATTTTCTTTATATTTCGTAATATCGTCACCATCGATAATAATATTGCCACCACTAGCTTTATCCATTCCACCTATTAAATTTAAAAGTGTGCTTTTACCAGCGCCTGATGGTCCTAAAACGACTACAAACTCGCCTTTAGCAATCGTAAAAGAAACATTTTTTAAAGCATAAAAAGGTTTATCACCAACAGTATATTTTTTACTAACTTTTTTTAATTCAATGAACTTTTCCATACATAACCTCCCTCTTTATTATACAAAACATTAAGATAATAAGCAAATAAAAAAAAAGAAGAAGTTCCTAATTAAAAATTAAAATAACTATATAACTAATAAACGATAACATTAATAAATATAAAACTATACTATACATAGTATTTTTATCATTTAATTTTAAAATATCCCGGCTAGCTATAACTAAACAAATTAAAGATAAAATAGCTGCTAAAACAATTAGTATAATAGCCACATATATTGAAATTAATATCCCGATAAAGCTTAAACCAATAGCTACAAAATTAAATATCGAAAGTGTCGTTAATATATTAAAAGTATTTTTATAATTTAAATTTACTTTAAATATTTGATTGTTAATTAAATATAAAACTAAAGCTTGTAAGAAGTAAGCGATAATAGCGATAATAAAGCTGGTAATAAATATTTTAAAATAAGGAATATTAACGGTCGATACAACCGAATAACTGCCAATAGTATAAGTACTAACTGTTGCTTCATATAAAGTTTTAACTACTAACATTGCAAATAAACCAGTTAAAAGACTTACAATAAAGACTAAAATAACAGCTAAAGAAAAATTGCTTTCTTCTTTAAATTCTTTCATCGTCTTACTAGGACAAATAAACATCCCTTTTATTAAATTAATTATTTTATTAAAGCTTTCACCAAAATCAATACTAGAAGTTTCTATTTGCTTTTGACAATTACAAACTTCGCCTTCTTCTAATTTTTTACCACAATTCGCACAATATTTTGCCATAATACATTCCTCCTAAAAATATGTTTTAAAATTATTAAAATCAATGACTTGATAACCATCATTATAAATGAAAGTTATACTAGCATAAGAACTATCATCATTTTTATCATTATCATTTTCGTAATCATAGTTGATTTTAAAAGAAACATTCAAAGCACCATCATCAGTTACATTAGCGCGATTTAAATTTACTTTTGTAAACTTAATACTAGCTAAATCCGCACTTCTTTTTTGCAAATTTTCCTTAAAATCATTATATGTTTCTTCTAAATCTTCGTCTTTAGCTAATTTATTTTTAATATCATCATAACTTTTATCAGCTAAAGCACTATCATAAATATATTGTATATTTTTTAAAATTGCTTTTTCAATATTCTCTTTGTCTTTATCACTTAAATCATCTAAAGAAAAATCTAAGGTATCGGCATTAAAAAACGAATCGACATTAACTAGCATATTAGTTGTAACGCCCATAGGATAAACCACTTTAGCTGGATAATCTTTTTTAAAAAGCAACGGAATTTCATAAACATCGACTTCATCGCTAGATTCTTCTTCATTTAAATATTTTTTAGTAAGTGAAACTCCAGCAAGAGATACTTTAGAACCTTTCATCACTTTAATTTTATAATTACTTACTAAGTCAGTATCATCTTCCATTTTCCAAGTTGGAAAAAATAACATTTGTTTTTTCCCATCTTTGATCAAATTAATTGTCACAGTATCCGTTTTATTATCTTCAGTTACATATTTAACATCAACTCTAGCTTCAAGACCATCTGGACTTACAGTTGTATTAGTAACTGCATAATTAATAATTTTTTCTTCATCTTTCATTAATTTTTTAAAAACTTTTTTACTGGTAAACTCTTTATCAGGAACATTTAAATAACTATAAATTTTATCAACATTATTATTTTTTAAAGCCGAAAAATAATCTTTAACCACTTCTTCTGGCTTAGTAATACTATTTGCCGCTAGTAACAAAACCGTTATTACTAATATTAAGGCCATTACTACACTAATAATAATTTTAGTTTTTTTAGATAATTTTTTACTTGGTAATTTAAGATTCTTTTTTGTTTTTTGACCAGATTTGATTTTTTTCAAAGCTGCGCCACACTCTTCACAGTAATTAGCACCTTCTTTAGCTTTAGCACCACATTCTTCACAGTACATAATAACGCCTCCTTTATACTATATTATAAATTTTTATCTTTTAATGTCAATCTCTTATGAAAAATTTCACTTAATTTTAATAATACAACACAATAAAATCAGAACTTAATTCTTCTAATGCTATAGTAATAATAAAAGGAGAAAATATGCTTTATAAAACAGGAAACTATGTAT
>CALVIK010000078.1 GCA_944329545.1 uncultured Bacilli bacterium
ATGAAAAATAGAAAGTTTACGACTTTTGATTTTTATCCAACTGTTTTAGCTTCATTAGGCTTTCAAATTCAAGGTGATAGATTAGGCCTTGGACCCAATTTATTTTCGAGAATACCAACACTAGCTGAAGAAATAGGCACCAAAAAATTAGATAAAGAATTAACACAAAAATCAAATTATTATGAGAAACATTTTTTAAATAATATTGATAAAAAAGTTGGTAAAGAAATAAGCGCTAGCGCCTCTACTTCTAGTTAATTTTGTATATTTATAAATTTAGGCAAAGACTAGACACTTTTTAACTTTCACTTGACATTTTACAACATTGTGATACAATAGAGTAGGAGGGTTAACAATGGAAAGATTAAATGAAATATTAAAAGAATTAGGCATTTCTAAAGTAAAACTTGCTAAATGTTTAGGCGTTTCAAGACAAATGATTTATAATTATTTAGAACTTGATGATATTAATAAATGGCCAAAAGATAAAAAAGTAATTTTATTTAATTTGTTAGGAATTAAATCTGCTGATGAAATTAATAAAATTAAAGTTGATACTGACTATATAATGGATGTTGAAACGCGTATTAGCAATTTATTTGAAAATACAACAAAAAATTCAGAAATAGCTGATACAAATATTGTTTTTTCGGGACTTGCTGATAAACAAAAAGAAATCTTAAAAAGCATTATTACGGAATTAAAAGAACGGCTTTGCGATGAAAAAGATGAAAGTGCCTATAATTCTGCTGTATACTTATATCATTATTTACAAGTAATGGAAAGCTCAAGAGAACTTAAATATATCTTAGCTTATATGTCAAAAGCAGCTGGTTACACTAAACCTTATGAATTTGTTTATAATGAGCAAGAACAATTCATTTTTGAAAGTGTGTTATTTTCAGCATTAACTTTATATGAATCTGGTAAAGTTAGTAAAGCTAAAATAGCAACAACACATAAGCGATTTGTTGCCAAAATAGAACAAAAATTAGAAAATAAAATGAGCCGAACTATGGAAATAAATGCAGCTAAATTACAAGCTATGAAAGAACTCGGATATACTGAGCTTAATGAAGCTAATGCTTCGGAAGTATTAGCTAAAATCATTGAAATCGAATCAAGAAAAGTTAGTGATTAAAATCCGATAATATATATTATGTTAACTTATATAAAACTTAACATCTTAAAAAAGATGTTTTTTTTATTATTTTAAATTATATTAAATGCTTCCCTATTATCATAAATAAAATTCCAATAATAAAGAATGCTAATATTTTCTTTTTCTCGCGGTATTTTATAGCAGCTGGTAATAACTTTAATAAAGAAATATGTAACATTATTCCTGCTATTATTGCTAAGGTATAGCCCATAATGTTATCTGTAATAATTGGTGCTAAAAAAAGATAAGCAATTACCCCACCTAAGGGTTCAGCTAAAGCGGAGATTAAAGTATAGATAAATGCCCTTTTTTTGCTTCCTGTAGCGCTGTAAACTGGCACTGATATACTTATCCCGCCTGGAATATTATGTAAAGGGATACCGATAGCTAAAGATATGCCTAAAGACAAATTAGAAGAAGATGATAAAAATGTAGCTATTCCTTCAGGAATATTATGCATAATAATTGCTAACATAGAAAATATTCCTAATTTATATAATTTTTTGTTTTTAACATTCTTATTTTCTGGAATCAATGCATCAATTATATAAGACAAAATTAAACCTATAGCAATAAAAATTAATGTTAATAAAAATGCATTGTTTTTAGAATTATTTTTAATTATTAAATTTATAGCTTCGGGAATTAAATCAATTAAAGAAATTGAAGCCATAACACCAGAAGCAAAAGCTAAAGAATATTTTGTTAATTTTTTAATATCTCCTTTATAAAAAATGAAAAGGGTTCCTATTAAAGTTGATAGTCCAGCTAATACAGTTAAAATAAAGGCTACTATTATATTATTCATTCCTTTAGCCTCCCCTATTTAAATATATTTTTTCATAAAAAAAGAATGATTATTTTCATTCAGTTTGCATCTATTTTTCATCCAAATCTAAAATTTCTATTTCTTCATCAGATTTTGGTTTTAAGAAGTCTAAATTAGTCGGTGCAATTTTGGTAGTTTCTTGTTTAGTTTCTAAAATTTCCGCTGGATTATTTATTTTATCTAAGAATTCTTCTGTCGAAATAATTTTAGCTCTAGCTAGTTCTTCTTTTTCACTAACAGTTCTTTTTAGAACAACAAATGCAATAATTACTAATAATAAACCGACAATAATTGTATACAAGGAAATATATGCTACAGTATTAGGGACTTTTACACCTAAAATATCAACTACTTCATCATCATCTTCAGTACCAGGAACAATAATTGGTGCATTACTGTTTTGTTCATAATTTAAAGACATTTTAAATTCACTTGTCAAATTGGTAGGTTGTACTGATACATCTTTATTATAAGTAACGAGAACTTTAAAAGTTAAATTTTCACCGGTTTTTAAGATATCCCCTTCTTTGATACCAGTATATTCAACAGAAATAGCTTGATTATAAGTTTTTTCAACATTTATACTTTTTAAAATAGCATCGATATTACCAGAATTTTTGACATTTATTTCATAAGTCATTGAATCTCCTGGTAAATATAATTCAGTAATAAAATTGACGCTGGTATCAGTATAATTTAAATAATTTGAAGTGGCGCCATTACTGCTATCGGTAACCCCTGTAATAGCAACTTTAAATAAATCATCAGCTTTTACGGGAGTAGTAGATATAATCAATAAACTTAAAGCCAAAAAGACTGTAACAAATATTTTTTTTATCATATTCTCTACATCGCTTTCTATATATGTCTTATAATATTGAAAAAATAGATGTAACAAATTGTTGTTGTTAACCTTTTTATTCTCATAATAATATTATATTCCTATTTAAGGATACCATATTTCTAACAATTTTGGAATAGATTTTGAAAAATTTCAATAAAAAAATAATAACTAATTAACAAAATGTTATTATTTTTGCTATAAATTACTATTAATTTTACTATTATTTACACACATCTTCGGCAGTTATAATTTCAGTAATTTCATCAATTATTTTGCCATTTTTATAAGT
Organism: uncultured Bacilli bacterium; assembly: GCA_944329545.1. Classification (GTDB taxonomy): domain Bacteria; phylum Bacillota_I; class Bacilli_A; order RF39; family UBA660; genus Coprosoma. The sequence continues at coordinate 3,125 of CALVIK010000078.1, forward strand.
AAGTGTACCTTTAGCCCAAAGTTCCTCATTTAAAGTATTGTTTTCTTCATAATATGCACATGAAGCAATATTTTCTAAACCAAGACTAGTATATTTAGTATATGTAATATCAAAGCCTAATTTATATTCAGTATTACTATTATCACTATATATAACTTTACCATTATCAATAATAGTCAGTAAATTATTAGCCGGATTTTCTATTAGTAAATAACACAAATTATCTTTTGTTTTTAATTGCCAATTATCACTTACATTAATTCCAGTAAGATTAGTATTCGCAATAACTACATCATTATCATAAATATTATTAATAATATAAGGTGTTTTATCGTCATTAGTTCGCGCTATAACAAAAGTTAAATCGGTTCCAACAACACTTAATTTAAACTCTTGACTATCTGAGCATTTACTAAGCCCATTAGATATATTGTATTTAGTTGTTTTAGCTTCACATATTTTTTCTTCTTCTTTTATATCAATAGAGTTATTTTTAATGCTTTTATTATTTTCTTCATAATAATTAGTATATATTAAGTAAATTATAATTCCCAGTAATGCCATAATAATTAATAAAAGAAAAAATGTAAAGCAGCCAGAGTTTTCCTGCTTATTTTTATAAACTACTTTCTTTTTAGGTTTTCTTCCCCTACTTTTTTTGAC
>CALVIK010000079.1 GCA_944329545.1 uncultured Bacilli bacterium
GAAATACCATTTTTAATAAAATTTACAATATCATCAAGATTTCTAATTTTATCTTTAAATTGTGGATTATTTAAAAAGTTTTCTATTTGTCTTCCTCTTAAGGATTGTTCTTGGTCTAAAAACATAATTCCACTACCATCATCATATACATTAGCAACAGCTGGCCTTACAATAAATTTCCCCACTAAATTAGGCCAATGTCCATACCTATCTTCAGTCACTTTTGCTATTATATATGAATTACCGTCAAACTTTACTGCCCCATAATATTCAGCATCAGTTACAGTTAATTGTTCATTAATACCTGTTCCTTGCCATGAGCCTGTGGGGTTTTTCTCATTTGCAAATCCAAACTCAATTTTTTTCTTATCTATTGTTTCTTCTTTATTTGTCTGCCTTGTACTTTCCTCTGCACGATTTAAGGCTTCTATTACATCATCATCTAAACTATCAAGTTCAGCTAAACTTTTTCTAACTTCTTCCTGCATTTTTCTTGTTGTATATGGATCCCTTCTTGCAGATGAATTGTATAAATAGTTTCTATCATAAATTCTTTCGCTTACTTCTTTCTTTAATCCTTCAAAATCCTTTTTTCTAAACTCTAATGCCATAAAAATTCTTCCTTTCTCTTTTTACATAATAAATGTATACTTACCAATATTTAATACCAAGTAAACAACTGTGAAGATGCTACCTAAAACAAATCCGATTAATAAAGTTAAAATCATACCATTTACAAAACCACTATTTTGTACTGTTGAATTATTTTTCGGATAAGTACCTATTGTTTTTTGTTTCCCCTTTTCTAAAGGATTACTTACTTGCTGACTTATTCCGACGGAATCAGACACATTTTGTGCAAAATTATTCGTATTGTTATTAGCTAATTTTGACTTCATACTTTTTAATTGATCTATTTCTTGCTCTCGTGATGATTTTATTTCTGGTTGTTCTTGTTTTGCTTTTAATTGTGAGTTATTTACAACTTCACTTTGTATTCCGGCCGTCTGTTTTGCAACTTCAATATCTGCACCAATTTCTTCGGCTATTTTAATTTCACGATTATTAAGGCCTTTTTGTTTTAATGCTACTGCACTACTAGCTAGTTGTTCCACTTTATCATTTATTTTTTTCACTTCTTCTTCATCTATATAACCATCAGCCATAAATTGCTCATAGTCATTTTTTAAATCAGCTAAATCAGTTTTTAATTGCTCCTTTGCTTCTGAAAAATCTTTTTCTTGGTTTTGCCTTTCTAGCTCTTGCAAATTATCATTAATACTTTGTATCATACTTTGTTTTTCACCAACTAACAATAAATTTGAATTATTAATTTTAGAAACTATAGTTTCACTAGCTAATTTAACGAAATCATTTTCATTATAAACTTGTTTATCAGTCATTTGATTAAAAATATCAGCTATCTTTTTACATACATCTTCGGTCATTAATATATTTCTTAAATTGTTAAAATCATTAACACTTTTCATATATTCTGGCATAATTCTTTCTATTACTTCTTTTGTCAGAATTCTTTCACCTACAGGTGTAAGTGGGCTTAAATTTGCCTTTTTTCGATATTCTCTTTGATTAATTTCTATTAAAGGAAGACCAAATTTTTTTGCTTGTTTCAAAGAATCGCGATAATCTGGATTAAGTGTTCCCTCACCATTAGTTATACAAAATACTGCTTGTGGCAGAAAACCATCAATAACAATTTCTGAATAAATGGGGGCATTTTCACTTAATTGATCAAATTTATTCTCTTTAGCAATGTCCAAGCATCTTTTTTCTATTGTTTCTGGACTTAAAATAGCATAACCCTCTCGATAAAATAGATTATCGCTTCCACTCTCCCTATTTGATGTCCATGTATCTTTGTGCTGAGCTGAAACAATATTGGATGGCGATAATATAAACCCTTTTCTATTAGTATTAAATTCAGCTTCGGAAAAGCCAGAAAATAGTCCTAATGTCTTATCAGTTATTAAAGAAGCCGAAACATATCTCGTTTTAAAATCTAATGTTTCAGGAAAACCGTTGGTTACATTATGAACAATGAACTTAAAATCTTGTCCACTTTCTAATTTTGATGCATCGCTTATATGCGATCTATAATATGCCTGCATATATTCATTATAACTACTAATAGATGGTCTTATAGTTGCGAATTGAGTAGTAAAATGATTATTAAAATTAATACAAGCATTTTTTATTTCTTCTAAAGGTAAATGCCTAGTTTCAATTTCAGAAATAATATCTTTCGTAATCGTTAACATTGAATCATAACTTCTTATATCATCTTGTAATTTATCTAACTTGGCAAGTTCAATCGCATATTTAAAATACCCCTGAACTTTTTCTTGCACTTCAGCTGTATTATCTACTACTCCAGTTCTACTTCTTCGCCTGTTCCTTTCAAACATTGGAGAATACGAACTAGAAATTTCATCAATTTCTATTATTTGTTCTTTATTATAATCAAATTGTCTTAGAACTTTATTTAATAATTCATTATATGGTTTAGTGATATCAGTAGCAAACTTTGTAATACTTTCCATAGGATTAGGTAATCGAGATATATTAGAACTTCTATAAACCTCTACAATTTCTTGTAGGAATTGTTTAATTATAGTTTCCGGAATTAAATGCGACTCTTGCATTTGTTTTAATTCTTGTTCTAATTGAAGTCTATAATCATCTGGCACATTACGTTTAAGTAATTCATAACTAACCAGTCCTATTTCATTATCCGAAATAGGAAGATATATCATATTTTGCATATAATCACCAACATCCACTTATTTTTATCTCAATTTATACTTTAAATCTATTATATATTAAGTATCCTCTCATTTATTATGATAACAAACAATACTTTTACGCGTCAATTTAATTTGCCAATAAACGATCAATATTATAAATTAATATACGGTTATTGACACGACTAAACCATTAAAATGTCTTAGAAAACGTAAATTATAACAAATCAAAAGTTTTAATAAATCCTATCGTTACATCTAAAAAAGGCCATACTAAATATTGGAAAGCCTGTTTAAGTTGCTTAGATAATATAGGACTAGTAAATAGGCCTTATGAAATAATCTCTAAAACTTGTGAGTTTAAAAATAGTTTTATAAAAAAACAATAATAAATATAGTTATAATAGTAAAAAATTATTTTAATAATTGAGTTTATATAAAGTCTGTTTCTAAATAATTTTCTGTTAATTAGTTTTTGGAATTTCTAAAACTTTATAATTTAATATTATCATAAATGTTTTTTAATTTCTGGAAATAATTCATATACATTAAAACCTAAGTTACTATCAATATATTCTTTTAATTTATAAGTTGCTTGCACATGATACTGTGTATTGGAATATGCACCTCTACGTAATATAATATCAATTAATCGCTTATCTACAGTCATAACATTATCAGTACACATCAAATCACATAAATTAATGATTTTCTCATAAAGTGTATATTTATGATTTTTAATAAAAGTTGTCCTAAAAGGAATATCTTCGGGTATTCCACCGGCAGTACACATAACATCGTTATTCAAATATGAATGAGTTAAACAAATATCAGCATACTCATCATCATATCCTAGTTCTTTAATATAATTATAACCATTTATATCATGCTTATGAAAATTACCAACACCTTTTCCTATATCATGAATATAACCTAATGTTTTAGCTTTTTCTATATCTAGATTCAACTTCTCAGCTATTTTACCAGCTGTATTTCCAACACATATAGAATGATCTATCCAGTGGGTATCTTCCATTTTATCTCTAAAATTTTCTAATAAATTTAATGCTTCTTCACTTTTTAACTTCATAATGTCATTCTCCTAATTATCTAAATAACTTATTAAATATTTTACTTGTATCTAATCTATTTTCTAACATAATCTTTAAATAGTTGACTGTAATATTTTTATATCCTTACTATTTGTTATAGTAACAAAAATATGTTTCTACGTCAATTTATTTTGTTAATATGATAAGTTAATATACGGTTATTTACACTATTAATTTTATTAATATGTTAAGGATTACAATTTTTAATTTTTATCAAATATAAAAAACTCAGAATTATTCTGAGTTCTTATCTAATCTAATTAACTGTTCATCTAAAATGCTATATAAATATATTTGGACTGGTTTATTGATAATTTTACTTATATAATTTTTATAACCAGTTAACTGTTTTATATAAGCATCATCTTTAGTATTTTTTAATTTATAATCAACTATTTTCGCATGATCATCAAAGATTAAAAGTAAATCGATAATCCCATGATATTCTTTATCATCTTCATAAATAAATTCATATTCTTTTAATATTTCTTTCGCACCTTTTAATATGCCTGTATCGATA
>CALVIK010000080.1 GCA_944329545.1 uncultured Bacilli bacterium
GCTATGCAGCATTTGCAAGTCAACTTCGAATAAATGGTAGCAGTAGTATCAGTAGTAACTTTAGTGTGTTAATAACTGATATAACAAGTGGAAGTATAGTAGGAGGGGCAAGTAATGCATCCGAACCGACACATACAAATACTACAGCTACATTTAGTACAAATCTAGAAAGTCCTGGTGATTCAATAACATATACAATAACAGTTGCAAACCAGGGAACAATAGATGCAACATTAACTGGTATAGAAGTAAATACAAATAATAACCCAGCCATAGAGTTTACAACTAGTGGAATAAGTGAAGGGGATAATTTATTACAAGGAGAAAGTGCTGAACTATATGTAAAAGTAACATATAGTGATAGTGTAACTAGTCAACCAGAAAATACAAGTAGTACCATAACCGTAACCTTAAATTATGAACAAGCAACTGGCGGAACAATAGGAGCAAATCAAATAGTATATGCCTATCATACAGATGAAAGGACAATAGGAACAAGTACCGTAACTGATGGAGTATCAGATTATACTGAACTTAGTTCATATCAAGAAGGAAAAACATACTTTTTAAAATATGAACTAGATTCATCAAATGTTATTCAAAATGCTTGGGCATGTGCTAAATTTTCATCATTAACTGAACCAGTTTGTGTTCAAGGAGGAAGTGCTGATTATTGGGCTAGTAACCAAACAATTTTAACGGAATTATCCAATAATTCAGCATTTACCGGTGCTGGAGGCTCCTGCAACTTTGATAGCTCTGATGCGGATTGCTATTTAGGCGTTTTGGGTGTGTATGCTGATTCTGCTCGCTTTGCGTACGCGGGCGCGTACGATGTTTCTGCTTTCTGCGCCGTGAGCAGTGATGGCCGTGCGGCTTGCATGGAGTAGTAGCGTCAGCCCAGCCAAAATCTAAAAATCTAGTATCTAATATTTTGCCTCAAGGCAAAATATTCTAGTCATTCGCCTTTTGGCGAATGTATGGTGCCGAAGGAGCGACGGCGAGTGTAGGCACCGGCTTTTCAGCAAAAAAATAAAAATTTTCAGCTGCATTAAATTTAGGTAAAAACATATTATATGTTTTTATAGGGGTATTCTGATTAAGGCTCCTGCAACTTTAATAGCTCTAATGCGAATTGCAATTTAGGCGTTTTGAATGTGAATGCTAATTCTAATGGCAATGCGAACGCGAACGATGATTCTGCTAACTGCAACGTGAACAGTGATGGCATTGCGAACTGCAATGAGTAGTAGCGTCAGCCCAGCATTTTCTAGGAAACTATAGTTTATGAGTGTAAAATCCATATCCATAAGGTCTAGAAACAAGAATATTCCTTGTAATATAAATTACAAAATATATGCGGTAAATGAAAACTTAGGCTAGTAGTATTATGCGAAAATCTTTGTTTTCTATCCTTGCTGCGTTTTTTATATGGTGATAAAATGGAATTAACAGAAAAGAAAAAGCAAAATTTAAAAAAATTAAAAGAAAAATATAAAGTTCATGAAAATTTAATCATTGCAAGATCAGCCAGAAAAACATTAAGATATATTGAGAAAAATACTGAAAATTTTCCTAATAAATACTTTACTTTAAAAAATAAAATAGTGGAAAGTTGTTATAATATTTTAGAATGGATATATAGAGCTAATGTATTTCAAAATAAAGAAGATAAAAAAGAAGTAATTGTTCAAATACAAATGCTTAACTTTTATTTAGAAGAAGCTTTGCGTAAAGAATTACTTTCTAATAAAAAATTTTTAAGTTACACAAATCACTTGTTAGAATTAGATAAAATGGTTAGAAGTTGGTTCAATTATGAAAAGGTTAAATAATTTATACGAGGAAGCTTGTAAACTAGATAATATAGTAAAAATGACAAATAAGGTATGTACAAAAGTAAAAAATAAAGATAAAGTTAATAAATTTGAAACCTATAAGTCCGAGCACATCCTTAATATTTATAAAAGATTAAATACAAGAAATTTAAATATTGGTAAATATAATATATTTATGATAAATGATCCTAAATGCCGAATTGTTATGGCGCAAAATATAAAGGATAAAATCATTAACCATTTAATAGCTGAATATGTATTAGTTAAAACTTTTGAAAATAAATACGGTAATAATATGTGTGCGACTAGAATAGGTAAAGGAACTTTATATGGTGTTAAGTTATTAAAAAAATATTTAAATCAAATGAAAAGAAAATATAATAATTTTTATGTTTTAAAACTAGACATCAGTAAATATTTTTATAAAATAGATCATAATGTATTAAAAAATATTTTAAAAAAGAATATAAAGGATAGAGATGCTTTAAATATATTATATTCGATAATTGATTCAGTTAATGAAGATTATGTAAATAAAAAAATAATAAAATTAAAACAAAGTAGAATTAATTATTTAAAACAAAGTAATTTAAAAAATAAAAATAAATTGATTAAAGAAGTCGAAGAAATACCTTTATATGAGTATGGTAAAGGGGTTGCGCTTGGGAATCAAACATCCCAAGCTTTTGGTCTTATTTATCTATATGAAATAAATCATTTTATTAATGAAAATTTACATCTTCATAAATGTATAAATTATATGGACGATTTTATTATTATTCACCATGATAAAAATTATTTAAAATATGCTTTAAAAGAGATAACAAATAAATTAGAAAAAGAATATAATTTACAAATCAATATTAAGAAAACAAAAATAAATAGTATTAAAAATGGTATAGATTTTTTAGGGTACAGATTTTATATAATAAATAATAAAGTTATTTTAAAATTAAGAAATTGTACGAAAACCAAATTTAAAAAGAAAATTAAAAACTTAAAATTATTAAAACAGTATAAATTTATTAGTAATAATGATTATAATATTATGATAAATACTTATAATGGAATATTGAAATGGGGGAGTACCAATAATTTAAAATATTATAACTTAAAACAATTGTTATAATTTATATAAATGTTTTATAAAAAATGCTGAATTTTGCTAGTTATCGACCACTTTTGGCTATAACATACTAAAAAGTGGTCGATAACTTGCTTTTTTTCAAAAAAAATAATATAATTATATTGGGTGATTTATCTATGGAAAAATTATACAAAAGAGAAGATTATTTAAATAAAATAAGAGGATTTTATCAT
>CALVIK010000081.1 GCA_944329545.1 uncultured Bacilli bacterium
GTCTTTAATAAGAAAATGTTAAAATAATGACGAGGTGAGTTTTGTGCATTTAGAGCATTATTTTTTACTATTTATTATTTATTCCGTTATTGGCTGGGGTATTGAAATATTGAATACTTTAATTGTCGAACGCAAATTTGTCAATCGCGGTTTTTTAATTGGCTCTTATTGTCCAATTTATGGAGTTGGAGCTTTATTAATTACTTTCTTTTTAGATGATTATCAAAAAGACCCTATAGTTTTATTTGTGATGGCCGTATTAGTATGTTCAATCTTGGAATATTTAACAAGTTATTTAATGGAAAAAATTTTTCATACTAGATGGTGGGATTATAGTAATAAGAAATTTAATATTAATGGCCGTATTTGTTTAGAAGCCGGAGTTTTGTTTGGCCTACTTGGAATGTTGATTATTTATGTTTTTAATCCGTTTTTCTTTAATATTTTAACTAGTATTCCAGAAATGATTATTAAAATTTTATTTGTAATTATTTTAGTTCTTTTTATTACTGATTTTGCGGTATCTTTTAAAATTATTACTAATATTAAACCAAATATTAAAAAATTGAATTTTAAAGATAATACTGAAGAAATTAGTCTTACTGTTAGAAAATTTTTATTAGATAATACTATTTTAAAAAGAAGACTTGCCAAAGCCTTCCCACACTTTAAAATTTCTAAGAAATGGTTAGATAAATATTTAAAAAAAATAAGTAAAGGTGAATAAAAACTAAGTTTTTTTCCACAATAAAAGTGAGGTGGGAAAAATGAAAAAAATGGCTTTATATGCCTTGGCAGTAATTTTAGTATTTGCTATATGTGGCTGTGAAATGGATAATACACCAGTAAAAAAAGTTGAAACTTTGCTCACTAAATATCAAACTTTAGATGATGAAGTTTTAAAAGATTTAAATAATACTTTAAAAAAAGATAAATCTTTATCGGCTAATATGCGTAAGGAATATCGGGAATTTATGAAAAAACATTATCGCAATTTAATTTATGAGATTAAAGATGATAAAATTGATGGTGATATGGCCGTAGTCACAGTAGAAATTACGGTGCGAGATTATTCCGATATTGCTAGTGACGCCACTGCTTATAGAATAAACAATGAAGAAGAATTTTTAGATGAGAATGGTAATTACAAGGCATCATTATTTACAAAATATCGGTTAGATAGATTAAAAGAAGCTAAAGACAATGTTACTTATACAATCGAATTTAATTTAAAAAAGCAAAATAATGAGTGGGTAGTTGAAAATTTAAGTAGAGAAGATATGAGTAAAATAAATGGTTTATATGAAAATTAAAGGTAATTTGTATATTTTATCTTTTTTTTGTATATAATTTTTTAGGTGATAGCGTGCGGAAAATATTATTGTTTTTAATTTTACTTTGTTTACCTTTTTCGGTTCAGGCCTTTAGTAGTAATGCCAAATCAGTAGTTTTAATGGATATGGATAGTAAAAGGGTTTTGTATTCAGAAAATCCTCATTATAAAGGGAGTGTTGCTTCAATTTCCAAAATTATGACAGCTTTAATAGCTATTGAAAATGGTGATTTGGCGCAAACGATTACTGTTGGAGATGAAGTTTTAAAAGCTTACGGTTCGGCAATTTATTTAAAAGCGGGCGAGCAAATAAAGTTAGAAGATTTGCTTTATGGTTTAATGCTTAGAAGTGGTAATGATGCAGCTTTAGTTATTGCTACACATATTGGTAAGACGGAAAAAAATTTTGTAAAAATGATGAATGCTAAAGCCCAAAAATTAGGAATGCAAGATACTTTGTTCCGTAATCCTCATGGTCTTGATGAAGAAGATGGCGGTAATGTATCTAGTGCATATGATATGGCACTTTTAATGAGCTATGCAATGAAAAATGAAAATTTTCAAAAAATAGTTAAAGAAAAATATCATACGGTTAAAACAAATAAAAATGTTTATAAATGGAAAAACAAAAACAAATTATTATTTAATTATAATTATACGACTGGAGGGAAAACTGGTTTTACAAAAAAAGCCCGAAGAACTTTAGTAACTTCAGCTTCTAATAACGATTTAAATTTAACAGTAGTAACTATTCAAGATGGCAGTGATTTTAGCGATCATCAAAAATTATACGAAGAAGCTTTCGCGCACTATCAGAACTATACAATTTTAAATAAAGGAGTTATTTCTATTTTAGGTGAGGAATATTATAAAAATAATGATTTATATTTGCGAAGTGATTTTACTTATCCATTTACTGAAAGTGAAAAAGAAACAGTAAATTTAAAATTCAAATTAACTAAAAAAAGAGAATATAAAAATGATGATAAAGTAGGTGAGGTTGAAATTTATGTTGGCGAAAAAAACATTCATACGGAAAATATATATGTAAAAATAGCAAAGACTAAATTAAGTTTATGGGATAAGATTAAAAATTTTATTAAAGGCTCATAACTTGTCAAAATTTAGTCTTTTTTGTATAATTATTTTGGTGAAAAAAATGGAAAGATTACAAAAAATAATTGCGAGTTCAGGTTATTGTTCAAGAAGAACTGCTGAAAAATTAATAATAGCGGGTAAAGTTAAAGTTAATGGCGTTACGATTACTGATCTTGGAACAAAAGCTTCTTTAAGTGATACTATTTTAGTTAATGGAAAAATTATTAAACAAAGTAACTTAGAATATGTACTGTTATATAAGCCAAGAGGTGTTATTAGTACAGTTAAAGATGAAAAAGGAAGAAAAACTGTTGTCGATTTAATTGAAACTAATAACCGGTTATACCCTGTGGGCCGGCTAGATTATGATACTAGTGGGCTAATCTTATTGACAAATGATGGAGCTTTAACCAATAAACTAATGCATCCTAGTAGTGAAATTGATAAAGTATATGTGGCGAAAATAAATGAAGCGGTAGTGCCTAGCAAAATAAAATCTTTAGAAAATGGCGTTATGATTGATGGGATTAAAACTGCGAAAGCTAAAACGAAAATATTAAAAATTGATAAAAAAAATAACACTTCACTAGTTAAAATAACTATTCATGAAGGGCGAAACCATCAAGTTAAAAAAATGTTTGAAGCGATTGGATATAAAGTTATTAAATTAAAAAGAGAAGAGTTAGCTTTTCTAAATTTAAATGGATTAAAAGCTGGGGAATATCGACATTTAACAATTAAAGAAGTTAGAAAGCTTTATAATATTTGTCAATAAATTTAAAATGAAAAATTGACTAAAAAAAAGGATAAATGTATAATTAAAATATAGGAGGCTGTAAAATGACTTATGAACAATTATTAGAAAAATTAGTAAATGATTATAACTGGACTACTGATGTTGCTAATAAATTTATAGCTGAAAAAGCTAAAGATGAAAAAATTAGAGAAAAAGCTTTATTGTCTTTGCAAAAAGAATCAGAAATTAAATCAGAGTCTTTAGCAGAGTTACCAAAAGAATCAGAAATTGAGGAAAAACCTAAAGTTAATGTGACGGTAAATAATATGCCGAAAAAAAATAAGAAATTTAAACTTGTTCATAAAATTGCGGCGGTGGTAATGACAATTTCTATAGCTGGTTTGGCTATAATGACGCCAGGAATAGTCGATAGATTAAATGAATATCAAGCCAATGAAAATTTAAATCAAGAAGTTGCTAGTTTAGTAGTTACTGATGATGTTTACCAGGCTCCTGAAGAAGGCGTTAATTACAAAGATGTTGATTTTTCAGCGTTAAAACAAATTAATCAAGATGCTGTTGGTTGGTTAGAATGGCAAGGAACAAATGTTGATTATCCAGTAGTTCAGGGTAATGATAATGATTATTATTTACGCCGTTCATTAGATGGCAACGCTAATAGTGCGGGGACCCTTTTTATGGATAAAGATAATAGTGCTAATGTATCTGATGATGTAACAGTTATTTTTGGTCATAATATGCGCAATGACTCAATGTTTGGGATGCTTAGTAATTTACAAAGTCAAGAGTTTTACAATGAACATCCAGTTATGTATTATCATACAGAAGATGCTATATATGAAATAGATTTATTTGCGGCGGTTAATCAAGATTTTTATGATTTAACACATGGTAATTATAATAATGAAGAAGATTTTGTAACGGATATGCAGCAAGTAAAACAAAATTCGACTTTTCAAAGTGATGTTCAAGTAGATAAAGATTCTAAAGTGCTTGTTTTATCAACTTGCCTTGATTCTGGTAGTAATACTTCTCACCGTTTTTTAGTTTATGGAACGGTTAATAAAGTTTTAGACAAAACAATGGATTATAATGTTGCTATGACTAAATAAAAACAAAGAGGTTAATTTTCATCCTCTTTGTTTTCTTCTATTTTAATGGCTTCAGTTGGGCAATTTTCTGCGGCTTCAATAACTTCTTCAGTAACTTCATCTTTAATAACTTCTGCTAACATATCATCATTAATTTCAAAAGTATCTGGACAAGTAGCTGCGCAAGCGCCACAACCGATACATAATTCTTTATCAACTTTTATTTTTTCCATAGTTTGACCTCCCAAATTAATTATATGTAAAAATTTTTTAAAAAGCAAGACTGCCCTTTAAAAAAATGTCAAAATATGATATTATTATGATAAGAGGTGAGCGTCATGAACTCGCGAATGGAAAGATATTATAAAAATAAAAAAGTTGATTTGCGTAGTGAGCGAAATAGACAGTTATATAGTGATATATATTCTGGTGGTAAATATACTAATATTGAAGGAATTGCTTCGATTGATAATGCCAATGAAATAGACATTACGAAAATAAAGGAAATGCTTAAAAATCGGGAAAATTATCAAAAAGAAAGACAGTATAGGAAAATAACCGGTGAAGAAGAATTGCCGGAAAAAAGTTATATTCGCCGAAGAACTTATCCTTCTAACGAAATGCGTAATTATGATATTCGCGATGTTTTAACTAAAGCTAAAGAAAATAAAGAACCAGATGATAAAGAAAGAGTTTTGCGAAATACCCAATATGATATTTTAAAAAATTTAGATTTAAAAAGAAAGCAAGCTAGTTCAGAAAAAAATGAAGAAGAAGAATTAAAGGAATTAATAAATACTATTACTAATACTAGTATGTTAAACAAAATGAGTGATAATACTTTAGCGGCTGATTTATTCAAGGATTTGGTTTCTGATGATACTAAAGTTGGTGAAGTAAACAATGTTCAAGAATTAATTGAAGAAAATAAAAAACAAGTACCAAATTCTGCGATGGATGATTCGTTTTTTACTTCTAGTTTGAAATTGTCTAAAAAAGATTTTGAAGACGGTGAAAAAAAAGCTTTAGGTTTGGCCAGTAAAATTATTATTGCTATTTTAGTTTTAGTAATTATTGGGGCTTTAGTGGCTTTGGTTATGACTAATATATAATTTTATTTTAATTACGGTAATTATAATTAAAATGATAAAAATAAGAACCATTGCATAAAAGAATATATTATGTTCTTTTACTGATGAAAGTAAAAAATTGTCGATAATAAATAATTGTAAAATAATTAAAACAGTGGCTTCAGTTATTAGTAATGGCAAATGCCATTTTTTATTATATTTGAATGTTTTTTTAATTACTTCGTTAAAAAAATATAAACAAAAAATTAGCATAATAAGCATGGAAATAATCCATTCAATAGATAAGAATATTTCTATACGGTCGACAAATTCACCAATATTTACTTGTCTTAAAAGATGAAAACCAGGGTATTCAAAAAGCAAAGATAAATTGATTCCGAAAATAGAAATGGTCATAAAACAAACACTTAAAATTGATAACATAGAAATTAAATAAAAAATAACATTTAATTTAGTATTATCTTTATGAACCGTATTTTGAGGAATAATTAATAAGAAGAAAATGGGGAAAACATTATAAGCAAGGACAATAATAACTGATTTTATAACAGGGGTTAAACCATTATATAAAATGGGCTTAAAATTGCTGATATCGATATTAGTAATAAGGCCAATAACAATTAATAAAGTAATAATCGCGACAAAGAAAAATAAAATTAAACTAGTTTTAGAAATTGTCTTAATGCCTTTTGTTAAAGCATAAATGGTTAAAACCATAAAAACGATAGTAATAACAATAGGGGAAGTATAATACAAAAATTGTGAACTGACAAAATGAGTTAAATCACTTAAAATTATAATCGCAAAACCTAAAGCAAAAAGCCCCCAAATTATATTGAATATTATGCCAAATTTACCAAATAAGAGTTTGTTTTTTTCAACGATGCTAGTATTAGTCATAAATTTTCGAATATAAAAATAAGTAAAAAGCGCGATAAAACCAATCAAAATAGCTAAAATAATCGCCAGCGCACTATCGACAGAACTAATATAAATAATATTGTTTAAAGTAACGCCGATAAAACAGCCTCTAATTAAAAACCATACTAAACTATTGTATTCAAGCCTTGTTATTTTCATTTTTGATATTCCTTTCTAATAGTATTTTCTAAAGATCCAGTAGATACTAACTGAATATCAGTTTGGATATTTATTTGGGCTTTTGGAAAATAAGTATCATTCCAATTATTTTTGATTTTTTGCCAAGTATCAGGATAGTTTTTATATATCATGTTACCTAAACCTAAAATATCACTTTTATATTTTGTTTGTAGCTTTTTTATTAAATTATTAATGTCTTTGGTTATTTGGTTGTTTAGTTTGCTTTCAATATTGTTGATAATTTTTTCGTCATTTAAATTAGTATTACTATTTATTTCGGCTAAGGTAGCATCGCCTTTTACTTTAATATTAAATTTTTGATTATTTTGAATAGTTATTTTTGATTTAATGTTTTTCATGTTAAAATTAACTTTAGTTTTATCATAATTAATAGTAAAAACACTTTGCTTGACAGTATTTTTTAAAATGTTAATTAATTTACTGTCATTAGCATTAGTGTAATCTTGGAATTTATCACCTTTAAATATAGCTAAAGTTTCTAATTTTAAGTAGCTACTTGGACTAGTTTTATCTAAGTTGGCTTTGCTTTCTCCTTCTTTACTACTACCAGCGACAGTAATTGATGGTAATACTGGTTCTAATCCTTCGTTCAAAATATTATTGATAAAATCGCTATAAGTAATAGAACTAGCGATAGCTTGTGTTTCTTCATTAGATTCCATTAATGTTCCAATATTTTGTGATGGAAAAGCTTCTAAAGGGGAAACTATTTCTAAGACTTCTTTGGCCGTTTTATCTTTTGTCATTAATAAATAGAATTTTTTTCGAGATTCAGGATTGCGCAATAACCAATCAGCAACATTTAAAAAACCTTCTTTGGCAATATCTTCAGAAATTAAGACAACATTGATATGACCAAAATATAATTGTTTCGGTGTTTTTCGATCCACTTCTTTAGTGGCTTCAATTAAACTTGAACCTTTTCCTGAATAGACGGTAGGTTTTGATTCACCTTCTTTTGAAGAAGTTTCACTTTTCCCAGCATTGGCAATCAACATACTTACTTCGTAATTATCATCTTTTTTATCAATGCCGATACCAGTTATAATAGCAATTTGATTTAGTTCACGATAATTACCACAGCCACAAAGAAATAAACAAAGTATTAATAATATAATTATTTTATTTTTCATGAGACCCTCCTTGTTTAAAATAGTTTTTAATCTTTATATAACTTGGTCTTTTAAAAATATTGGGGGTTGAAAATCTAACTAAAGCATCTTTTTGAGCAGAAATATTAAATGGGCTAAATGGTGATAAATAACTAACACCAAAGTTTTCTAAAGAAGCTAGTTTAATGATAAAAATCATAACAGCGACGACAAGTCCTATTAATCCTAAAAAACTGGCAAAAATAATAAAGATGAAACGCCAAAATCTAATGCCGTTCATAAAATCTATATCAGTAAATATTAAGCTACAGATGGAAGTAAAAGCGACGACAATAACGGCAATAGGCGAGACAATACCGGCATCAACGGCCGCTGAACCCAAAACTAAAGCACCAACAATACTCATAGCAGTTCCCATGTTAGAAGGCATTCGAATATCGCTTTCTCTTAATATTTCAAAAATGGTCATTAAAAGAATTATTTCTAAAGAAGTTGGAAAAGGAACCGATTCTCTTTGAACGGCTAAAGATATTAATAATTCATTAGGGACGACAACTTGATCAAAAGTTGTAATGGCAATATAAATAGCGGGAGTAAATAAGGTTATTAAAAGAGAAATAAATTTTAAAATTCTTGTTAAACTAATATTTAAGGGTTTTTGATAATAGTCTTCAGGGGTATGGGTAAAATCAATAAAAACAGCTGGAACTAGTAAAACAAATGGGGAATTTTCCACTATAATAGCAATTTTTCCATTTAATAAAGATTGGCATACTAAATCTGGTCTTTCAGTACTTTGAACTTGTGGAAAAGCGGATTTTTCATTAATTAAATATTCTCTTAAATTACCACTATCTAAAATACCATCGATATCGATGTTTTTTAAAGTTTTTTTAATATAATTAACTTCTTTTTTATCAGCGATATCGTTAATATAGGCAATATTAACTCTTGTTTGCGTTCTTCTACCGATTTTCACTTCATCAAACCATAAATTTTTATCTTTAATTCTTTTTCTAATTAAACCTAAATTTTTGGCGTGACTTTCTGTAAAACTATCTTTAGGGCCTCTTAGAATTGGTTCACTACTGGATTCGGTAACACCTCTATCTAAAGGTAGTCTGGTTTCCATAACAATAGCTTCATCACTATCATCAGTAATAATAATAGTAAAACCAGCAGATAAAAAATACGGAAATTTTTCAAAATCATTAATGGTTATGACTTGACTATTAAATATCCTATTTTTTAAGTTGTCAAAAACACTTTCAAAAATTTTTTTATCATTTTCAATCATGTTAATACTTTTAATAATATGCTCGCTAACGGTTAAAGCCGCACTAGAACTTTCCATAAAAATAATGCCAACATTAATTTTTCCTAGTTTAATGATTCTTGTCGTTAAATCGGAGCTATTACCGTATAGTTTTTTTACTTTTTCAATGTTTTTTTTAGCGCTTTTAATTATTTTTTCCATATAATCCCTTCTTTACTAGTATTATTATGGATAATTGTTTTAAAATTATCAAAATGTTTTGCAAATTTTTAAATTGACTAATTTATTAATATATAATAAACTAATAACAAGGAGAATTTTATGAAAAAAGTTAAATGTTTGAGATTAAATGATCAAGGTGAAGGCGTTTGTTATATTGATAAAAAGGTTGTTTTTGTTCCTGAATTATTACCAAAAGATGAAGCTTTTATTAGAATTTTAAAAGATAAAAAAAATTTTATGGAAGGGGAGGTTATTAAGTATTTATCTTTTAGTGATGATAGAGTAAAAGCGATTTGTCCTTATAGAAGTTGTGGTTGCGCTTTGAAAGAATTAAATTATAAAAAGCAATTAGAATATAAAGAAGAAAAAGTCAAAAATATTATTAAAAAATTTAGTGG
The DNA here is from genome assembly GCA_944329545.1 of uncultured Bacilli bacterium. Taxonomy (GTDB): domain Bacteria; phylum Bacillota_I; class Bacilli_A; order RF39; family UBA660; genus Coprosoma. Next base: position 9,501 of record CALVIK010000081.1, read on the forward strand.
TCTTGATAATGTTGTTATTGATATTATTCCAAGTAAAAAAACTAATTATTATCGCAACAAAATAACTTTAAAAGTTCATAATAAAGTAGGTTATTTTAAAAATAAAACTAATGAATTTTTAGCAATTGAAAACTGTGCTTTAGCGGATAAAAGAATTAACGATATTATTGTTATTTTGAATACTTTAAATTTAGAAAATGTTAAGGAAATTACAATTAAAGCTTTTGATAATGTAATGATAATTATTGATGGCGTATTAGATATAGAAAAATTAAAAAAATATGCGGCTAGTATTTATATGGATAAAAGACTTGTTTATGGTAGTAAATATATTAAAGCAACCATTAATGGTTTAAAATTTAATATTTCTAAAGATTCTTTTTTTCAAGTTAATACGGATATGATTGAAGTCTTATATAATGAAGCAATAAAATTAACTAGTAAAAAAGGGCAGGCTTTAGATTTGTTTTGCGGGACTGGAACTATTAGTTTAATTTTAAGTAAATATTTTGATAAAGTTATTGGAATTGAAATCAATAAAGAAGCAATAGATTGTGCGAATGAAAATAAAATTTTAAATAAAATTGATAATGTAGATTTTATTTGTGGAGACGCTAATGAAGTGTGCAAGAACTTGAAAGATAAAATGAATACAGTTATAGTTGACCCGCCAAGAGCTGGGCTTAGTAAAAATGGTATAAATAACATTTTAAGAATAAATCCAGAGGAAATTATATATGTATCTTGTAATCCTTTAACTTTAGTAAGAGATTTAAATATTTTAAAAGAAAACTATACTGTGGAAAAGATAATTCCTGTAGATTTGTTTCCAAACACTTATCATGTAGAATGTATTACATTATTAACAAATATAAAACCAGGAAAGGATGGAGGATGTTATTTTTAATGATGAACTAATGAATGTAGATGAAAATAATTATATTATACCGATTTCTTTAGTTATAAATAGTAAAATTGCAAAGTAATAAAAAAATGCTATAATAAGTGGCGTCCAGGGATGTGTTATTATGTGTGAAAAAAAGATGAGTGAAGTTAATAATATTTTAAGAAAGTATAATTTTAATCAGTTAGAGACAGTAAATTTTTGGAACATAATTAATCCAATATTTTTTAATGGAAATTTTTTAAGAAGAATGGAAAAAGATTTTCCACATCACGATGATGTATCTTTAGGTCATCATATTGTTTCTGATGCTGCAGTTACTTATAAAATTTGTCAAAAAAACAAATATGTAAATGCAGATATTGATAAAAATGTGGCGGTTATAATTGCTATGATGCATGATTTATATACTTTACCATGGCAAAATAATCCGGAAAATTTTCAAGAATATAGTTTTAATGGACATGGGTACCGTCATCCATTGGAAGCTATTGTAAATGCGATTAATTGGTTCCCAGAATATTTTGAAGATAGAAAGAAAGCAGAAAAAATAATTGATGGAGTAATTCATCATATGTTTCCATTTCCGGTAAGAGCTATTGATGGGATTACTTTAGAATTAAAAAACGCCGAAAATTATGATAAAATTCCTGAAGATTTAAAACAAATGATAATAGAATCTTCTAATAGAGGACTGATAGTTAAGCATTTTTCTCTTTGCCCAAGTAAATATAAAGAGGGAAGAATTATGAGTTTTGCTGATAAAAAAGTAGCAATTGTTGATGATACTATTGAAAGTTTGCGAAAAAACGGTTTAAAAACCTTTAGGGGAATTATTGCTTTAAAAACAGGGGCAAATAAAAATTTAGATGGCTATGAAGAAATTCAGAAATTCCGCCATAATAAAAAATAAGGGATTATGCCATGGAAAATATTGATAATGTATTAAATAAATTATCTAAATCAAAGTTTAGAAATGGTTTTAGACTTACAGATAAGGATAAAGATTATATTAAAAATAAAGGTATGACAAAAATAAAAGAGCATGCTTATGACTTTATTAATCAAAGATTAGCGCCAGCTTATATAAAAAATGATGGTAAGCAAACCCCAGTGAAAGGGCATCCAGTTTTTATAGCTCAGCCCGCAACTGCTACTTGTTGTCGAAGTTGTCTTTATAAGTGGCATCATATTTCTAAAGGAAGATGTTTAGCAAAAAAAGAAATTGACTATGTTGTTTCTCTTATTATAGAATGGATTAATATTCACAAATAGTTAATTTTCTCAAAAGAAAATAATTTTGTAATTTTAAAAGTTTTTTTCTTTGAAGAAAAAAACTTTACAAATATAAAAACTAGTGATATAATTTTATAAGGGTGATAAACATGTTAGAAAGAGAACTATATTTAGAAAAAATTAGAGATTTTTATGAAGAAGTAAGCTTGGTTAAAATTATATATGGTATGCGAAGAAGTGGTAAATCAGTTATTTTAACGCAAATAATCGATGAACTAAGAAAGCAAAATGTCCCAGAAAATCATATTATATATATTAATTTTGAATCTTTAGAATACAGCTTTATTAAAAATGGCCTAGACTTATATAATTATATTAAATCTTTAACTAGAGATAAAAAAAAATATTATGTTTTTTTAGATGAGATAGGTAAAGTATTAGAGTTTGAAAAAGGCATAAATTCACTTAGAATTACCAACAAATATAGTATATTTATTACGGGTTCAAATAGTAAAATGACTTTTCTAGAACTATCAACTGATCTTTCTGGTAGGTATGTTAGTTTTAAAGTAAATCCTTTAACTTTTAAAGAAGTTGTTAAACTAACTAAGACTAAAAAAGAAGATTATAAAAAATTGTTATTAGACATCTTTAAATGGGGTAGTCTGCCACAGCGTTTTTCTTTTAGCAATGATGCTTCAAAAATAAACTATATTTCTGATGTTTACAATTCTATTATTTTAAAAGATGTTGTAGAAAGACTTAGTATTAAAGATGTAACTACTTTTAATAAAATTTTACAATATATTTTAGAAATAGAAGGAAAAGAATTTTCGGCCACGAATGTTTTAAATTATTTAGAGTCAGAATATCAAAAAATATCCAGTAAAACATTATATGAATATTTAGAGGCATTATGTTCTACTTTTATTGTAAATAAAGTATATAGATATGACATTACTGGTAAAGGTGTTATGAAAACATTAAATAAATACTATTCTAGTGATTTGGGGATAAAACAAATAAAAACGAATAAAAAGGAAATAAATTACTCGATATGTTTAGAAAACCTTGTTTATAATGAACTTATAGCTAGAGGATATGAAGTATATATTGGAAAAACAACAAAAGGAGAAATTGACTTCATTGTAACTAAAAATGATGAATTTAAGTATATCCAGGTATGTTATCAATTAAATGGTGATGAAAAAACTATTAAAAGAGAATTTGGGGCATATGACAATATAAATGACAATTATCCTAAATATGTAATTTCTTTGGATGATGAGGATTATTCAAAAAATGGAATTATACATCTTAATGCTTTTAAATTTTTAATGAATGATAATTTTTAAAAATAAAAAGAAATTGATTATATTGTAAATAACTTAAATAACTTGTTTAAGTTATTTAAGACTGCCAACTAATTTGTTGATAGGTTGAAGAAAATTATTAACGACTTTGTCTTGATTATAATTTATTTTTAGTTTTATCTGTTAACATAATTTCTTCTTTTCTAGGCATAATTTTTCCCTGTAATAATAATTTATTTATATCAAAATATGTAATGTTATCTATATGATTAAAAATAAATTTTCTATACATAGTTTCCTGTTTTATAAAGCATATTTTCTCCTTTTATTATTACTATAGCATTAGAAGAATTAAGTTCTGATTTTATTGTGTTGTATTATTAAAATTAAGTGAAATTTTTCATAAGAGATTG
>CALVIK010000082.1 GCA_944329545.1 uncultured Bacilli bacterium
AAATACAGCATCATGCCGCATATCATACCCTCTACCATATGAAGCAAATAAAATAATGGCTACTAAAAATATAATTAAATAATGTTTATTAAAATCTTTCAAAAACTTTTTCATACTATCACCTAAAATTCAAATACAACTTAAAGTATTGTTTAATCCAAAAAATATATTTATTTAAAAATTTTTCACATTAAATTTCCCATTTCATAATTGTTTTAAAGTTATTATTGATATCATTTTCAAAAGCTTGATGAATATCATTAATATTTTTTACAACAATTTCTTCAGAAATAATTCTTTCTAAGTAATTTCTAATATCTTCAGAACTTTCAAAAAAACTAACAGCAGCTTCAAAATCTTCTCGGCCACTACGGCTATTGCCAATTAAAGTAAGGCCTTTTTCTAAAACCATTCTAGTATTAATTGGAACATTATGTTCACTAACACCCATTAAAGCAATAGTTCCCATTGGATTAATATAATCAATAATTTGATTAATAGCATTTTCTGAACCTCTGCCACCAACGCATTCAAAAGCATGATCTATTCTTAAATTATCAGGAATTTCATTTATTAAATAAACTCCATCCGCAAAAGAAAAGTAATTAAGTTTTTCTTTTGTTGTTCCAAAAACATATATATGGGCATTAGGGAAATGATGCCTTAAAATTAAAGCCATAATATAACCAACATTGCCACAGCCCCATACACCTAATGTCATTTTATTAGGATTACTATATTGTTCAAAATGCTCTAAAGCATTCATTCCAACACTTATTAATTCCGCTAAAACAGCAATTCTCGGTGAAGCTTTTTTATATTCTACTACACGGTCTGTTTTAATTTTAACAAATTCTTGCATAAAACCATCAATACCAGAAGCTCTAAATAAACTACTTCTTAAATAATTTTCTTTAATAACTTTATCTTTTTCTTTAGGTGTATTAGGAATCATTACTACTTTAGTACCTTTAGGAAATTTACCATAAGGATCATAAACTACTCGGCCAACGGCCTCATGGATTAAAGCCATTGGTAATTTTTTATTCATCACTTCTTCACCACGGCTACCTGTATAATAACGCTGATCAGCCGCACATATCGACAAATATTCTGGTTTTACAATAAGTTCATCTTTTTCTAATTTTTCATCAATAAAATCAACCCGAATTTGTTTAGGGTCTATTAATCTATAAGATTGATTAATCATTTTTCGCCTCTTAATTCTAAAATAGCATTTGCTATTTTAAAGTCGTGAAGTGATGTTATTTTCATATTAAAAATTTCTCCTTCAACCAATGCTACCGGTTGATTTTTTAAAACAAATATTTTGCAAGAATCAGTTAAAATCGCCTTTTCTTCTTCTGTTAATTCATCATACAATTCTATTAATTTTTTTAAGTTAAATGTCTGCGGTGTTTGCCCTTGATACATTTGATTTCTTACAGGAATTTCTGAAATAATTTTATTATCTTCAGATTTTACGATTGTATCAGTTGCCGGAATAACCGTATCTACAGCCACATACTGTTTAGTCATTTCAATATTGCTATTAATAATTCTTTGGCTAACAAATGGTCTTACCGCATCATGAACAATAACAATATCATCATCATTTAACCCAAAATTTTCTTTAATGTAGTTGCACCCATTAATCATTGAATCGTTTCTAGTATCTCCACCATCAACGACAGTTATATTATTTTTATGAATATATTTATCAATTGTATTTATCGCATGAGATATCCAATTTTTATGACAACATAAAATAATATTATCAATATTTTCATTCAAAAGAAATTGTTCGAGTGTATGAATAAAAATAGGTTTATCCCCTAATTCTAAAAATTGCTTAGGCATTTTTGTTTTTCCCATTCTTTTGCCAGTTCCCCCGGCTAAAATCAATACATATTTTTTCACTTTATTTTCCTCCTACTATATCTTTCATTTTAATATCTTTACCATGCTCAAAATCAATATTTGAGGGACTATGATTTACCCGTTGTTCTTTAGGCGGTAGTTGCATATAATCTCCATAAATATGAGTTAAATAAGCATCATAATTTTTAAATGTTTTATATTTTTTATTTTCAAATGTTACCAATGTCGTCTCTAGTAATTCTCTTTTAAAGGTTTCTTTATACATAGCGTACTGACCACAAAAATTACATAAATAATCAGTTTTAAATTTATTATCTTTAGTCATAAGATAACGCTGAAATTTATACAAAGTTTTAATTGAAAATGGCTGATATAAAGCACACAAATAAGGCCTTCTACATTCTCTTAGTTTCATTAATTTTAACTTGACAAAAACTGCTTGAATTGTATTTTTTATAATAATACTGCGGATTCTCGTTAATTTACTATATGGCTTTTTTACATTATCTAAAGGAAAAATATCTACAAAAATACCTTTATGATTATCTAAAGAACTAGTAAAAGTTTCTCTAAACTCTGTATTGTTTTTTTTGATTTTTGTAAATGGTAAATGAAATTTTTCATTATATTTTCTATTTTCTAAATAATATTTTTCATCAAGTTCTAAAGGTGCGGCTTCCAAAAACTTTTCATAATCAGCTCTTGGCATAGAAATATCTAAATCATCATCCCAAGGAATAAAACCTTTGTGTCTAATTGCCCCGATTAAAGTACCACCAACTAAATAATAATCTAAATTATATTTATCACAAATTCTAACTATTTCATCTAAGATTTCAACTTCTACTTCATGTAATTTTTTTAAATTTTCCTCGCTTATTTTTTCATAAACAACTTTTCTTGTTCCCATACTACTTTCACCTCTATTTATTTGTTGTTAATTTCATTATACACGAAAACAACAAAATAATAAACTTTCTTTAATTAATAGATAAACAAATATAATATAGTATTATTTATATAATTTTTTATAATTAATTCCCATTATTTTATTAAAAGGTTTTTCAAAAACTTTGAAAGATAAAATTATAGTAGTTAAAATTCCTAATAATATATAAAAGATTAAAACATAGTTACCACAAATATTTTGAATAAGTGGGCAAATAAAGCTAAAATTAATACCTACAATGACAAAATAATGAAGGACATATATTTGTAAAGTCCGACTACCTAATTTAGTAAAAATTGTGTCTTTTATAGGAATTAATGTAAAAATTATAATAGCAATTATCAAATTATATAAAAGCCATAGCATTCTTAAAATAACTCCAGTTAGTGGTATGTCAAACGGAATTTGCATAAGTGCAAACGGATTTCTTCCTGTTAATAATCCTCTTAAAAAATATAAATTATCACCACATAAGATAAATACTACAAAAATAGCCATTATTAAAACTAAAGCTATAAAAATATTTTTCTTTTTTTCATGAAGCTTATTTATTAAATGATTCATTTGCTCAAATGTTAAATAATAGCCTAGTAAAAAGAATGGGAAAAAGACAACTACCCTAGACAAAGCAAATTGATCAGTAACCGTACTATCATAACCAATTAATAAACTACCAATAATACTAAATATCAATAAGTATTTAAATTTTATATTTTTGGTAATCGTCATTAGCATTATCCATATAGCGATTGCCAGTAAATACCATGCTGGTTCAGATTCAGAAAATAAATTAAAACTTTGCATTGGTTGCTGTAAAATATAATGATAAAAAACAAACAATAAGACTTTATAAATTAAATAAAGTAGTAAATAATTTATAATTTTGTTCATTCGTTTATTAGCATCACAATTTACAATTTTTTTAGCAAAAAAACCAGTTACAAAAATAAATAAAGGCATATGAAACGAATATATAAAAAGAAATAGTCCTTTAGCTGAAGCTGAATCAAGTTGATATTGAATAAAATGACCAACAACAACTAAAAGAATTAAAATAAATTTTAAGTTATCAAAAAATGATATTCTCGTTGTTTTTGTTTGCATACTACCAACTCTTCCTAGTTATTATCAATATAATCTTTTAATTGATTAATAAAGTTTACTGTATTACTTTTAAATTCTTTGGGCTTAAACTTTTTTACTACTTTTAAAACTTCATCTAATTTATCAAAATCATATAAAGGTAAAATATAACCTTGCCTGCTAAATGTTTTTATAATTTGTAGTTGATGATCGTTTGTGTGTTCTTTATATTTTTCAAGTCTTGGTGCGGCTATTATTTTTTTACCATGTTTAAGACCATCATTTATTGACCCAACACCGCCATGGGTAATTAATAAACTACATTCATCTATATATTTATTAAACTCATCAGGAGATAACAAATCATAAACTTCCATACCTTTACTTGTAAATTTAGTATGTCCGGCTTGAACGATTACTTTT
>CALVIK010000083.1 GCA_944329545.1 uncultured Bacilli bacterium
GATCCTAAGTCTAGTGCGTCTACCAATTTCGCCACACCCGCATAGTATGGTGGACCCTGGTGGACTCGAACCACCGACCGTCCGGTTATGAGCCGGATGCTCTAACCAACTGAGCTAAGGGTCCAGTTTTCTTTGACTTCTATATAATAGCACATTACTATATTTTATGCAATATGTTTTAAGAAAAAACCTAAAAATTTGACATTTTTTATGTTTTTTAATATTATACTTAGCGAAAGGGTGGTTTTGTGTTTAAAGACTTAGAAAAATTTAAAGAAAATTTAGCATTTATTACAGAAGGAGTAGCTTATATAAAACTAGATGAAAGTAAAAATCTTGAATATATTAGAATTGATAATCGTAAATTTACGAATATTAATAAAATGCCCGAACAAATTATTGAGTATAGCCAAAAAATAAGAGAAGCTGTTAAAATAATGCGTGAATTTCATTATTTAAAAGATTTACCAGTTCATATACCTGATTTTGTCATTAAATACCATCCGGCTTGGATAAAAATGCGTCAAGAAGCAGGTTTTTTAGATGATTTTATTACTGAAGGCGAAGAGCCATGTGTTAAGCAAAATGAAGTAAAAACCTATTATGAATGGTTAAGTGATACTTTTTTAGCGTTAGGGGAAAAAGAATATTATCCGGAAAAATTAAATCCTGAATCTTTAATTACTGAGAGCGTTTTTAAATCGATTATTAGACCAGAACTTGATAGTTTTAGCAAAAAAGTAAAAATAAATTATGCTGAATATTTTCATCGGGATTTTTACGCTTTTTTTCAAATTTTACAGTGGAAAAATGTTCTTGATAAAGGTGATGATGAAATTAATTTGAAACATATTCGTTATAAATTAGATAAAAATTCACATTTTCCTTTACTAGTTACGGGAACTAATAAAAGACAAAAAACTTATGATTATCGTAAATTACCATCTATTTTAAGTTTTACTAAATATTTAGCTAATCAAAACCCTAAAAATACTGTTTTGAAAGAAGAAGCTAAAAAATTAGAAAAAGTAATTAGAGGCTATTAAAGCCTTTTTTTGTTCACAACTTAAAGGAGAAATGATATAATATTGATAGAAAAAGGTGATATTATGAAATTATATAATACAATGACTAAGCAATTTGAAGAATTTATACCACATAATGAAAAAGAAATAACTTTATATACATGTGGACCAACTGTTTATCATTATGCTCATATTGGTAATATGCGTAATTATATTTCTGAAGATATTTTAGAAAAAACTTTGAAATATTTGGGATATAATGTTAAAAGATGTATGAATATTACGGATGTGGGGCATTTAACCAGTGATTCCGATAGTGGTGATGACAAAATGCTTAAAGGGGCTAAAAGAGAGCACACCTCAATTTTAAATATTGCGCAAAAATATACTAAAGCTTTTCAAGATGATTGTGCTAAATTGAATATTCGCTGGCCAGATATTGTGGTGCCGGCAACTTCTTGCATTAATGAATATATTAAAATGATTGAAGTGTTACTGACTAAAGGTTTTGCTTATAAATCTGGTGGTAATGTTTATTTTGATATCACAAAATTAACGGATTATTATGTTTTAACTAATCATAAAATAGATGAGATGGTTGTTGGTGTAAGAGAAGGTGTGCAGGAAGATAAAAATAAAAAAAATCAAGGAGACTTTGCTTTATGGTTTACTAAATCTAAATTTTTAGAGCAAGAATTAAAATGGGAAAGCCCTTTTGGAACCGGTTATCCTGGTTGGCACCTTGAATGTAGTGCCATTGCTATTAAATATTTGGGCGAATATTTAGATATTCATTGTGGTGGTGTTGATAATATTTTCCCTCATCATACAAATGAAATTGCTCAATCTGAAGCATATTTAGGGCATAAATGGTGTCGCTATTGGTTTCATACTGAACACTTAAATGACGCTAGCGGTAAAATGAGCAAATCCAAAGGCGAATTTTTAACAGTTGAATCTTTAGTTCAAAAAGGTTATAATCCGCTTATTTTTCGGTATATGTGTTTAGCATCACATTATCGCAAGCAACTTTTGTTTGATTTTGCCAATTTAGATAATGCTCGTGAGGGGTATAATAAACTTTTAGGAAAAATTAAAAACATCAAAAAAGAAGGGACTTTAGAAGATATTCAAAATTACCAAGATAAATTTAAAAATGCTTTGGCTGACGATTTAAACACTTCTTTAGCTTTGACTATTTTATATGATGTTATTAAATCAAATTTATCAGGGACTAGTAAATTATATTTAATTAAAGAGTTTGATAAAGTTTTATCTTTAGATTTGTTAAAAGAAGAAAAAATTGATGAAAAATTACGCGAATATATTGAAAATCAAATAAAATTAAGAGCTGAAGCTAAAAAAAATAAAGACTATGAAATGGCCGATAAAATTAGAGATGAATTAGCTAGTAAAAACATCATTCTTAAAGATACTAAAGAAGGTGTAACTTTTGAAATCTGGAAATAACGGTCTTATTGTTGTTAATAAACCGGCTAATTATACTAGTAGAGATATTGTTAATATTGTTTCTAAAAAATTGCAAATAAAAAAAGTAGGGCATACAGGAACTTTAGATCCTTTAGCGACAGGGGTTTTAGTTATTACTATTGGAACGGCTACTAAGTTATGTGAGTTATTAACTAGTGAAAAAAAAGAATATATAGCGGAAGTTGTTTTAGGTTTGCATACGGATACTCTAGATATAACAGGAAATGTTTTAAAGGAAGATTATAAGTATATTTCTGCTGAAATTATTGAAAATGTTTTAGCAAATTTTAAAACAACTTATAATCAAGAAGTTCCTTTATATTCAGCAGTAAAGGTAAATGGAAAAAAACTTTATGAATATGCCAGAAGTGGGGAAAAAGTAATTTTGCCGAAAAAAAAAGTTACAATTTATGATATAAAATTACTTAATTATTGCTATACAGACAAAGTTACTTTTACTTTTAAATGTACTGTTAGTAAAGGCACTTATATTCGTTCTTTAATTCGGGATATAGCATTAAAATTAAATACTTATGGAACAATGAAAAATCTTACAAGAACGGCTCAAGGTAGTTTTACTTTAGATAAGGCCATTTCTTTAACAGATATTGAAAAAGGTAATTTCAAAATTTTAAAAATAAGCGATTTTTTAAATATTCCTAAACAAAAAGTTGATGATGATTTAAAATTTAAGATAATAAATGGTCAAATGTTAAAAAATAAGCAATTAATTTTGTATTTAGATAAAAATAATAACCCTTTAGCTATTTATAAAGATGGTAAAGTATTTAAAATGTTATATGAAAAGTGAAATTTCATTTTTGTTATAAAAAATAGTTTTGGTGATTTTTAATATAATTTCCAAAACTATTTTACACTATCCCTTTTTTTGTTAAATTTGACAAAATCCCAAAAATAAGTATAATATGTCTCATCAATTAAAAAAAGGGGGAAATTTATGCGGACTATTGTTTTTAAAAACAATGATAAATTAACGGAAATCGAAGAAATAGAAAGATTTAAATTATTTGATATTGATAATTTATCGAAAGAAGAATTGCAAACTTTACAAATCTTTAGAATTAATATAAAAAGAATTATTCATTATTTAGATAATCCAATTTTAAATGATTTTGTTAATAACTTAAAAGAAGCACAAAGTTATGATGAGTTTATGGATTTATTACAAAATGTTATAAATAAAATTCAAAATAAAATTAAAGAAAGGTGGTTAATTGCTAAACTATCGGAATTAAAACCTAAAATAACTGAAAAATTAAGAGTTATTTTACCTTTAGTTATTAGCGACACTGTTTTAACTAGTTATTTTGAAAGAAAATTATATCAATGCACGCCTGAAGAGTTAGCAATTTTAGAAAAATTTAATATTACTAACGAAGGAGCGAAAATTTTATATTATTTAGATGAAAATTTTCCGCTGGCAGCTTTCCAAAATGATTTTTATGCTTTGGCTTTAAATAATGCGCAAGTAGCAACCGCCGAAGCATATAAAAGTAAAAAAGCCCATTTATGTTTTGCTTGTTTAAATGGCTATCCTAGTAAATGTGAAAAAGTAGCTGACTATCGTAAAAAAAATCTTGACGATTATTCTTTTATTGAAGAAGGTTATCAAACCTTTAATAATGATGAATTAAAAGAGTTTAAAGTTACTAAATGTAAGCATTTTACGAAGTGAATTTGACAAAAAAAGAAAGATATGATAGGATAAAACGCAATTGAAGGGAGAAAAAATTATGAGTAATGAAAGTTATAAAGTTATTTTAACTAATTTAGAAGTAGAAAAATTAGAAACATTAGTAGAAATGACAGAAGCTAAACTGGGATATCAACAAAAAGTTTTAGAGGTGTTTAGATCTGCACAAAAATCTCCAGTAGGAGAAGATCAAATGACTCCTGATGCTGAATATGTTCGTGATGTATATGATACGGCAAAGCAACTTGATTATTATAAAGTATTACTATCTAATTACGAACTTGCAAACCCGCAAACTGACGCCGTTGAAATTGGTAGTTATGTTTCTGTATATGATAGTGGTAGTAAACAGGCGCTTAGTTTCATGATTGTTCAAGAAAATAGACTGCCAAATGGGGCTTTAGATGTTAAATTAGTATCTAAAGATGCTCCAATGGCAAGTGCTATTATGGGTAAAAAAGTTGGTGAAAGTTTTACATTTACTAAACCAAGTGGTTCTTTATCAAATGGTATCGTTACAGATATAGATAATGAATTTTGTAAAACAACAGCTAAACAAAAACAATTAGGCTAATTAATTTAGTCTTTTTTTATTAATTTAATATAATAAAATGGTGAAATATAATGAAAAAAGTTGGTATTTTGTTAAGTAAATTAGATGAAAATTTTATTTTATATCGGCAAATAAATGATTATTTACTTAAAAATAATGTTCTTGTTTTAGCTTTTGTGCCCCCAGTTATTAATGATAAGTTAGATTATAAAAAACTTAGGAAAATAATTAATCAATTTGACGGTGTTATTTTAGAAGGTGGAAGAGACTTTGATAAATATGATTTAGAGGTAGTTAAATATCTTTATGATAATGACATTCCTACTTTAGGCATTTGCTTGGGGATGCAAATGATGAGCTGTTTATTTAACGGAAAAATGATTGATTTAAAAGGCCATCAAAGTAATGATAAGTATGCTCATTTCGTTTATTTAGATAAACATAGTAAATTATATAAAATATTAAAAAAACAAAAAATATTAGTTAATAGTCGTCATAAAAGTGTTATTTTAAAAACAGATTTAAAAGTAAATGCTACTAGTAATGTTATTGAAGCTGTTAGTGATGATAATAAAAAATTTTTTATGGGTGTTCAGTGGCATCCAGAAAGTTTAGATGATATAAATACTTATAAGTTATTTAAAGCCTTTTTTCAGGCATTGAAAAAAAACTAATTTTCATATATAATTTACTGTGGTGACGAAAAATGAAAATAAAATATGAATTAATCAGTACAGATAAAAACGCGCGTTTAGGGCGTTTGCATACTAATCATGGAACAGTTTCAACGCCAATGTTTATGCCCGTAGGGACTCTTGCTAATGTTAAAATGTTAACTCCTGAAGAGTTAAAAGAAATTGGTACAGGAATAATTTTATCTAATACTTATCATTTATGGTTAAGACCGGGAGAAGATATTGTTGAAAAAGCTGGTGGACTGCACAAATTTATGCATTATGATGGTCCTATTTTAACTGATAGTGGGGGTTTTCAAGTTTTTTCTTTAGCCAAAAATAAAAAGAAAGATATTACTGAAGAAGGAGTGCACTTTAAAAGTCATATTGATGGCAAACCTTTATTTTTAACGCCAGAGTTATCAATGAAAATTCAAAACAAATTAGATAGTGATATTGCTATGAGTTTTGACGAATGTATTCCTTATCCAGCAACTTATGAATACACTAAAGAAAGTACTGAAAGAACATTAAGATGGGCAAAAAGAGGGAAAGAAGCTTTTAATAATCCAAAACAATCTTTATTTGGTATTGTTCAAGGTGGGGCTTATCCTGATTTAAGAGAATATAGTGCTAAAAAAACGGTGGAAATGGATTTTGATGGTTATTCTATTGGGGGAACTAGTGTTGGTGAAGATAAAAAAACTATGTATGAAATGATTGATAATGCTATTAAGTTTTTACCAGAAGATAAGCCAAGATATTTAATGGGGGTTGGTGAACCAGAAGATTTATTAGAAGGCGTTAGTAAAGGCATAGATATGTTTGACTGTGTTTTGCCTACAAGACTTGCTAGACACGCTAATGCTTTTACGCCTTATGGGAAAATTAATTTAAAAAATGCCAAATATAAAGAGGATTTCGCCCCTATATCTGACACTTGTGATTGTTATACTTGTAAACATTATACTAAAGCTTATTTAAGGCATTTATTTGTTGCGAAAGAAGGCCTTGGTGGAAGGCTCCTTTCAATTCATAATATTCGTTTTTTAGTCAAAATGATGGAAGAAATAAGAATGGCGATTAGTAATGAAACTTTTGACGAATACAAAGAGCAATTTTTAAAAAAATATAAAAATTAGCTCTTTTTTATATTGATACCAGCCATACTGCCAATAATCGCACTTATTATTAAAATTAAATAAAAAATTAAGTCTTTTAAATTAATAGTATCGCCTAATATAAGATTGACAAATAAAAGAATTAAACAAAAGATAAAACCTAGTTTTATTCCTTCTAAATAACCTTTTTTATGAGCTTTTTTTCCTAAATAAAGTCCGCCTAACATAATAGATAAAATAGGGATAATAATAGTTAATATGTGCATAATCTTATAATTAAACAAATCAAAATAATTAAAAATGGTTACTAAAAATAGTAAAAAAAGCAAAGTTAAAATGGTAATTAATAAAGAAAAACTTATTTTTTTTAAATATATCATAGTTAAAACTCCTTTATTAAATAGTATTCTTTTTTTCCTTTTTTAGTACACTTGCATATCAAAAAAGAATATGCTATACTTATTTTAAAGTAGTAAAGGAGCAGGTTATGAAAAAAGAAAGTTTTTTAAAAACCGGAACTGTTAAATGGAAAACAGTAACGCTTATTGTTTTATGTGCGTTTGTTTTTTCTGTAGGAATTGTGGCTTTTGCTCAGCCACTTGCTTATCGTTTGTTTAACACAGCCAATCAAGGAAATACTACTGATTGGAATATTGTTTTTACTAAAGCTATTCAAAGAAACATTAGTGGAAATGCTAAAGAGGTAAGACCTGTTAGTTATACAAGTACTACGGCTTCTTTTGCGGTTGAGCTAACCGGAATTGGTGATAGTATTACTTATGATTTTACGGTAACTAATAAAGGTAGAGTAGATGCTGAAGTGGAAAGTATTTATATAGTTCCAACTAATAAAGAAGATGATGCTATTCTTTTTACAACAAGTAATTTATATGTGGGTGATGATTTACTTGTTGGCAAAAGTAAAGATATTAGAGTAACGGCTAAATTTAATCCTAATTTTAAAGAGGATGCTCGTAATTTAGAAAAAAGTGTTACTGTTATTTTAAATTTTGTTCAAAAAGAGAAATAAGTTTATTTTAAATTTCTTTTTTTGTTAGTTAAACCTAATATGTAATCAAGACTAGTATTATAAAAAAGTGCTAGTTTTTTTAATGTTTCAACTGGAATATTGATCTTTTCAAGTTCATATTTACTGTAATTAGTTTGACTTATATTTAATATTTTCGCAATATCTTCTTGTTTTAAATCATTATCTTCCCTTAAATCTTTTAGTCTATTCATATATAAATCACTTCCAATTTATACATAATTTTACAATAGTTATTACATGACTATTGACTTATAGTTATATTTTGACTATAATTTAATTTAACATATGATAGGAGGAGTATTATGAAAAATTTATCAAGAAGGAAGAAAAACAATATAATAATAGCAAGTCTATGCGGAGTATTATTACTTATGGGAATAGGATATGCAGCTTTTAGTACGCAGCTAAAAATAAATGGAACAAGTAGTATAAGTAGTGAATGGAATATTAGAATAACAAATATTGAAACTGCATTACCATCAGAAATGGGAGCACCAATACCAGATGGATATAATATAAGTGAGCCTACTTATACGGCGGAAAGTGCCACATTTAATGCTGGTTTTGAAACACCAGGAAGCCAAATAGGTTATGTAGTTGAAATATCTAACTTAGGAAGTATTGATGGACAGGTTACTGTAGGTAATTTAAGTTGCGGAGATAATGAGGCTATATATTGTTTTGCTTATAATTTTGCTGAAAATCCAAAAGATAATATAGATGCATGGGTAGAAATTGAATTTGAAAATGGTAATCAAGATTATAGTAGTATAAATTTTCCATTAAAATCTGGGGAAAAGCATTATATATTAGTTAGTGTAGCTTATGAAGATGTTGAAAAACAGCCAACAGATTTAGATGCAGAAATAAAACTAGATTTAACATATGAACAATATGTTGACCCTAATATACCAGTTCCATCAGGAGAAACAACTTTTGTAGGTAATCAAGAAGTAGATATAGTATCTGGTGGTGATGGCTTATATGCTGATGAATATGAAGCAGGAAGATATGTATATAAAGGAGCAAATC
>CALVIK010000084.1 GCA_944329545.1 uncultured Bacilli bacterium
AGGTTGTTTTACCTGTGTAACAATTATATAAAATAGACTTTAAATCTTTTGTTAAAGGCATACCTTCCTGTGCCATAGCACCATCTACTTTTTTAATTTTATTTTGGATTTCTTTTTCATTTTTAATAACTTTCATAGATATCACCAACTTTCATTTTATATTATATATTGTACCAAATTGGTGACGCAAAGTCCATACTGATACAATTTGAGTTTCAGTATTTTTAAAAAAAACTCCTCGTTATTATCCATTTTTACCAAGCAAGTTTAATTTATCTTACTTTCATACCATATTATGACTTAAATTTACATTTTATGGCACGCTGACGCAAGACATCACTAAATGTCTTTTTTACTGCCACTACTCATTTTATTTTTGTCTTTTGAGTTTCGGTATTTATGATTAATTTGTGATAATGTCTTAAGTACTAACTTGCAAAAATGTCCCAATGATATTATTATATGTCACTGAAGTGACATAAATGAGAAAGGTTGAGCTAAGAATGAGCGAACAATTAAAATATGAAACAATAGAAGAATTAGTAGATCATAGAGGCAATAAAAAGCGCGCAACTTTAAAACTTGGTATATCTTTAAGACAAGTTAATCGTCTTATAAACATTTACAAGGAGAAAGGCAAAAAATAAATATCCAATAGAATACAAATTTAACAATTTAACAATTTTAGAATATTTAGGGCAACTCGATAATACTAATCATTGCTTTTATAAATGTAGATGTAAATGTGGAAAAATTATTAAAATCAGGACTCAGCAGATAAATATTCAAAAAAATTGTGGATGTATGCCAAGACAAAAAAGAGCTAATTATACAAGAGAGGCACTCTAAATAAAATAGCTCTTTTTCATTATATAAAAAACAATCTTTCCTTGAAATATAAAGGAAAAACCGTTATTTTCTCATGGCAGGGGTAGCAGGAGTTGAACCCACATCAGCGGTTTTGGAGACCGTTATTCTACCATTGAACTATACCCCTATAACGCTTTTTTCAAAGCAATTTCATTATATCACATCAATTAATTTTATTCAACTATATTTATGCTTTTCATATAATAATTTAGGTGATAATATGATTGTAAACTACACTTCTAACGAACGCGATTTACTGGCCAGACTTATGCGCGCAGAAGCTGTTGGCGAAGGAGACTTAGGAATGCTGATGGTTGGCAATGTTGTTGTCAATCGCACACTAGCTAAATGTTTAACTTTTAAAAATGTTAATACTATAAGTGATGCTATTTATCAAAACCCTGGAGGTTTTTCCGGTATTAATAGCCCTTTATTTTTTAGTGCGCCCACCACTCATGAAAGAGAACTTGCTGATAGAGTTTTAAAAGGCGAATACTATTATCCAGCAACTAATGCTTTATGGTTTTATGCTCCCACCACTGGCGCTAGTTGCCGCAGCACTTGGTGGGAACAGCCTTTAAGTGGAAGATACAAAAATCATTGTTTTTATGAACCGTTATCTGGAGAATGCACTGAATTACATTAAAAAAGAAGTTATTCTTACATAGATTTTGTAAGTTTAACTTCTTTTTCGATGGTTTTACCATCACGATTTATTGTTAATTTAATAGTTTCACCAACTTCATGTTTATAAAGCATAAATTTTAAATGACTACTATTCTTAACAGTCTCACCATTCATTTTTGTAATAACATCGTTTCTTTCAATACCTGCATTATCAGCTGCTGAACCATTTTCTACTTCCGCAACAACTACACCACTAGTAATATCATCATCAAGTCTTAAATTATTACGATAAAGCATAATCGTATTAGAAACATCATACATACTAACGCCTAAAACAGGTCTTTCAATTTCTTCGCCATTTTCTAACTTATCAATACTAGCCATTGCTACTTCTATTGGAATAGCAAATCCCATACCTTCAACTTCGTTAGAAGCCAGTTTCATTGAATTAACACCTATAACTTCACCATTAATATTCACAAGCGGACCGCCACTATTACCAGGGTTTATTGAAGCATCTGTTTGAATAGCTTCCATCATATAAGAAGTATTCCCATCATTTACTTCAATTGTTCTAGTTTCTCCTGAAATAATTCCTTTAGTAACCGTTCCCATATATTCACTAGCAAGAGGTGTGCCAACTGTAAACACAGTATCCCCAATTCGTGAAGCTGTACTATCACCAAGTTCAGCCACTTCTAAAGCGGCATCTGCATCAATTTTAAGTACCGCAATATCCGCATAACTATCGCCACCTAAATAAGTAGCTGAAGCTTCCTCTTCAGCGGTATTAGTAATTTTTACTTCAGACGCATCTTCAACAACATGGTAATTGGTCATCACATATGCATACTTGCTGTCTTTTTTATAGACAAATCCCGAACCAGACGATACGGCCTGCCCATTTTGATATGAGGTGATTAAAACTACCGCATCGTATATTTTATCAACGGCTTCGTGAATACTATCGCTTTCACTAATTGTAACATTTTTCTTAGAAGATGGAATCAAAACATCTTTATCATTAGTAAAATATAAAGTTCCCATAATTCCACCAAATAAAACTACTAATATAATAATTATTCCTAATATTTTTTCTCGCATAATATCCTCCTAATCTGTTTCAATAATATCATACCAATTTTTAGGAAAGCCTATTTTATTCAAAATATCTTCCGTTGGTACAACTTCAACTTGTTGATCCATAATATCAACCGCATATTTTATTTCCGTAATCATTTCATCAAATTCTTCTTTAGAAAGCATTACTTTTAAAATAATAACTAAAGCATACAAATCATTTTTTCCATAAATATAACCATCTTCATCTTCAGGAATAGCTAAATACTCATGATATTTTGTATTAGGAATTCCTCTTTGCGTCCGATGATCGTACAAAATATCTTCATGAGCACAGACATTACGAAAATTAGAAAGTAGCTCTAAATATAAATCTAATGTACTAGCACTAATACTATAAAATTTTGCAATATTAACTTGATCTTCACTTTTTAAAATGCTATAAAGTTCACCAATAATACCAAAAGATAAAACTTTCACTAAAACCCATAACGGTACATAACCATAATTGTCTAAGTAATGGCTAGTTGCTGCGTGTTGGCGCCCATTTATTCTAACTTGCCTTCTAATTTTATTCAAAACATCTTTAACTTGTCTTGCTTTTAAACTATCTTGCGTAAAATTTCGCGGATCCAAGTAATCTTTCTCTCTAAAACCATACTTCTTTGATAATTGATAACTAATAATAGATTTCATGTTATTTTCAATAATTAATATATTTTTAAAAAATATATTACGAATACTCCGATCAAAAATAAACATAGCATACAATTCTTCAAACTTTGTCCCTTTAATATATTTATCGCTTTTAGGAATTTTAATAAATAAATGTCGGTATCCAGTTATAAAATAATAATTTTCTCGAAACAATATTTTTCTAGCTAATGTTTCGTCATTAATAATAAGTCCTTTGTTTCTTAAAATCTCTATTTGTTGATCTAAAGTTTTAAATATTTTGTTTGCCATGTTTATCACCTATTATTAATTATAGCATAACTTTATCACTTTTTTGTGACAAATATTTGAAATTAACTAAAATATCTAACAGTAGCATTCCGAACAGCGAAAACTATTTTACTTTGATACTTTTCATCTTGTAATAAACTACGCTCTTTACTATTTGATAAAAAACCTAATTCCAGTAAAACGCCTGGCTTAGTTATTCTTCTTTGTAAATATAAAGTACTATCTTCTTTATATTTTCTTGTCGTATTCAAATATTTAACAAATTCTTCTTGAAATATTTGTGCGATTTTTTTATTTTCGCTATTTATTTTATCATAATAAGCTTGCGCTCCTGTCCAACTAGAATCAACATCAGCATTTAAATGAATAGATAAATATAAATCAGCTCCCGATTTATTAATAATATTAGCTCTTCGAGATAAATCACTGCGCTTTCTATTACTAGCACCATTAGCAGCTAAATCATAGTCACCATATCTAGTTAAATAAACCACTGCACCATCTTTTTTTAAAGCTTTCATAATTTTACTACTTATTTGCAAATTTAAAACCGATTCTTTAACATTTTTATAATAAGCACCCGAATCCTTACCACCATGTCCTGGATCTAAGTAAATAACTTTCCCAAGTAAAGGCAAAGAAGATTTTTCCGCGTTTACATATCCCATACCACAAATTATTATCAAAAATAATAGTAATACAAATAACTTATTTTTTAACATGAAACCACCTAATTAATTTTATGCTTTTTATTTTTAATATACACTTTTTTATCTGATATTTACTAGCACAATTTTTGCAATAAAAA
>CALVIK010000085.1 GCA_944329545.1 uncultured Bacilli bacterium
CGAATTTGACAAAAAACTAAATATGATTATAATAAAGACCGTAAAAAAGGGGGCATTTATATGACTTTAAATGATTCTGATACTTTTATAACATTAAATAATTGTGATAAATTAACGGATATGGATACCATAGACATAACAAATTTGCTTATTTTGCTTAATGGTATAGATATAGATTATAGACCTTATTTACATCTTCCAGAAAATGTTACTTTTGGTTTAGAGATGGAAACTGTTGGTATGCGAACAGGAAGATTAGCTACAATGTTTAAAAACAAAGAAAACTGGCAAGTTGTTTATGATAAATCATTAAAAGCAACCGGTGCGGAAGTTGTTTCGCCTATTTTGCTCGATAAACCAGAAATATGGCGTGAAGTTTTTGAAGTTTGTGATTTTTTACAAAACTTACATTTAAAAGTGAATTATGAAACCGCTGGGCATATTCATTTAGGGGCCACTGGTATAGTTGATCAAGATCCAGAAAAACTTAAAAAGATTTTAAAAGCTTGGTGTGCTTATGAAAACATTATTTATCGCTTTAGCGCTGGCAAATGGTCACATTTACGAAGAGGAGCCATTCATAAATACGCCAAACCATTAGCATGGGATTATATTCAACTGATGAAAATTTTAGATAATGGTCAAGGTGATTATTTTGATGTTGTTAGAGCAGCTCATTTTCGTAGATTTAGTGGTTTGAATTTACAAAATTTATACGATTATTATCGAGCTAGTATTGATGAAAATTATCGCCGAGATTTTGTAACTATTCGTGGAGATAAATTAAAAGACACTTTAGAAATTAGAACTCCTAATGCGACTATAGATCCAGTTATTTGGCAAAATAATGTTAACTTTTTTGCAAAATTTTTCTTAGCGGCGGCTAATGATAAATTTGACGAAGATTATTTAAATAATATTTTAAAGTCGCTTGATTTTAATTTTATTGTTAAATATGGGAACGCTATTAATTTAACTTATGAAAATTATGAAAAAATCGATTTCGATAAAGCTTTAGAATTAGCTGATATTATTTTTGATAATAATCTTGATAAAATAAATTTTTTAAAACAATATTTAGGAATTCTTACTAGCAATACCCTAGAAAAAGGTAAAGAAAAAACTTTAGAAAAGAAATTAACATTCTAAAGTTTTTATAATGTTTCAATTTTTGAAATGTTACTAAAAGCAGAGTTGTTTACATTGTTTGCAGAATTAGCTTGAATAGACATATTAATAGCTTGTTTTAAATCAAAACTGCTTTTGTCACTAACATTTTCACTATCATCAAGTTCAATTAATTTTAAAATTTCTCCAAAAGTAGTATCACCATTTACTACTTTTTCTAAACCATCTTGCAATAAAGTTGTAACATCCGCGCTATAAACGAGTTTGCGCAATTCTTCTTTACTAACATTATCACTTAAAGCATCACGAATTTTTTGATTGATTCTTAAAACTTCTTGAATAGCAATACGGCCATGGAAACCATCATTACAATGTTCGCAGCCTTCGTTGTCATAAATTTCTTCAATATCTTTATTTAAAACAGCTTTAAAAATAGTTTTTTCGTATTCCGTAGTTTTTCTTTTTACTTTACAGTTTGGACATAATCTTCTAGCTAATTTTTGTGAGATAACACCTTCTAAGGCACTAGCTAATAAATATTTTTGAACATCCATATCGATAAGTCTTTCAATAGTGTTAAGCGAGTTATTTGTATGAACAGTCGATAACACTAAGTGACCCGTAATTGAAGCTCTAACAGCAATTTTCGCTGTTTCGGAATCACGAATTTCTCCAATCATAATAATATTAGGGTCTTGCCTTAATATTGATCTTAAGGCTGTCGCAAAATCTAAGCCAATTTTGCTATTTGTTTGAACTTGATTAATACCTTCAATACCCATTTCTATTGGGTCTTCAACAGTAATTATATTAGTTTCTGGTTTGTTTAAATACTGTAAAATTGAGTAAACAGTTGTTGATTTACCAGTTCCAGTAGCGCCAGTTACTAAAATTATCCCATTAGGAACATTTATCATTTCGAGTAATTTTTTATAATTTTTTTCACTAAAATCTAACTGTTCAAGGCCAGATAAACTCATAGAGTAATCTAAAATACGAATAACTATTTTTTCACCGTGGCTAACAGGTAAGGAAGAAACACGCAAATCTAAGTCAATCCCTTGTAAATTGCCTTTAATCGCGCCATCTTGTGGCAGCCTTGTTTCGGTAATATTCATTTTGGCAATAGTTTTAATTCTAGTTGTCAAATAGTCGCGCATATTGTTTGGAACTTCGGCATAGTCCATTAAAACGCCATCAATCCGAATTCGGATAACCATATTTTCTTCTCTTGGATCTAAATGAATATCACTGGCGCCTCTTTTAGAAGCATCAACTAATATTTCGTTTACTATATCGACAACTGGCATTTTTACATAATCAAATGTTCTAATCATTATATCGCTCCTTTTATTCATTTAATTAAGGACTAGTATTTATCCTGATATTATTATATAATATATTTAGGATAAATTCAATTTAAAAGGAGGAAAATATGAAAAAAATGAATAATCGGGGCTTTTTATTGGCAGAATCTTTAGTCGTTTCGACTTTTGTTTTGACGATTTTAGTACTTCTATTTGTTCAATTTCGGGGCCTTTTTAATAACTATGAAGATAGTTATAATTATAATACGGTAGAAGGAATTTACAATTTAAATACAATGAAAAAATATCTTATGAATAATCAAACTAATAAATTATCTGAGAAAATAAGTAGTAATGGGTACGCTTTAGTAGTTAGTGATGGCTCTTGCCAAACTAATTTAGATTTAACAGGTCTTAATTATTGCGATGAATTAGTTAGCGGAATGCACTTGAAAGCTCTTCTTTATACTTCATCAAACATTTCCTCTTTAACGACTTCTAATAGTTTATTTACAGAAAGTTTTAAAGACTTTTTGAAAAGAATTGAAAATGTTAGTAATAAAAATCGCTTGATTGGACAATTTACTGATGGTACTTATGCGACAATAGTTTTTAATGAAAGTGATTTTGCTTAAAAAGGAGGGGAAAATATGAAACTTAATAACAAAGGATTTACAGTAGTTGAGTTACTGGCATCTTTTACTTTAACGATGATTATTACGACGCTTTTGTTTGAAGTTGTAATGGAGCTGAAAGATATTTATATTTCCTCGGAATTAGAAACTGGTATTAAAAACGAAAACGCCTTAGTAGCGCGAGCTGTTAGTCGGGAAATTAATAATGGTAATATTCCAGTAGACTGTGGCGGGGATATGTGTATTTTACAAGATGGCCGGGAGATTAAAGTATTAAGTAATCAGGAAATTAAAGTAGCCAATAGAGTTTATGAAATGCCAGAAGATACTTATATAAATGATGATTATAGCATCACGGCAGCTTGCTCTAGTGATGTCGCTTTAGCGCCAGGAAGTGAAAGATGTTATTTAAAAATAAATTATGTTGTCAGCGGGGAAAATTTTAGTGATGACATACCTTTTAATTTAGTAATTAGTTATTTAGGATAAATTTATCCAAAAATCAAAAAATATAAACATTAAAATACCGGCAATCAAACTATGTAAAATACGGCAAACTAAAAAAGGAAAATATTTTATTTTCGTGTCACTGATAATGCTCACTATTTGCATATGAACACTTAGTCCGCCAAATGATAAAATCATAACGGTTAAAATACATTTTAATTTTAAAGGAATATTTTCCATACTTATGTATTTAATTCCTTGGGTCATTTCTATATAACCATTTAAAATGCTTTGAAAAACACTATTTAAATTAATATTATTATCGATAATTGTTGTAATAACTAAGCATATTGTCATAATTCCTAAAATTAAAAGTAGAGTATTGATACTATTCATAAGGGCATTAGTGACAATGTTCCCAAAAGATTCGCTGTTGTTAATTCTTTTTTTATGCATACTGTCAATAGCTATTTTTAAACTAACTTTATTATTTTCTTTTTTGCTTGGGTGATAATTTCTGATTAAAATGCCAATAATTATATTACTTAAATAGTGGCAAAGTAATATTAAAAGACCGACTTCTTTGTTGTTTAGAAACATTAAAGAAACGGTACCTAAAATAAATAAAGGGCTTGAAAAGCAAGTAAAGCATAGTATTTTGGTTGCTTCATATTCGTTAATCGCGCCATTTATTAATAATTCTTTCGTATATTTGGCATTAGCTGGATTTCCTGATATAATACTCATGACAAAAATAAAAGCACAAGAGCTTTTAATTTTAAATAATTTATTCATAAACGGTTTAAATAAATTACCTAAAAATTCGACAAAACCGTATTTTATCATTAAACTTGATAAAACAAAAAAGGGAAATAACGATGGAAAAATATTGTTTTTAAAAATATACAAAGAAAAAGAAACTGTTTCTATTATACTTTGTGAAGCAGTTAATATTTCGAAACATATTAAAATTAAAATTCCCATGATTAATATGCTTGTTATTTTCATAATTTCACCTTATTTGTATATTTTTAAAATAGAAAGGAATGTCTATGATTAATAAAGTATATGAAAAAATAAAAACAATTATAAAAGAAAACTATATATTTTTGTTTGTTTTTCTTGTTTTATTTGTTTTGATGACTTTTAAATTACCTTACTATATTTCCGCACCAGGTGGACTTATTAATACATCTAGTAGAATTGATATTACTAGTAATTTTAAAATGGAAGGCACGCTTAATATGGCTTATGTAACAGAAATAGATGGCATTATTCCGATGCTTGTTTTGGCTTTTTTTAATCCTAATTGGGATGTTGAAACCGAAGCTGAAGTAACGGCCGGAAACGAAAGCATTGATGATGTTAGATTTCGCAATAAAATTTTATTAGAAGAAGCTAATGCAACGGCTTTAAAAGTGGCTTATGATAATTCTGATATAAATTATAAAAAAGAAAATTCTAAAACTTATATAACTTATGTCGATGATTTGGCTAAGACTAATTTAGAAGTTGGCGATCAAATTGTTAAAATAGACAATCAACAAGTAAAAGATAAAGCTCATGCTTATGAACTTTTAAAAGATAAAAAAAATGGGGATACAGTTAAGCTTAAAGTCTTAAATGATGGTCAAGAAAAAGAACGGTTGGCGACAATGATTGATGTAGCTGGTGAAGCTAAAATAGGTATTTTGATTTCTGAAACTTATAAATTAAAATCAGATTATAATATTGATTTAACTTTTAAAGGAACAGAATCTGGCTCCTCAGGCGGCCTTATGATGACTCTTACTATATATAGTTATTTAAATAAAATAGACTTAACTGGTGGCAAAACAATAGTTGGTACCGGAACAATTGATGAAAGCGGCAATGTTGGAGAAATTAGTGGTATTAAGTATAAATTAATAGGAGCTTATAGCAAAGGAGCAGATATCTTTTTAGTGCCGCGAGGTAATAATTATAAAGAAGCTAAAAAAGTAAAAAAAGAAAAAGGGTATGATATTACTTTAGTTCCAGTATCGACTTTTAAAGAGGCTTTAGAGTATTTAGAAAAAATGTGATAAAAAATTTTCATTTTATACTTACTTATAGTAAGTTTTTTTTATATTGTTATATATAATTTAATCTTTCTTGTCTCTTGATAAAATATAGGTAAAATGCTATAATTGGGGTAGTTGTAAGGTGATTAGATGGAAAGAAAAGATGTAAATATTAATGAAGTTACGCCCATGATGCGGCAATATTTAGAAATAAAAAATCAAAATGAAGATTTAATCATTTTTTTTCGCTTAGGCGATTTTTACGAAATGTTTTTTGAAGACGCTATTTTAGTTAGTCATGAATTAGAACTTACTTTAACAGGAAAAAATGCCGGATTAAAAGAAAGAATTCCGATGTGTGGTATTCCATATCATGCGGCTAGTAGTTATATTGATAAATTAACTGAAAAAGGTTATAAAGTTGGTATTTGTGAGCAACTTGAAGATCCGAAAAATGTTAAAGGTATTGTAAAAAGAGATATTATTCAAATTGTATCGTCAGGGACTGTGATGAATAGCGATACCATAAAAGCTGATGAATTTAATTTTATTGCTTCTATTTACGATTTAAATCATGCTTATAGTATTAGTTATGCCGATATTTCCACTGGTGAAGTATATGCTTTTTTATGTGAACATAACATTGCCAAAGCAGTTAGTGAAGTGGTTAACTTAGGCGTTAAAGAAGCTGTAATAACTAGTAAAACGGATAAAAATATCTATTCTATTTTAAAAAATCAATTTCATATAACTGTCAGTATAACCGATGATATTACTGAAGAATATAACTATATATTTCCAGAAAGCATTGATGAAAGATATAAAATAAGTGTTAAGCATTTACTTTGCTATATCGCCCATAATCAAAAAAGAAATTTAGCGCATCTGCAACCGTTAAAAATTAAAGAAAGTAAAGATTATTTAAAAATGGATGTTCATACAAAAAGAAATCTTGAACTTACCGAAACTTTAAGACAAAAACAACGAAATTATTCGTTAATTTGGCTTTTGGATAAAACTAAAACGGCGATGGGGGCGCGTTTACTTAAAAATTATATTTTAAATCCATTGATTTCTAAAGAAAAACTGGAAAAACGCTATGACATTGTCGATACTTTTTTAAAAGAATTTATTTTAAAAAGTGATTTAGAAGATTTACTTACGGAAGTATATGATTTAGAAAGATTAAGTGGTAAAATAGCCTTTGGTAGTGCGAATGCCCGTGATTTATTGCAACTAAAAAGCTCTGTTAAAGTTTTTCCAGACATTAGTCATATTTTAAAACAAATTAATTTTTCTGAAGAGATAGAATCTTTAGAAGATTTATATAATTTACTAGAAACTAGTATTTACGAAAATCCACCGATGACTTTAAAAGAAGGTTATTTAATTAAAGAAGGTTATAATAAGGAACTTGATGAATTAAAACATCTGCGTAAAGGTGGCAAAGATTTTATCGCGCAGTTTGAAAAAGATGAAAGAGAAAAAACTGGTATTAAAAATTTAAAAGTAGCTTATAATAGAGTATTTGGTTATTATATTGAAATATCAAAAGGTAATTTAAACTTAGTTAAAGAAGAATGGGGTTATCAAAGAAAGCAAACTTTAGCTAATGCTGAAAGATATATTAGTCCAATTTTAAAAGAAAAAGAAGCTTTAATTTTAAACGCCGAAGAAAAAATAACGGAATTAGAATATGAGTTATTTACAAGTATTCGTAATGAAGTGAAAAAGTATATTCCTAAATTACAAAAAATTGCGAAAATAATTAGTGAAGCTGATGTTTTGGCGGCTTTTGCTACAGTTAGTGAGCAAAATAACTATGTCCGGCCAATTTTAACGGATGCTGAAATATGTATTAAAGATTCAAGACATCCAGTAGTGGAAAAAGTTATTGATGGGGAATTTGTGTCTAACGATATTATAATGGATAAAGACACTAATATTTTATTAATTACGGGGCCTAATATGGCTGGCAAATCAACTTATATGCGGCAAATGGCGATTATTACTGTAATGGCTCAAATAGGGTGTTTTGTCCCAGCTAGCAGTGCGAAATTACCTGTTTTTGATGCTATTTTTACAAGAATAGGGGCGAGTGATGATTTAGTTAGTGGCGAATCGACTTTTATGGTCGAAATGATGGAAGCGGGTAATGCTATTAGTAATGCTACTAATAATAGTTTAATTTTATTTGATGAGCTAGGTAGAGGAACCGCAACTTTTGATGGTATGGCTTTAGCCCAGTCCATTATCGAATATATTTATAAATATGTTCAAGCTAAAACATTTTTCTCAACTCATTATCATGAACTTACTGATTTAGAAGATAATTTAAAAGGACTTAAAAACATTCATGTTAGTGCGTATGAAGAAAATGGTCAAATAACCTTTTTGCACAAAATTAAAGAAGGCAGTGTTGATAAAAGTTATGGTATTCATGTAGCTAGGTTAGCTGGTCTTCCAGATTCTTTAATAAAAAGAGCTGATGAAATTCTTAAAATATATGAAAATAATGAGAAAAAAAGAGATGCTAATATTCAAGAGGCTCTGCCAATTGATGATTTAATTCCTAGAAAATCAAAAGTAGAGGAAGAATTAGCTAAAATTGATCCATTGACAATTACGCCAATGGAAGCTTTAAATATTTTATATGATTTAAAAAAGATGCGCAATTAAAAGCGTATTTTTATTTGACTTCATCAAAGAAGCTATGGTATTATAAAACTAAGTTCGGGGGGATAATATGGAACAATTTTCAAAAGAAATGAAAAAAATTATACAAACAGCTAGCAATATTTATTTAGCGATTAAAGACAAAGATATAATTATGACTACGAAAGAACATTATAACAATCATGATAAAAAGTGTTTAGCGCTTTTTCTTGCTATTTTAAAAGAAGAAAATATGGCTCGGGTTTTATTAGAAGATTTTAATATAAATTACAATACAGTTTTAAAAACATTATCTTTGACTATAAAAGAAAAAACAAGTAAAGTTTTACCAGAAATAGAAAATTTAGTATTATTATTATCTGATAGTAAGGCCAAGTATTATACAAGAGAAACATCGCCAGTATTTTTAGGCAATAAACTTTTGTTATCTTTAGAATGTGGATCTTCATTTTTTGATGATTTATGCATGAAATTAGAATACCTTCCGTCTGATGAAATGAAAATGTCACTTTTATTTAAATTGCAATTAGATTTAGAAGATGAAAAACATTTTTTGCAGTTAAATGAGGAAATAAAAAAGAAAAATGCTAAGGTTAAACCTAAAATAGAAAAAAATCAAAATAGTGTTTTAGTACCTTTAAAAAATCATTTTTACGATATTGATTTAGCTTATGGCCGGGATAAAGAAGTCAAAAAAATACTTATTTCTTTGCTTATGCCTGATAAATCACCAATATTAATTGGCGCATCTGGCGTTGGTAAAACGGCTATTGTTAAAGGGCTCGCGCACCGGATTATGAAAGGGGAAGTTCCTGAATATTTTTTAAACAAAAAAATTGTTTCTTTAAATGTGGCGGCTTTAGTTAGCGGGTGCAAATATGTTGGGATGTTTGAAGAAAAACTTTTAAAAGTTTTAGATGAAGTTTTAAATGATGAAAATATTATTTTATTTATTGATGAAATTCATGCGATTATCGGTGCTGGTAAAGGAGCGAATAATAGTAATGATATGTCTAATATTTTAAAACCTTATTTAGATGCAGGACAAATAAAAATTATTGGAGCTACGACGACCGATGAATACGATAAATTAATTAAACCCAATTCAGCTTTAAAAAGAAGATTTGAAGTTATTAAAGTAGCTGAGCCTGAAGGGGAAATTTTAAAAGAAATTTGTTTAAATGTTATTAATAAATTATCATTAGAAATGGATATGTTTTTTCTAAATAATGAATACTTAAAAGATGAAATTATTTCTTTACTTATTAACTTAACTGATAAAAAACATCGTAATTATCAAGATATGGTTAATAACCCAGATTTACTAGTTAGTATTTTAACTAAATCTTTTGCTATTGCTAAATTTTATGGTAAAGAAATTGTCGAAATTGCCGATTTAATCGAAGCGGTTATAGATAATGAACGGTTATATGAATTTTCTAAAATAAGAATTACTAAAGCTTTAGAACACTTAAAATGTTTTGATCAAGAAAACATCAAAAAGACGAAAATTATAAAATTAAATTCTAAGTTCTAAAGTTTTTTTAAAACCATAAATTATACTAGGTGATAAGTATGGCTAAAAAAGAACCAAAACGAAAATTTGTAAAATATGTCAATCGTTTTTTACTATTGATTGTTATTTGTTTAATTAGTTTAATTGTTTTAAAAGCCAATCCTTCTTTAAAAGAAAAAATATATACTAATGTTTTTCAAGATAATTTTAACTTTGCAAAAATAAACAGTTTATATGAAAAATATTTTGGTTCATCTTTACCTTTTGTAAATAAAGAAAAAACCACTTTAGTTTCCGCAATTTCTTTAGAATATCAAAATAAAAAGCCATATAAAGATGGTGTAAAACTAACTTTAAAAGAAGATTATCCACTACCAGCCACTTCTAGCGGACTTATTGTTTTTGCTGGTGAAAAAAAAGGATATGGCAATACGATTGTTTTGCAAAGACCAGATAACATTGAAGTGTGGTATAGTAATTTAGATACGGTAAATGTTAGTTTGTATGATTATATAAAAGCTGGTGATATAATAGGGACGGCTAAAGATAATAATTTATATATGGTTTTTATGAAAGAAGGTGAATATTTAGATTATCAAAAATATCTTTAAAATTCACTTTTTTTATTATATTGCAGCTTTTATTAGTGCATTTACCGGGAATTTTAAAGGCTTTGTTTTATTTACTTTAATTATTTTAATTCACGAATTTGGCCATATTTTATTTGCAGTTATTTATAGATGGCATATTGAAAAAGTAATTATTTTACCGTTTGGCGCTTTAACAATTTTTCATGAAAAAATAAATAGACCGCTGAAAGAAGAATTTATTATTTTAATTATGGGTCCACTTTTTCAATTAATCGGCACATATTTTTTGTATCTTTTTTATGGAGATATTGTTTTAAAATATAGTTTTGCCATATTAAGCTTTAATTTATTACCAATTTTTCCTTTAGATGGGGCAAAATTATTGAATTTAATCTTGAATAAAATAATTAGTTTTAAAACTAGTCATCTTTTAACCGTTTATATTTCTTTTTTAGTAATTTTTGTATTAATTATTAAAGTAAAACTTAATTTTTTGTTTCTTTTAATAATTATTTTCATTAGTATAAAAGTATTAGAAGAATATAAGAACCATCATAATTTATTTAACTTATTTTTACTTGAAAGATATAATCATCATTTATATTTTAAAAAAAAGAAAGTGATAAAAAACATTGATAAAATGCAGCGAGATTATACTCATCTCATGCATCAAAATGGTAAATATTATACCGAAAGAGAAATTTTACGACAAAGATTTGACAACTAGCGTATAATGTGATAGAATCAATTATTGTGTAGAGCCTCACTCTACAACCGCACAAAAAAGGTTTTAAAAGTGAATACTTACCTTAATGGCGAGTCTTAGATTTAAAGGAGGAGAAAAAATGAAGGCAGTTATTGAAACTGGCGGAAAACAATACTATGTTGAAGAAGGTACTGTTTTATATGTTGAAAAATTAGACGCTGGTGAAGGAAAAACAATCAACTTTGACAAAATATTAATGGTTGGTGGTAAAAGCGGAATGCCTTATGTTGATGGAGCTAAAGTAGAGGGTAAAGTTCTAAAACACGGCAAGGCTAAAAAAATAACCGTATTTAAGTATCGTCCAAAGAAAAAATATCGCCGGACACAAGGTCATCGTCAACCATATACTAAAGTTGAAATTACTAAAGTTAGTGCTTAATTATGATCAAAGTAAATATTAAAAAAAATCAAATTCAAATAAGTGGTCATGCGATGTATGATGATTATGGAAAAGATATAATTTGCGCTTCAGCAAGTAGTATTGCGATTACTAGCGTCAATGCGATTTTAAGGGTTAATGAAAAAGCTTTAAAATGTAAAGAAGAAGAAGGCAAATTAACGATAAATATCCAAAGTCATGATAAAGTAACCACTACCATTATTTTAAATATGATAGAGCTTTTAAAAGAATTACAAAAGCAATATCCGAAAAATATTGAAATAAATGAGGAGGTGTAACTCATGTTACTTAAGTTAAATATTCAATTATTTGCTCATAAAAAAGGGCAAGGTTCAACTAAAAACGGTCGTGATTCTGAATCAAAACGATTAGGAGCAAAAGCTGCTGATGGTGAAAAAGTAAGTGGCGGTAGTATTTTATATCGTCAAAGAGGAACAAAAATTTATCCTG
The DNA here is from genome assembly GCA_944329545.1 of uncultured Bacilli bacterium. Classification (GTDB taxonomy): domain Bacteria; phylum Bacillota_I; class Bacilli_A; order RF39; family UBA660; genus Coprosoma. Next base: position 11,958 of record CALVIK010000085.1, read on the forward strand.
GCGTAAATGTTGGTATCGGTAAAGATGATACATTATTTGCTAAAATAGCGGGTATTGTTAAATTTGAACGCGTGGGAAGAAGTAAAAAACAAGTTAGTGTTTATCCTGAATAACACTAACTTTTATTTTATCGCCAATTTTAAAATTAATAATATTAATAGGAAATTCATAGGTGTAATAGACATTTTTTTTAGGTAAAACAATTTTCCAAGGTTTTAAATTATAAATAATCTGTAAAATGTTATTGTTTTTATCTGTTAAAACGACATCAATTGGTATTTTCATAAAAAAAGTATGGATGCCATTACATCTTAGTCTAATGCCATAATTAAGTTTTTTTTGACCCATTAATCCTTTAAAACTTGGCCAAAAACCATTTATTTCTTTGATTTCAATTTTTTTCACAATATCACCTAACACCACTATAACACAAAAATAATTATAATGTATATAGGGTACTTGCTTTTTATAAAAAAATATTTTATAATATTATTAAAATATAAGTGGTTTTAGGAGGCTAATATGGTAAAATTGAATAACAAAGGGCAAGCACTAGTAGAATATTTACTTATTATTGCGGTTATTAGTGTTATAGTAGTAAGTGTTGTCAAATTATTTGGTGGTTATCTGCAAGATTCAATGACAAAATCTTCGTGTGCTTTAATAGATAAAGAATATGTTGAAGGTGATAAGCCAGGAGAAGGTTATTGCAAGTAATCTTTTTTTAAATTAATATAGGAGGCCGTTTATGGGAATTTTAAAACGAGAAAATTGGTGGGCTTGGCTACTTTTAGGCATCGCTTCTTCAGGTATATCTATTTTTTTCTTAGGAGCTTTGTTAGAAGTTTATAGAAAAGATGCATGGTACGCTAAATGGTATTACTGGGCTTTAGGAATTATCATTTTGCTTTTGCCAGCAATTATAATGTTTTTTATTTTTTATATCCAAACATTAGCCAATATATGTAAAAAATTAGAAGTTCCTGGCAGTGAAATTTATGCTTATCCTTATGCATATATAATTTGTTTTATTGTACCAATTATTGGTTGGGTTTTATTAGCTGTTTTACTTATTTATATTAATATTTGGTATTTAGTAAAATTATACCAAGGTAAAGGTGAAAAATGGATTAAAAATTAATATTTTTTAATCATTTTTTATTATGCTAATAATTTTGAAATGATAATATGTTTATGTTTTTTAATTAAAAGATAATTTCTTCCAAGGTATTGACCCGATGAATTTTAAATGTTAAAATATCTTTGAATATTCTGATGTTTTGGATTAAATTGGAGGTGATAATTATGCAAATAAAGAATTTATCAATGTCTTTTGGTACTCAAGACCTCTTTACTAATATTAATTTACAAATATCAGATGAAGAAAAAGTTGGTATTGTTGGCGTAAATGGGGCTGGTAAATCTACTTTTTTAAAAATTATAATGGGACAAGTTGAACCTGATTTTGGAGAAATTATTTTAAAGAAAGATGCAAGAATTGGCTATTTACCACAAGTATTAAATGATGAAGTTCCTAGTTTAGATATTACAGTGTTTGACTTTTTATTAGCTGGAAGACCAATCGATAAATTAAATAAAAAGTTACAAATTATTTATGATAAAATGGCTAGTGTTAAAGAAAACGAACTTAATAAATTATATAAAGAAATGGAAAAAATAAATCAAAAATTAGATTATTGGGAGTCATATAATGCAGAAAGTATTCTTTTAAAAATTATTAATGGTATGAATATTTCTGATGAATTGTTAAAACAAAAGCTTTGCGAATTATCAGGTGGTCAGAAATCTAAAGTAGCATTTGCAAAGTTGCTTTATTCTAAACCAGAATTTATATTATTAGATGAACCAACTAATCATTTAGATGAAGAAACAAAAGAATATGTTATTAATTTTCTTAAAAATTATAAAGGTGGAGTTTTCGTTATTTCTCATGATACTGATTTTTTAAATAAAATAGTTACTAAAATATTATTTTTGGATAAACGCTTAAAAACGCTTAAACTTTTTGATGGTAATTATGATAATTTTAAACAAATAAATACTGAATATGAAAAAACTTTACAAAGAGAAATAATGAAACAAAACAAAGAAGAAGAAAAGTTGCGAGCACTTATAAATAAATATTCTAATGTATCGGGAAAACGAAAAAAAATGGCTCAAGACAGAGAAAAAAAATTGGAAAAACTTTTAGAAAGCAAAATTGATTTAGGGGAAAAAATAAAGCAAGCTAAAATAGAAATGTCTATGAGAAGAGAAAGTACTAATATACCATTGACGGTTAAAAATTTGTGCTTTAGGTATAACAAAGAGGCTAAAAACTATATTATTGATAATTTATCTTTTAGTTTAACAAAAGGGGAAAAGTTTTTGATTGTTGGGAAGAATGGTGTTGGAAAATCAACTTTATTAAAATTAATAATTGGTCAACTTAGTGCTGATAGTGGTGAAATAATTCTTGGCGCTAAAACTGATTTGGGATATTATGCGCAAGAACATGAACTTTTAGATAATGAAAAAACTATTTTAGAAAATTTTCGTGATTCAAATATTTCAATGAAAGTTTTACGCAATGTTTTAGGTAGATTTTTGTTTTATGGGGATGATGTTTATAAAAAAGTTGGAATTTTATCACCTGGCGAGCGTAGTCGTGTTGCTTTAGCTAAATTATCTTTAGAAGGTGCTAATTTGTTGGTATTAGATGAGCCTACCAATCACCTTGATCCTGAAACGCAAGCAATAATTGCTGATACATTTAAAACATTTCAAGGAACAATGCTTGTTGTTTCGCATAATCCAGAATTTGTAGATAATTTAGGCATAGAGAGAACTTTGATTTTACCTGATGGGAAAATAGATTATTATAATAGAAATTTGGTACAACATTATCACGATTTAAATACTAATGTCAATGTTAAGAAAAAATGAGTTTTAGGGGGAAATATGAAAGAATTAACTTTACAGATAAAACCAGTTGGAAATCATTGTAATTTAAGATGTAGTTATTGTTATGCTATGCCATTTAAAAGTCAAAAATTTGAAATATTAGATTTAAAATTTCTTGAAAAGTTAATAAAAGAGGCTTTTGAAATTACTAACAATGTAATTGTGAGCTGGCATGGTGGTGAACCAACAATGGCAGGTCTTGATTATTTTGAAAAATATATTTCTATAGTAAAAAAATATAAGAAAGATAATCAACATATTGTTAATATGATTCAAACTAATGCCACTTTAATAACTGATGAAATAGCAAAAATTATAAATTATTAAAGGAGGTGGTTAATATGTCAAATAAAAAATTTTTACTTTCAATTATTGAGTTTATTGCAACTGATGAACAACAAAAATGCAAAAATTGGCGTGGTACTTTATCGAGTTGGATAAAATGTTAATGTGATTAACAACTTTATTCTTTTAGTATCCCGCATTTTTGCTATTATTCATTGGAAATGGAAGTAGTTAATATTTATATAATTAAAAAATGGATTAAAAATTAATATTTTTTAATCATTTTTTATTTTTTATGTTATAATTTAAAAAGGTGAGAGAAATGCAAAATAGAAGTGAACTTAGAAAAGAATGTATGACAATTTTATACCAAATTTCTATTTATGAAAAAGGAAATATTCCTTATGAGGTTGATGACATTATCAAAGAAGTGTCAGTTATTGATAATGAATTTGTTAAAGATATTGTCTATGGAGTTATAACTTATAAAGAAGATATCGATAAACTAGCCAATAAGTATTTAGAAGGCTGGAGTATTAGTCGTCTTGGCAATACTGATAAAGCGATTCTTAGGATGGGAATATTTGAACTATTATATACAGATACTCCAGATATTGTAGCTATTAATGAGGCTATTGAACTTGCTAAACTTTATAGTGATGATAGTGTTAGAAAAATGATTAATGGGGTTTTAGACAAAATATATCATAATAAGTAGGTGGCGTATGCAAGAAAAATATTTAACAGTTACGGCGATTACTAGATATTTAAAAGCTAAATTTGATGCTGATAATAATTTGCAAATGGTTTTTATTAAAGGGGAAATATCTAATTTTAAAGCGCATACAACCGGACATTTATATTTTTCTATTAAAGATGAAAATAGTAAAATAAACGCTATTATGTTTCGGGCAAAAGCTAGCAAATTAAATTTTACCCCTGCTGAAGGCTCTAAAGTTTTAGTTGCCGGGCGCATCAGTATTTATGAAGCTACGGGTGGTTATCAAATTTATGTTGATGAAATGCTAGAAGATGGTATGGGAAATTTATATATTGCTTTTGAAAAATTAAAGAAAAAATTACAAGCCGAAGGTCTTTTTGCTAAAGAACATAAAAAAAATATTCCAAAAATTCCTAAAAGAATAGGGATTATTACGGCAAGTACTGGGGCCGCTGTTCGCGATATTATAACGACTATTAAAAGAAGATTTCCTATTTGTGAAACTATTTTGTTTCCAACATTGGTACAAGGAGAGAATGCGGCTACTGATATTGTTTATAATATTGAAAGAGCGCAAAATTATAATCTCGATGTTTTAATTATTGGCCGGGGGGGCGGTTCAATTGAAGATTTATGGCCTTTTAATGAAGAGATTGTTGCTAGAGCTATTTATAATTGTGAAATTCCGATAATTAGTGCGGTAGGTCATGAAATAGATTTTACTATTAGTGATTTTGTCGCTGATTTAAGGGCACCAACCCCAACTGCGGCCGCTGAACTAGCCGTTCCGAATATTCTTGATTTAACTAATTATATTAAACAATTAGAAATAAGATTAAAAGAAGCCATGCAGAAAAAAATAAATTATCAAAAATTATATTTAGAAGCTTTAAAAAGCTCTTATGTTATTAAAAGCCCAATGGTCATGTTTGACAGCAAAAAACAAACTGTGGCCTTAATAAATGATAAGATAAATACACTTATTATCCAAAAAATAAATAAAGAGAAAGAAAGGATGAAAAATATTCATCAAAGTTATATTTTAAATAATCCTAATCTTTTATACGAAAATTTTCAAGAAAGTATTGTTAGTATGGCTAAAAGAATAAATGAACTTTTTTATAACAATTTAAATGATTATAAAACTAAACTTAAATATTTAAAAAACAATTATATTTTAAATAACCCTAAAGTTTTATATAAAGATAAAGAAGTGGAAATTAAAAACATTACAAGTAAATTAGAATTATTAAATCCTTTAAAAATAATTGCTCGCGGTTATAGCGTTACTTATAACAATGATAAAATTGTTAAAAGCATTAAAAATGTCAAAAAAGATGATAAACTTAAAATTAAGGTAACTGATGGTATTATTAGTACTAAAGTTATAGATATGGAGGAAGAAAATGAAATTTGAAGATAAAATTAAAGAATTAGAAGAAATTATCGCTTCTTTAGAAAATGGTGAAGTTTCTTTAGATGAATCAATTGAAAAATACACAAAAGCGATGAAACTTGTTAAAGAATGTGATAGTGAATTAAAAAACATTGAAGAAAAAGTTAATAAAATTGTTACTGAAAATGGTTCTTTAGAAGATTTTGAACCAGAAAAATAACTCTTGACAGAGTTTTTTTTAATATTTATAATGATGATAGGGTGATAAGATGAAAAAAGGTTTTACATTAGCAGAATTACTTGGAGTAATTGCCATATTAGGGATAATTGCTTTAATAGCAGTACCTGCGGTTAACAATAGTATTAATGAAAGTAATGAAAAACTTTATCAGACACAACTTAAACAAATGATTAAAGGTGCGAAAAGTTATTATGCTGAGCATTTAGATGCTTTAAAAGATGTTTCTTCTTCTTGTAATGTTACTAATGTTAATGATTGCAACGGTAGTGGTTGCTGTATAACTTTAAAACAATTACAAAACGAAGGTTATTTGCCATTAGATGTTAATAATCCGAAAAACGGTAAAGCTTTTAATCCTAATTCGGTAATTGTCGTGACTAAAGATGGAGCTAATTTTAAATATCAAGTTTTAGAAGATACTTTGGAAGCATAATGGATAAAGGATTTACTCTCCCACAAATAATTGCTTTAATTTTCCTAGTTTTAATAGGAATATTAGTAATTTTTATTGTAAAAAATATGGCTCCGAAAAAAGAAATGCCTTATATTAATTATCAGCATGATGATAATCCAGAAATAATTTTAAATGGTAGTTTTTTAGAATATGTTCCTTTAAATAGTCAATATGTTGAAAAAGGCGCCCTAGCTGTAAATAAGAGTGGCACTAATATTTCTAATTATATTGTTAAAACTATATATTTAGACAATCATGTTTTAACTACTATAAACACGAAGACACCTAATGTTTATAAAATTGTATATACTGTTACCGATCCAAATGATGCTACTTTAACGGAAGCTGTAAGTAGAGTAGTAGTTGTTACTAAAAAAGAGCTTATGAATTGAGCTCTTTTATATTTTACGATATAAACCAATTGCTTTTCCTAAAATCGTTACATTATTTAAAATGATAGGATCCATTGTATCATTTTCTGGCTGAAGCCGAAAATGGTCTTTTTCTTTATAAAATGTTTTCAAGGTAACTTCGTTTTCATCAGTCATAGCTACAACTATTTCCCCGTTTCTCGCAGTGTTTTTTCTTTCGACAATAACAATATCACCATCTAAAATACCAGCATTAATCATACTAGTGCCATTTACTTCTAAAGTGAAAACTTCTTTGCCTTTTGGCAGTAAACTAGTTGGTAAAGCAAAAAATTCATTAGGCATTTCAATAGCTTCAATAGGACTACCGGCGGTTATCATACCAAGTAAAGGTACTTCGGCAATTTTTTCATTTTCTTTCTCGAATTCATTTTCTACGAGTAACTCGATAGCTCTATTTTTTGAGCTGTCTTTTCTTATAAAACCTTTGTGCTCTAAGTTAGTCAAATGGGCGTGAATGGTAGCTGGAGAAGATATATCTAAAGCTTTACCAATTTCCCTTACTGTTGGGGGATAACCATGTGAGACGATATATGATTTTACAAATGATAAAACATCTTCTTGCCTTTTCGTTAATTTTTCCATAAATACCTCCTTTTATCTTCTGTACACAGTTTAACATATTTTTTAAAAAAAGTCAAACATTTGTTTGAAAAAGTGTTGACACGAATATTTGTTCGTGTTAAAATGAAATTGTAAAAGAAAGGGTGATTTGGATGAAAGAAATGTTTAAAAACAAATGGATAATTGTTTTTGCCATTATGGTTATGGGTGTTTGTTATCTTGGGGCGGATACTCCCAAAACTTTTGATGAAGAGGAGGATAACCCTTCGATTAGTATAAATATTTAATTTATGTTTAAAAAAATAAAAAATTTTGCTATAATATTGTTATATTAGAATAAGAGGGATAAAATGGATAACAAGGTAATAGCAAATTTAAAAACATTAGGTGTTGATATGATAAACAAAGCGGGAAGTGGTCATCCGGGAATTGTTTTATCTTCAGCACCTATTTTATATACTGTTTATGCTAATCATATGCATATAAATATTAAAGATAATAATTGGCTTAACCGCGATCGTTTTGTTATGTCAGCTGGGCATGGTTCAGCTTTACTTTATGCAACTTTATATATGTGTGGTTTTTTAACACTTGATGATTTAAAAGAATTTAGACAAGTAAAATCGAAAACCCCAGGACATCCCGAATATAAAATAACGCCTGGGGTGGAAGTTAGTACTGGCCCACTTGGACAAGGTTTAGCTACGGCTGTTGGAATGGCAATTGGTAAGAAGCATCTAGCAAGTACCATTTTTAACAATGATATTATCGATTATTATATTTATACTTTATGTGGTGATGGCGATTTAATGGAAGGTATTAGTTATGAAGCCGCTTCTTTGGCCGGAACTTTAAAACTTAATAATTTAATTGTTTTATATGATAGTAATAAAATTTCTTTAGATGGGGAGACTTCCCATACTTTTACGGAAGATATTTTAGAAAGATTTGATGCTTTAGGATGGTTTGTTATGTCGGTTAAAAACAAACCATTTGAAATAGACCGGGCTATAAATAAAGCCAAAAAATCAGGATTACCTTCATTAATTGAAGTAAAAACCCTTTTAGGAGAAGGCTCTATTTTGGAAAACACTAATAAAGTTCATGGAAAGCCTTTAAGTATGGAAGATATTAAACAATTGAAAGAAAAATTGAATATGCCTTTAGAAGAATTTTATGTTGATGAAAAAGCGCTTCACTATTTTAAAGAAAAAATAAAAAATCGCAGTAGTAATAAATATATTGCTTGGCAAAAGAAATATCAAAGCTATATTAACAATATTTTAAATGGTAATGATATTAGAATAACAGATTTTTACAATCAAGATTTTTCTTTTTTAGAAGAGGAAGTGCCTTTTGATGTACCTTTAGAAGAAGCTACTAGAGATAGCAATCATAAAGTTATGAATTATATTTCCGGAAAAAAAGAATGTTTTATCGGAGGAAGTGCCGATTTAGCTAGTTCAACTAAAACTTATTTAGATGACGAAGGCGATTTTAATGCTAGTAATTATCAAGGAAAAAATATTTGGTATGGTGTGCGCGAGCATGCTATGGGAGCTATTTCTAATGGTCTTGCTTTAACAAATTACTTACCATTTTGCTCAACTTTCTTAACTTTTGCGGATTATTTAAAACCAGCTATACGCATGAGTGCTTTAATGGAACTTCCAGTGACTTATATTTTTACTCATGACTCGATTAATGTCGGTGAGGATGGCCCAACACATCAGCCAATTGAACAGCTTGCAATGCTTAGAAGCATTCCTAATTTTATGGTTTATCGTCCAGCTGATTTTAATGAAGTTTTAGGTTCTTGGCAAGCTATTTTAAAAAATAAAAAGCCTTGTGCTTTAATACTTTCCAGAGGAAAAACATATAATAGTCATGAGACTAAAAGTCAAGAAGTAATTAAAGGGGCTTATATTATAAAATCAGAAAAGAAAAAAATCGATGGTATTTTAATTGCTACCGGAACGGAACTTGGTTTAGTTTTAAATATTGCTTTGGAACTTGAAAAAGAAGGATATGATTTGCGCGTAGTTAGTATGCCTTCAACGCAATTATTTATTAAGCAAGATAAAGAATATCAAAACAGCATTTTGCCAGTAGGTTATAAAAAAATTATTGTTGAAGCTAGTAATGACTATCATCTTCGTAAATTTGTTTCTCACGATAAATATTTAATAAATATTAATAGTTTTGGCGTCAGTGCTCCTTCTTATGATGTTTTAAGGGCTTTAAATTTTGATAAAGATAGCATTAAATCTAAAATAAAAGAATTACTATAATGTACTTGAAATAATAAGTTTTTTTTAGTAAAATAAGGAAAGAAAGGAAATGATATTATGGATTGGGGTTCATTTTTTATTGACCTATTACAAATTGTTGGTGGTTTAGTTGTCGGATTAATCATTGGCTTTTTCGTTGCTAAAAGATTATTTAAAAAACAACTTAAAGAAAATCCACCAATTAATGAACAAATGATTAAAGCAATGATGAGTGGCATGGGTAGAAAACCAAGCCAAAAACAAGTTAATCAAATGATGAAACAAATGCAAAAATATATGAATTAAAAGGTTGATTTTTCTTTTTAATTAGTGTATATTATTTATGTACTTATTCGTGGATTTAAAGAACTCCATCTTTTTATCTAGGTATAAGCGAATCTAAAATGAAAGGAGATTTTTTATGGCATTGACAAAAGATGAAAAACAAGCAATTGTTAAAAAATATGCTAGAAGCGAGGGTGACACTGGGTCTGCTGAAGTACAAGTAGCTATTTTAACTCAAGAAATAAACGATTTAACAGCCCATTTAAAAACACACCCACATGATTTCCATTCTAGAAGAGGTCTTTTGAAAAAAGTTGGGCATAGAAGAAGTATGCTTAATTATTTAAAAAACAAAGATGTTACTAGATATCGGGAAATCGTTAAAAGTTTAGGACTTAGAAAATAAACGCTGTCAAATGCAGTGTTTTTTATTTATAACTTATTGATTATTATGTTTATGTATGATATAATGTAATTGTCTAAAAGATGTTAGCTGATTATGAAAAACCTACAAATAACGATTCGGGAATCTAATTTATATATGGTGTTGAATACTTATTTTTAAGGATCCTAAAATGTATAATGTGATGCCCACCTGGGAAACCGGTTTTATCGTTAAAAGGCGCACTTTTAGACTTTTTTAATTAAAAAATAGTTAGGAATTATTCCTAGCTATTTTTATTTTCCGCCTCTTCTAACATATTAGTTATATAAATGCCATAACCTTTATGGGGATTATCGACAACAACATGCGTAACTGCACCCACAATATAATCTCTTTTAATAATTGGGGATACAGTCATGCCTTGAATAATTCCATTAGCTTGTTTTAATAATTTTTCATTATTTATTTCATAGTC
>CALVIK010000086.1 GCA_944329545.1 uncultured Bacilli bacterium
GGTTAGTTTAATATTTGTTATGACAGTTGGTTATGCGGCTTTTAGTACTAATTTAAATATAAATGCTAAAGGAAATATCATTAAGCAAACAGCCGCGCAAAAATTAAGAAAAATTTGCGATACTAAAGATGGTGATGGCCTTTATATAGATGTTTATGAAGATAATAGATGTGTGTATCGTGGAAGTAATCCAAATAATTATATTGAATTTAATGATGAATTATGGCGAATAATTGCTGTTGAACCAGATGATACTTTAAAAATAATAAAAATAGATTCTATAGGTCAAATGTCATTTGATGAAACAAATTATCGTGATACTGCTAATAATTCCTTTTGTAAAACACCAAATTACGGATGTAGCATTTTTTCAGCTATTCCCGGAGAAATACACATGTTTGATTTTTCTGGAATAGTCACGGAAGATAGTTCAGTTAAAAATTATTTAAATGATACTTATTATCCAACTTTAAATGAAGCAGCAAAAAATGTTATTATCAATCATTCTTTTAATATTGGTCCGGTAATATATGATTCTGAGCGCAAAAATGATACTATTGCTTTAAACATTAGTTATGAAAAAAAATATACATGGTCTGGGATGGTTGGATTAATTAATGTGTCAGATGTTTTAAGAGCTAGTAGAAATGAAAAATGTACTTCTGTTTCATCAACTGCTCAGGAAACTTCATTAAATGATGAATATAAGCAATACTGTAACGATAGTTATTTGTTTAGATTAAAATCGTCTCTTGGTTGGACAATAAACGCTGATATTAGTGATACAATGAATACTTATGTTGTTTGGACAGTAATTGGGACATCAGAAAGTGGTTTCTTCTCTGGAAATTCTGCATTTATTAATCGCGATGTATATCCCGTTCTTTTCTTAAATTCTAATATAACATTAATAGGAGAAGGAACAGAAAGTAATCCATATAAAATTTCAAGTGAATAAAAAATAAAATAACCTCCCAATATTAAATAGGAGGTTTTAATTATGAAAAAAACAATAATTTTATTAAGTGTTATTTGTTTATTTTATTTGTGTATATCTGACATGATGGTTAAAAGTTTAGAAATACCTGATGATGCAATTAGAATAAGAGTAGTTCCTAATAGTAATAGTACTTACGATCAAAATATTAAAATAAAAGTAAAAAACGAACTACAAAACAAAATGTATAATCTTTTAAAAGATACTAAAAATAGTCAAGAAGCCGAAAAAATAATAGAAAATAAATTAGAAGAAATAGATAAAGATATCAATAATTTGCTGATAAAAGAAAAATATAATGAAGGTTATGTCATAAACTTTGGCTATAATTATTTTCCTGAAAAAGAATATAAAGGAATAACTTATAATGAAGGTTATTATAAATCATTATTAGTTACTTTAGGTAAAGGTGAAGGTGATAATTGGTGGTGCGTTTTATTTCCTCCTTTATGTTTAATAGAAGAAGATACAGAAGCAAACGAATACAAATCTTTAGTTAAAGAAATTTTAGACAAGTTTAGTAATAATAAATAAAAAGCCTAATAAAATTTATTAGGTGGTAATAATGGAACTATTATTAGTATTAATGATTGCTATAAGTCTTAGTATGGATACTTTTTCTTTATCACTTGCTTATGGCACCTTAAATATGCCTAATAAGCAAAAATATATATTATCTATTATCGTAGGTATTTTCCATTTTTTAATGCCTTTAATAGGCCTTTTAATTGGTAGTTATATTTTATATCTAATAAAAATAGATCCAGATATTATTGTTGGTATAATTTTAATATTTATTGGTTTTCAAATGGTTGTGGAAAATTTTAAAGCTGAAAACGAAATAAAAATCATGAAAATAGCTGATTTGTTTCTTTTTGCTTTAGCGGTGAGTATTGATAGTTTTTCTGTTGGACTAACTCTTAACACAATTACTGAAAATATTTTTATTTCTGTATTAATTTTTGCTATTTGCAGTTTTTTATTTACTTTATTAGGACTATTTATAGGTAACAAAGTCCAAAAATCACTAGGAAAAATTGCTACCTTTTTGGGTGGTATCATTTTAATCATAATTGGCGTATTTTTTATCTTTTAATGTAAATAAAATGTCAATATATTTGTCTTAAAATCAAAAAAAATATATAATAAAATTGGTGATAATATGATAGTATCGATGAAAGAAATTTTAATCAAAGCAAAAACTGAAAAATATGCTGTAGCAGCTTATAATGTCAACAATTTAGAATGGGCCAAATTTATTTTAGAAGCTTGTAATGATAGTAAAAGTCCCGCCATTTTAGAATTTTCCGAAGGCGCTATTAATTATATCGGTGGTTATAATGTGGCCGTAAGTATTGTTAAATCATTAATTAAAGATTTAAATATAAGCATTCCTGTAGCTATTCATTTAGATCATGGTCAAAGTTTTGAATCATGTAAAAAAGCGATTGAAGCTGGTTTTACTTCTGTAATGATTGATGCATCTAGTTTACCAATAGAAGAAAATATAAAATTAACTAAACAAGTAACTGAATATGCTCATAAAAATAAAGTATCTGTCGAAGCGGAAATTGGAACTATTGGTGGAAAAGATATTAACATCTCTTATGCGAATATTAACGATTGTCAAAAATTATTAAGCGAAGCAAACATTGACTTTTTAGCGCCTGCTTTAGGAACCGTTCATGGTTTATATCATGGTAAACCGCATATTGAATTTTCTAGAGCTAAAGAAATAAGTGAAAAATTAAACATACCGTTAGTTTTACATGGAGGAACGGGAATTCCTGATGAAATGCTTTTAGAAAGTATAAACTGTGGTATATGTAAAATAAACATTAATACCGAATTACAAGTAAAATGGAGCAAAGAAGTGCGCAAATACTTAAAAGATAATAATGATGTTTATGACCCACGAAAAATAATTAAGTCTGGCGAAAAAGCTATTAAAGAAGCCGTTATTCAAAAAAATAAATTGTTAGGTTCCGCTGGAAAAGCTTTATAAAAGTTATCTAGCTTCTTTTTTTATTAATTTTGCGTGCATAACAACTCTTCCTGTTCCTGCCACATCTTGGCAGGTAGATAAAGTTATAATCTTATCATTAACATTAACGCTAGTTTTAAAATCTTTTTGGCTGCGCCTTTTTATCGTTTGTAAAAATAAATTATATTCATCTAAAGTCGCAAAATCTGTTGTTAGATAATAACTTTCAACTTTAATACTATAAAGACTAAAAATTTGCCATAAAGTGTTTTCTGTAGGGGTTGAAAATTTAACAATGTAATTATCTTTATTATTAAACCAATCGTTTTTTAAAATTCCTTTTAAACTACCAAACATAGTATTATTAAGTCTTCCGTGACCATAAATAATTGTATTATGACCAAAATTAACCATATCATTACGATAATCAGCAAAAATCCAACCGGCTTTATTTGCCGTTTTATCAAAAGCATGGTTTAAATAAAAATTATTGTTATCTGTTTGTACAACTGGGTAATTAATATTAGTGCCTTCTACTTTAATAAAGCCAACTGTATCAGTATTTTTTTCTAAAAGCTCTGAAAAATTAACAGTCATCATATCCATATTTATGTAATACCAATAGTCATCATGTACATCTTCTGGTGGATTAACATTAACGCTATTATCCTCTTTATTTTTTTCTTCTTTTTTATGTTCTCTTAATTCTACTTCTAATTCTTTAATTTTTTTATTATCTTTTGTCCAATTGATAATTTTAAAAACACTAAAAATAATTATAATAATACTAAAAATGATAATCGCACAAAAAATGATTTCTTTAGTAGTTTTTTTATGCACAAAAATTCTCCTTTCTTTATATATAATTACCCAATTATAAAAATATATTTTAGTAAATTTTTACAGCTATTTAAATAGTATATTTTTCCTCATTTAAAACATAATAAAAATGTCATCTATTAATTCAAAAAAGAAAGGAGTAAATTTATGCGTCAAACCAAATATTTATTAGGATTTTTAATATGTACTTTTTTATTTATCCCTGCGGTTTTTGCTGAAGATGTTAAAACAGTAACTAGCGAAGAAGAATTAAAAGAAGCTGTTAGTAATCCTGATGTAAAAACAATTGAATTAGGAGGTAATATTGATATAACTGAAACATTAGTTTTATCAAATGAAAAAACCATTGATGGTAAAAATCATACCTTAACTTATACAGGATTATTTAAAGGTGGCGTTAACGATAACACGGTTTGGGGGAATAATACAAATGGCCGTGGCGTTTATATTATTCAAGTTTATAACACAAGCGCTACTATCAAAGATATAAAATTAACCGGAGGAAATGCGGGACTTTTAATAAATGGTAGTAATGTTATATTAAAAGGAACTATTGATGTTTCTGGAAATGGTTTTGGTGGTATTGAACTTGGTCAAGGTAGTGGGATTACAAATGTTCCTAATGTCGCTTTAAATGATGTGAAATTAGTAAACACTACCGAAACGACTGACAAACCAACTTTATGGATAGACACAACCCCAGAAGTGGCTGAAAAAATTAGCGTGACTGTTAATGGAGAAAAGCTGGCAACTTCGATTGTCAATGGTAAAGTTAATGTTTATTTAGATGAGACTAAATCACCTGATTATGAAAAGCCAAAAAAAGAAGAGAATAAAACTGATAATGAAGTTAAGGAAGAAATAGAAAATCCTGATACTTTAGATAATATTGTCATTTATATGATAATTGCTTTTCTTGGCATCGGTTTGCTTATATATGGCTTAAATAAATATGCAGCTAAAAACAATTAAGCTGCTTTTCTTTTTTCTCATAAAATGATAAAATAATATTATTAAGAGAGATTTTTTCTTTTAAATAAATATACTATTATAGGTGATGGTAATGAAACAAATAAGAATTTTAGGAAATAAAATTTTAAAAGGAGAAATAAAAATAAGTGGGGCCAAAAATAGTGCGGTTGCTTTAATACCAGCAGCCATTTTATCGGATGAAGTTGTCATTGAAAATGTCCCTAATATTTCTGATGTTAATGCTTTAGACGATATTTTAAATTATTTAGGTGCTGAAATATATAAAGAAAATGATAAATTAACGATTAATGCCAAAAAAATTAGTAATAAACCAATAACCGAAGAATACTCTAATATGTTAAGAGCCTCTTATTATTTTATGGGGGCTTTACTAGCTCGTTTTAAAAAAGCAGAAATGTATTTTCCGGGAGGCTGTAAAATAGGGGCAAGACCCATTGACATTCATTTAATGGGCTTTGAAAAATTAGGCGCCGAAATAAAAAATGATGGCGATAAATATATTATTGAAGCAAAAAAATTAATCGGTGCGGAAATAGAACTTCCCTTTCCAAGTGTTGGGGCTACGGTTAATATTTTAATGGCTGCTTCTAAGGCCGAAGGAACAACGACTATTAAAAATGCGGCTAGAGAGCCGGAAATTGGTAATTTAGTTGATTTATTAATTAATATGGGTGCTAAAATAGAAGGAAAAGATACTAATACTTTAACTATTACAGGTGTTTCTAAACTAACAGGAGGCGTTACTAAAGTTATTCCAGATAGAATAGAAGCGGGAACATATATTTTAGCTGGTGTTATGAATGGTGATAAATTAAAAGTTAGCAATATGGAACCAAAACATTTAGATAGTTTATTAAATATTTTAAAACAAATGGACGCTGATATTATTATCGAAGAAAATAGTGTAATTGCTAGTAAAAGCGATAATTTAAAAGCTATTGATGTTACAACTGCTGTTTATCCAGGATTTCCAACAGACCTTCAGCAACCGCTCACTTCTTTATTAATTATGGCTCATGGAAATAGTCATATTAAAGAGACTATATATGAAAATCGGTTTCAAAATGTTAAATACTTAAATGAAATGGGAGCTAATATTGAAATAAATGGTGATACTATAACAATCAAAGGACCAAGCAAATTAATTGGTAAAGTTGTTACAACAAGTGATTTAAGAGCCGGTGCCGCTTTAATACTCGCCGCGCTTCATGCTGAAGGAGAAACAACTATTAAAGAAGTTAAATATGTTTTAAGAGGTTATGGTAATATTGTTAAAAAATTAACTAATGTCGGAGCACAAATTTGTCTTGAAGATGTATAAAATAAAACAGATAAAAATATAATTAATTAGAATTATTTTGGGTGATAAAAATGAAAAAAATAATGATAATTGGTTTAATTATTTTATCTGTTTTTTTAATATACTTATGTAATTTAGATAACAAAGTATATTATTTGTCATTAAATGATGATGATAACAATTTTAATTATGCTACTTATATTAAAAACTATTTAAAAGAAAAAGATGTATTAGAAGTATATATCCCAGAATTTAGTAAAAATAGTTTAAGAACTATTGATGTCATTAATAATATTGAAAACAATGAAATTATCAAAAAAAACAATAAAGAAATAACTTTTAAAAATGCCTTAATTAAAGCTGATTTAGTTACTTTATCGTTTTATCCAAAAGATATTATTAGAAGAATTGATAGTAATAATATATATGATTATATTGACGATTTAAATAATGATTTGAATAAACTTTTAAAATTAATGCGGGAATATTGTAAAGAAGATATTATTTTAGTTGGGTATTATAATCCTTATCCAGATAATGTAGAAAGTACAAAAATATTTAAATATTTAAATAAAAAATATGCTGAAACTGCTTTAAAATATAAAGTGACTTATATTAATTTAGAAAAAGTTTTTGAAGGTCATCCAGATTTTTTAAATGAAAACAAATTACCAAACCAAGCTGGTGAAAATATGATAGCAAGTCAAATAATTAATGAAATTGACAAAAAAATGTTAAAGTCTTGATTTTTTATAATGTTTTTGCTACAATATATACGCAAATGAAATTCTATGGCTAAGAACTAGTCATGGCGGAAGGAGAGATATCAATGAAAAAGGACATACATCCAGAATATATGGAAACAAAAGTAACTTGTGCTTGTGGTAATACATTTACTGTAAAATCTAATAAACCAGAAATTCAATTAGAAGTATGTAACAAGTGCCATCCATTTTTTACTGGGAAACAAGGAACTGCTAGAAAAGCAGGTCGTGTTGAAAAATTCAACAAAAAATATGGTTTTGATAAAGAAACGAAATAGTTTCTTTTTTATTTCTTATAATTTTCAAAAAAAGGTGTTATAATAAAAAATAGGAGGAAATAAAAAATGGAAAAGAAAGAAAAAATGAGTGAAAAAATTACTAAAAATGAAACTAATAGTAAAATTAATGCAGAAATTAAAGAAGAAATAGAAAATGTAAAAGAGGCATCGCTTGAGGAAATTGTGCAAAATGATTATCAAGAACAAACAATTGTTGACATGAATATTCCTACTAAAAAAATCGGCCTTGCTTATGATCACCGGGGTTATAATTTGTGTCAAAAATTGACAAAATATTTAAAAAATAAAGGGTATACTATAATTGATTATGGCAGTGGTAATATGCTTACTAGTGATTATCCAGTTGCTGCCTTTGCTTTAGGTAAAGGAATTAAAGAAGGCGAAGTTGAAAAAGGAATAGCCATTTGCGGAAGTGGTATTGGTATAAGTATAGCTTGTAATAAAGTTAAAGGTGTTAGGTGTGCTAAAGTTAATAATGTCAAAGAAATGAAACAAAGTCGTTGTGATAATGACGCCAATGTCATGGCTATAAGTGGAAAAATGCCACTTATTAGAGCTAAAGATATTGTTGATGTTTTTTTAAAAACCGAATATAAAGGTGAAGAAAGACATCAAAAAAGAATTGATATGCTTAATAATTATCAGGATTAATTATGTTTTTAAAAGCTTTTTTATATGTCATTGTCTTAGTTATTACAATATGGGCTTTAGATAGCATTAATACCACTAATTTATTTAAAAAGAATAAATATTACGCTTCGCGCGTATTATATTTAATAGTAAGTATGGCACTTGCGTATTTAGTAGTAAATTTCTTGTATGATTTTTTTAATTATTCACAAATTGTCTAGTTAGAGAAAGGAAATTGGCTATGAAAAAATTAATTCTCGTAACGGTATTAGTTATATTAATACCTTTTATTATCGTAAGTTTATTTATTCAAACTGATGAAATAAAATTTCATTATATGACCAATCAAACGGTTCGGGTTAAAAATGAAAAAACGGGTGAAGTAGTCCAAGTTCCTTTTGAAGAATATATTAAAGGTGTTTTAGCTGGTGAAATGCCCTCTAGTTTTGAACTTGAGGCTTTAAAAGCGCAAGCTGTGGCTTCTAGAAGTTATGTTTTAGTTAAAATGAACCAAAATAAGAATAATGATTATGATGTTGTTAATACGGTAAATAATCAAGTTTATTTAACTGATAGCGAGTTAAAAGAAAAATGGCAAGATGATTATTCTAATAGAATAAACAAAATTAAAAAAGCGGTATTAGAAACGAAAGGTGAATATTTATCTTATAATGGCGAAGTAGCTGAAGCTTTATTTTTCTCTACTAGTACTGGCGCTACGGAAAACAGTGAGGAAGTTTTTTCTTCAAAAATACCTTATTTAAGAAGTGTAGCTAGTTCTTGGGATGAAGCATCGCCAGTATTTGAAGATACGGCAACTTTTAATTTAAATGATTTTTATCAAAAATTAGGTTTAGAATATCAAGATGTTGTCCAAACAGAAGTAATAGAAACTACAAGTACTGGGCGCATTAGAAAAATAAAAATAAATGGTAAAGAATTTAATGGGCGAGATGTGGCTACAAAATTATCTTTAAGGTCAAATTATTTTAATATCGTGCAAAATGATAAAAATATAACTATTATGACTAAAGGTTTTGGTCATGGTGTTGGTATGAGTCAGTATGGCGCATTAGGTATGGCAAAAGAAGGGTATAATTATCAAGAAATATTAAAACATTATTATCAAGGTACAGAAATTAAAAAAATTTAGTATAATTTTACCAAAAATGTTAACAATGTTAATAGAGGTGAAATTATGAAAAAAATCAAGTTAAAAAAACCGGCTCTATATGGCATTTATACAGGCATATTTGCTTTATTGCTTGGCGCTTTATTTTATGTTGATTATTCTAATAGCAAATTAGAGGAAGCCAAGCCTAAAGATGATGATTATGATTATGTTTCTGAGTTATACGAGGAAGAAGAAATTCCCGTAGTTGGCACTAGCTCAATTATCATAAGACCATACAATGATGGAAATATTAAGGTTATCCAAAATTTTTATAATTCTAAAGGAACAGAAGAAGAACAAGAAAACTCTATAATCAACTATGATCAAACTTATTTACAAAATAAAGGCACTTGCTATGGTGGTGTAGAGAATTTTGATGTTGTTAGTGTTTTAGATGGTACAGTAGTTAGTGTCAAAGAAGATAACTTGCTTGGAAATGTTGTTGAAATTAAAAACTCAGATAAAGTAACGACAATTTATCAAAGTTTAGGTGAAGTGAGCGTAAAAGAAAATGATGCTGTAGCGCAGGGCCAAGTTATTGGTAAAAGTGGAACTTCCAACATTAACAAAGATTTAGGAAATCATTTAGCTTTTGAACTTAAAGTTAATGGTATTTTTGTTAATCCAGAAGAATATTATGATAAAGACATAAACACCTTTTAAGAGCAAAAGCTCTTTTTTTAATGTTTTTTCCATGTTATAATTGAATCGGCAATTATTTGTCAAAATAGGAGGAGTGAATTTATGTATTGTGAAAACTGTGGAAAAAAATTAAATGAAGGAGCAGATGTTTGTTTAGAATGTGGTCATAAAGTAAATAATAATCAAAATACTTTCAATGTTCAAAATATTCCCAGTGAATATAAGCCAGTTTCTATGTGGGGTTATTTTGGTTACCAAATATTATTCGCGATTCCTTTTATCGGTTGGATAATATTAATTATATTTGCGATTGTACATTCAAATATAAATGTTAGAAACTTTGCTCGCTCATATTTTTGTTTTTTAATTGTTTTAGGGATACTATTTGTTATACTTTTTACAGTTGGCGCTGGAGCAGTAGCCATTACTGCTTAAAAATTTCGTATTTTTTCACGAAGTTTTTTTATTGCCTTTTTATTTTGTTTAAAGTTATATATTCATTGGATTTTTTGTCTTTAATAATTATTTCGTAATTGCATATTTCCATGATTTTTAAAACCATATCAAAAGTAGGTTCACGAAAACCTCTTTCCCAGCCACTTAATGTTGTTTGCCCTATATTTAGTTTGTGAGCAATATCAATTTGTTTAAATTTCCTATTGGTTCTAATAAATTTTAATATTTTTCTTATAATTTAATCACCATATACAAAATAACTCAAAATGAATTGTAAAGTCTTGACATAGCTCAAAACGAGCTATAAAATATAATAAAGATATTATAAAAATGAAATAGGTTGGTGGAAATGTGAGAAGAAGACATAGAAAAAACAAAAGACATACAATTTTTATATTAGTAACAGTTTGCATGATTGGTTTAATGACAGTGGGCTATGCGGCATTTAGTACTAATTTGAATATTACAGCTAGAGGTAATATTAAAAATGTTTATCACACTGTTTCTTTTAAAACCCAATTGCTTGAAAACAATACTTTTGAAGAGGGTGCCGAAAATTGGGAATATAGTGGCTGTGCTGGAGAAGGTGGCTTTGAAATTAGTGATGCTGTAACTTATAACGGACATAAATCAGTTAGAATATATGAAAATAATGGTGGCATCCATTGTTGGAACGGTATTAGACAAAATGTTGAAAAAGAATTTAATGAAGAAAAAAAATATGAAATTTCATTATATATGAAAAGAGATTCAACTTCTATTTTTGGTGATTTAAACAATACAATTAGAGAATATGCCTCTTTAGGTGATGAAAAAATTAATTATCCTGTTTGGATATTTTTAGAAAAAAGAAAAACTTCGGAAATAAATATAACAAACAACAATTTAATTGATAATGAATGGACATATATTAGTGATTATGGTAATCGCCCTTCAAATGATGATTATTCAAATAATTTTATAAGAACATTTAATATAGATTATTTAGCTAGGGAAACAAGAACAGAAGCTAGTAATGTCTGGATTGCACTGCCATCTTTATATGAAGTAGAAGAAAAACAAATAAAAAAATATAATAAAATTGGTACTTTACCTGTAGCTGGTAAAGAAGGTTATACTTTTACTGGTTGGTATACGGATGAATTTAATGGTGAAAAAATTGATGAAAATTTTGAAATAACTGATGACATTAATTTATATGCTAGATTTATTAAAAATTAATTGTGGATAACTATGTGGATAACTAAAAAACAAATAATCACAAAATGTGATTATTTGCTGTGTTTATCATATTCTTTAATTAATATTTCAATGGTTTGAGCTAAAGAAACCATTTTTTTGTTTTTAAGCATTTCCTTAATTCTGATGTCTTCTAATTTATCTTTAGTTTCTTTCCATATCCTAATAGTAATAAATTCTTTTTTTTCCATTACCTAAGCATCTCCACATATTTTTCTAAAGTTAAAATCATTGCATCCACTGGAGTATTTTCTTCTAAAGATAATAAATTATTTAAAATATTAGGACTAAAACCATTAACCATTAAAACATTTTTATCGTGCATTGTAACCGGTACACCATATGTACTGGCAGCTACATTCCAGAAAATAATTGTTGGTAAAGTGTATCCTTCTTTTGCAAAAGCTTTTGTCCAGCCTTCAAAATTAGTGCCTTCTTCCGAATAAACGCCATTATCAAATTCCATATCTGAAATAATGATAATATGTGAAGGACATTCTTCTTTGTTAGACTTGTTATCTTTTAAAGCTTTTAAAATTAATTCAAACACTTTATCAATGTCTGTTGTGGCAATTTCTGATTCAATATTAGCTACTTTTTCGACAATTGAATTTCCTTTTAAATGAACTAATTTTGGCTCGCTTGAGAAAGAAATAAAATGATTTTGGAAAACACCTTTGTTTCTTTCAGCAAAGTATATAGCTAACCCTAAGGAATTAGCAAGTGGTAAGTTTTGACAGCAAGTCATTGAACCAGAAGTATCAGCGACAACTAAAATATTAGAATTATTACCATTCAAAATATCTTTTTGATTTTTCCACATTTCATCAAACAGTTGACTTTCTTCATTAGTAATTTCTCGAACGCTGCCAAAGAAATTAATAAATTTCTTAATAATTTCATAAGCGAATAAACCGGTAGTATTAATTTTAGCTTTTCCTTGACTTAATTTATTCAAATAATCTGTATAAGATTCTTTGTATCTTGTGTTGAAACAATTACGATATTTAAGCATTGCCTTAGTTGGAACAGTATTAAAATCAATACTTTCGTTGTTAGTAATGTTTTTTTCCACAACTTTTAATTTAGTTCTAAGTGTACTTAAAAGTTTACGGTATTCTTTTTCAGACATATCAAGTTTTTGACATAATAATTTAGCTTCCCGGTTATTTTTTTTATGCGTTCTAAGCGATGGAAGCCATTTAGCCAGTAAAGATGGTGCGTTACTTTGCATATCTTCTTCTAATTGCTTTTTGATAGCATCTATTATTTTATTTTCTAAAGGAGTATTTATACCTACTAAAATATAATCGTAGCGCCCTAAATCTTTGATAAAAGGCAATATTTTTTCTGCTAATTCAGGCCTTTTTTGACAAAGCCATTTAAATATAATTTTAAATATTCTTCTTTCCCCTTTACCTTCTCTAATATCAAGAATATAAAGTAAATTAGCTAACGCTAAAACATCATCTTCCGCTAGAGCTGTTTCAAAAGTTTTAACAATTCTCCTTTCACTATTGTAGCGTGATATTTTACAAAATAAATCTAAATTAGCGTTATAAGAATTTTCATAATAATTTCCGCCTTTAGTATTTTTAGTAGTGTTTAACTTTTGCATACTTTTAATCATCCCCATAAGTATAACCTCCTTACTATACAATATAAAACAAGCCACAAAATTATCAATCAAATAATATTTTCTCAAAAGTAAGTTTGCTGTAAGTGGCTTTATACGAGACACATTAATGATTTACTAAAAATAAAATGCTGTCAGTGTCTCAATTATATAATAACACAATGTGTCATTTATGTCAACACCTTTTAAAAAATTTTGGTCTATTACTAATTTTTTGTTTATATAATTTATTAAAGGGGAGATACTAGTGAATGAAAAAATAAAAAAAAGAGTGTTAGCTGAAGCTCTTTATATGATAGAAACTAAAAAAACTTTACGAGAATTAGCCAAAGTTTTTAATGTCTCTAAAAGCACAGTTCATAAAGATTTAAAAGAAAAATTAAAAACTATCGATAATGATTTATATCATCAAGTAACATTAATTTTAACTGAACATCTTAAAATAAGGCATATTAGAGGTGGTTTATCAACTAAAAAAAAGTATCTTAAAATAGCAAATAATTCTGTTAAAAAATAGTATCATGTGTTATAATAATATTTAAGAAAAAAGGTGATAAAAATGTTTTCAAAAGATATAGGAATTGATTTAGGAACAGCCAATGTTTTAATATATATCAAAGGTCAAGGAATAGTTTTAAATGAACCAAGTGTCGTAGCAATTGACGCTGATACTAAAAGACCACTTGCCGTTGGTCATGAAGCAAGAGAAATGCTTGGTAGAACGCCTGGCAAAGTAAAAGCAATAAGACCGATGAAAGATGGGGTAATTGCTGATTTTGAAATTACGGAAATAATGCTTAATAGTTTTATTAGAAAAGCTAACGCTAAAAGTTTTTTTGCTAGACCTAGAATATTAATTTGTTGTCCTTCAAATATAACTCAAGTTGAAAAAAATGCAATTAAAGAAGCTGCTGAAAGAACTGGCGCGCGAAAAGTTTATTTAGAAGAAGAACCAAAAGTAGCAGCTGTAGGTGCTGGTATGGATATTTCTAAACCAAGTGGTAATATGGTTATCGATATAGGTGGTGGAACAACAGATATCGCCATTTTATCATTAGGTGGTATTGTTACTTCTTCTTCTATAAAAATAGCTGGTAATGTTTTTGATCAAGATATTATTAAATATATTAAAGATAAATATAAATTATTAATTGGTGATAGAACGGCTGAAGATATTAAATTTACTATTGGAACAGTGTTTCCTGGTTCTTTAAATGAAAAAATGGAAGTAAGAGGTAGAGATTTAGTTACCGGTCTTCCACATACAGTAACTATTACTTCTGATGAAGTCGAAGAAGCATTAAGGGAAAGTGTTTATGTTATTGTTAATGCTGCTAAATCAGTTTTAGAACAAACACCGCCAGAGCTATCTGCCGATATCGTCGATAAAGGTATTGTTATTACAGGTGGCGGCGCTTTATTAAATGGCTTTGATCAATTACTTGCTCATGAGCTTAAAGTACCAGTATTTTTAGCAGAAAGTCCGCTTACTTGTGTTGTTGAAGGCACTGGCGTTTTACTTGAAAATGTAAATTTATTAGAAAATGGTTTAAATAAAGGGTATTAGGACATACTAATAGCAGAAAGAAGGTAAAATATGGCGGAAAAAACGACAGGCGAAATTTTAAAAGAAAATTTATTTTTAAAAAAAGAAAATGGTTGGTTGAATACTAATTGTGAAGAAGAAATAATGAGTTTTGCTGAAGGCTATATAGCCTTTTTAAATAAAGCTAAAACTGAAAGAGAGTTTATTAAGGAGGCAAAAAAACTTCTTATTGAAAATGGTTTTCAAGATTTAGAGAAAGTAGGCACTTTAAATAAAGGCGATAAAGTTTTTTATATTAATAAAAATAAAAGTTTGTTTGCGTCAATAATTGGTGAAAAACCATTAAAAGAAGGTATGCAATTAGTAGGGGCTCATGTTGATTCCCCAAGACTTGATTTAAGACCAAATCCTTTATATGAAAATACGGATATGGCTTATTTTAAAACTCGTTATTATGGGGGAATTAAAAAATACCAATGGACTTGCATTCCACTTAGTCTGCATGGCGTTTTTACTAAAGTAGATGGTGAAGTAATTGAAGTGAATATTGGTGAAAACGATAACGACCCTATTTTTACTATTTCTGATTTATTACCGCATTTAGCTAAAAAACAAGAAAAGAAAACTTTAGCTGATGGTATTGAAGGCGAAGATTTAAATATTTTAATTGGCAGTAAACCATTTAAAGATAGTAAAGTTTCAGAAAAAGTAAAATTAAACATTTTAAATATTTTGAATAAAAAATATGGTATTACAGAAAAAGACTTTATAAGCGCAGAATTAGAGCTTGTACCAGCGTTTAAAGCTAAATCTTTAGGTTTTGATAGTAGTATGGTAGCAGCTTATGGTCAAGATGATAAAGTGTGTGCTTATACATCATTAAAAGCCTTGTTAAATGTTTGTAATAATAAAACAGCAACTGTTGTTTTAGCAGATAAAGAGGAAATAGGCA
Organism: uncultured Bacilli bacterium; assembly: GCA_944329545.1. Taxonomy (GTDB): domain Bacteria; phylum Bacillota_I; class Bacilli_A; order RF39; family UBA660; genus Coprosoma. Next base: position 15,453 of record CALVIK010000086.1, read on the forward strand.
GTATGGGAAATACTGGGATGTCTTCAGAAGTTTTTGAATATTATGTTAATGAACTTTTAAATAAATTAAATCAAAATGATTATAATATGGTAAATACCGTACTTTGTCATAGTAAAATGCTTTCAGCTGATGTTACAGCCGCTTACGACCCTAATTTTACTGATGTTTTTGAAAAACACAATGACGCTTATTTAAGTAAAGGTGTTTCAATTAATAAATATACCGGAGGTAATGGTAAAAGTGGTGCGAGTGACGCTAATGCTGAATTTATTAGTTATGTCAGAGGTGTTTTAGAAAAAAATAATATTACTTATCAAATGACCGATATGGGTAAAATAGGCGCTGGTGGCGGCGGAACAATTGCGTATATTTTAGCTAATCGTGGTATGGAAGTTATTGATCTTGGAATTCCAGTTTTGTCAATGCATTCACCATACGAAATAACTAGTAAATTTGATATTTATATGGCTTATCTTACTTATAAAACTTTCTACGAAGGATAGAAAGTTTTTATTTACAGTGAAAAAAAGTAATGTTATAATTTGTGATAGGAGAATGAAAGATGAAAACAGAATTTCGATATTTAAATTTAGAAACACTTATCAATTTAACTTTATTTTTTACAATCGATAATGAAGATAGATATATTATAGATAATTATGATATTAATAGATTTTGGCAAGTACTTAACGAAAATTTAACTAAACAAAATATTAAAGGTGTTATTTGTAAAGATAAAATACTTTCAAAAGATAATTTTCAAGTGTATAAAAATGAAGAAAATGGCTTAGAATATTATATACTATATCCTTGGATAGATTTTGTAGAATTTACTTATAATTTAACTGGAAGTATATCAAGTGATATTTTGTTAGCTTGTCATCAAAATAATTTATATCAAAATTTATCACCAAGAAGTAAAGAGGAGTTAACAACGCTAAATCAAATTTATCAACAAAATATAATAGAAATAGAAAAAGAAAATACAAAAAAACATGATTTTTATAATCGAAGAATAAAACAAATTATCAAACAAAAAAAAAGAAAACAAATTAGTTAATATTTATGTTTATTTTTATTTACAATGAAAAAGAGCAATGTTATAATTTATAGTAGGAGGAATCAAAAATGGAAACAGAAACTATTGTTTTGATTGTTAGTATTATAATTGGTCTTTTAGCTTGTTTTATGGGTTATCGATTAAATAAAATCCTCGTTATGATTATTGGTTTTTATATTGGTTATAAGCTTGGAGATGCTTTTTTACCACAATTAATATCTGATGATGTTATTGTGACTTTTGTTTCAATTGTAATTGGTATTATAATTGGATTTATAGCTTTTGGAACATATTTATTTGGTGTCTTTATTTTATGCTTTTTCCTTGCTTATAGTATTTGTGAAGCATTTATTGATATTGATACCTTAAAAATTATTATTGGTGTCGTGGCCGGTGTTGTTGCTGGTATCGTTGGTGTCAAATTTGTTAGACCGATTATTATAATTACAACAAGTTTAACTGGTGGATTTTTAGTAGTTAGTTCGGCTATCCAGTTACTTAATATTGATAGTACAGCTATTTATATTATTTGTGGTCTTATATTAGCGGCTATTGGTGCATTAAGTCAATTTAGAAATAAAGAAGAAGCTTAAAAACTTCTTTTTTTAGTATAGAATTAAATTAATATAGGGGATTTTTTTAAATAATGTTTCTTAAATCTAATTTGCAAATTTTTATATAAATGTGGTAGAATATAACCAAGAGGTGAGGTGCGTGAGTGAAGAATTAATAACCAGAATTTTTCTAATGGTTATGGTGACATTTTTATTTGTCGCTTTCTTAGTTCCTGTGATTAAAAAAATAGCTTTTCATATTGGAGCTTTAGATATTCCAAATTCGCGAAAAGTTCATACAAAACCAATGCCAAGACTTGGAGGATTAGCTATTTATTTTGGCTTTTTACTTGGTTATATGCTATTTGGTGAACCAAGTCAAATGATGAATTCCATTTTAATAGGGGCAGCGGTTTTAGTATTTACAGGAGTAATTGATGATATCAAACCTATAAGAGCATCGTATAAACTTATTGGGCAAATAATTGCTGCTTGTATTGTTGCTTTTTATGGAGAAATATTACTTAAAGATATAAGCGCTTTTGGTTTTTATATTGATTTTGGAATATTTGCCTATCCAATAACTGTATTTTTTATTGTTGCTTGTATTAACTGTTTAAATTTAATAGATGGTTTAGATGGACTTGCTGCTGGTATTAGTGCGATTTATTATATTACTATTGGTATTATAGCAACTATATTAGGTCATTTAGGAACTGATGTTATGTTAACATTTATTATGTTAGGAGCAACTTTAGGGTTCTTAGTTCATAATTTTCACCCAGCTTCAATTTTTGCTGGTGATTCCGGCTCAATGTTTATGGGATTTATGATATCTATAATCGCTTTGTTAGGATTTAAAAACATCACTTTAACATCTTTTATTATTCCAGTTCTTATTTTAGCTATTCCGATTTTAGATACTTTATTTGCTATTATTAGAAGACTTTTAAAAGGCGAAAGTATTTCTAAACCCGACAAATTCCATCTACATCATCAACTGTTAAATAAAAATTTTTCTCATCGGGATACTGTTTTAGTTATTTTAGGAATTGATGCGTTATTTGCTTTTGCATCTATCGTTTATGTACTGCAAGATAGGGTACTTGGTTATATAATTTATTCTGTTTTAGTAATTATAGTTTTAGTTTTTGTTTTAAAAACCAATGTAATTATGGATCATGACACTTTTATGAAAAAATTGCGTTCTAGTACGAAAAAATAATTATGCTTTATGCATATTTTTTTTATTCTCACCAATAATAAAAATGGTGATTTTATGAATATGGATTTTTCAGAAGTAGGTGTAGTTATTTATCGTGGTTTAATTTCCTTAGTCGCCCTTTTTTTAGTAACAAAAATGCTTGGCAAAAAGCAAGTGTCACAACTTAGTTTGTTTGATTATGTTATTGGTATATCTATTGGAAACTTTGCTGCGGAAATGACAGTTAATTTAGATACTAATGAGATAAATGGCATAGTGGCTGTTTTGGTATTTGGTTTTGTCGCTTATATTGTTTCGATTGCTACTATGAAAAGTATTGTTTTAATAAAATTTTTTATGGGCAAACCCACTTTATTAATTCAAGATGGAAAATTATTAATGGAAGGTCTAAAAAAAGTAAAATTTGATATTAATGATTTATTAGAAGAGTGCCGTGGTAAAGGCTATTTCGATATTAGCCAAATAGCGTATGCTGTTATGGAAATAAATGGTCAGTTGAGCATTTTGCCGAAAAGTGAATATGCCCCCCCAACTTTAAAAGATTTAAATATAAAAAAGCCTAAAGCAACAATGTGCGCGAATATAATAATCGACGGTTGTATTATGTCAGAAGCTTTAACTGATATGCAGAAAAATGAAAAATGGCTTCGACATGAATTAAAAACAAAGGGGGTAAGATTAGAAGATGTTTTATTAGCTACTTTAGATGAGGAAGAAAAATTAATGGTTTACGAAAAAAATGTCAATGTGCGCAAATACAATATTTTAGAATAGACAAATTATTATAATATTTGCTATACTAATTACGGTGATATAATGAATAGACATTTTTGTGCATCGGTTTTTGTCATAAACCCTAATGATAGAAAAATCTTATTAGTTAAACACGGTATTTTTAATAAATGGGTTCAACCTGGTGGCCATATGGAAGATAACGAAGCACCAGAAGAAGCCGCAATGCGCGAAGTATATGAAGAAACTGGGATGAAAATAAAATTGCTTGGTGAACGCTTTCCAAGGGAAGATGATATGGTAAGGCCTTTAGGCATTCAGTGTAATCGTAAAGAAGATGGTATAAAAATATTTGATATTATTTATGTCGGAATACCTGTTAATGGCGATGCTAATTTAATTATTAGTGATGAAAGTAAAGGTATCGGCTGGTTTTCTCGTAAGGAATTAGATAATATGGATGTTTTCCCTGATGTAAAAATAACCATGGATTATATTTTAAAAAATTATTTTAATAGTAAAATGTAAGTAAAAATGCTTACATTTTTATTATTAAAAAATTAGTATCGATATAAATGATGAAAGTCATAAACTTAAGGTTTTTAATTAGTATATAAAACCGCTATATTTTACAACAATATTACCTTTAATTATAGTTAATTATAATTAACTATAGTTTTTTAAATTACTTGTTTCATAAAATTGTTTTTGTATTTTGTTAAAAAGTGTTAAAAAAACACAAATAAATGTCAACTTTTGATATAAAAAAAACTTACATAAAGTAAGTTAACGAATGATGCCAGTAAAAACTAAAATCAAAAATAATAAATAAAATAAACCACAAGTTAATAGCATTTTTACTGTCATATGTTTTTTGCTTTTTAATTCTAAATACAAAAGAGTTGCGGAAGTGATAGCGATTAAAGCACTTAAAAAAGTTCCATTGCTATTTAAAGACCAATCAGTCATTAAAATACCAATAGCCGGTAAAATAGAGGCTTGAAACATCATGGCGCCTGTAATGTTACCTAAAGCTAAAGTATCTTTTTCCCTAGAAATCCAAATAATGCTGTTAAATTTTTCCGGGAGTTCTGTTGCAATAGGTGTTAAAATTATTGCTAAAACAAAAGCCGGTATTCCAAGTAGAGTGGAGACATATGTTAAACTATTTACGAAAATATCCGCGCTAGTTACAATAAGCATTAAAGCTAAAATTAACTGTATTAAAACTAAAATAATAACATATTTATGTTCCATTATTTTTTTATTACCGAAAGACAAATAAAATTTAGGCAAATCACTTTCAATATTTTTGTTTTCTTTAACTAGTTTAATAACATATACAAAGTAACTTAAAACTAAAATAGCAGCAAAAATTACTTTAACATTTTTCATTTCACTAGGAATAAAACCACATATGAGCGCTAAAGAAAAAGCAAAAACAAAAAATTTTAAATCATGACTGGCCACTTCAGTATCGACGACTATTTTATCTTTGTGTTTTCTTTTATGTTTAAAACCAATAACTGCGCAACCAGTAACAAACATAGTTAAAGTTGAAAGCATTAAAGGGGCTCCTAAAATAGCGCCAATACCAATTTCACTAGCGTGAGCTTTATCACCCGATAAAAGTGCAATAATAGGAATTAAGGTTTCTGGTAAGGCCGTACCAATAGCTGCTAAAATAGAACCAACTGCTCCTTCTGATAGTTTTAATAATTTACCGAGCCATTCAACCGCGTTTACAAATAATTCGGCAGCTAACAATATTAGTATTAAGCTAATAAACAGTAAAATTATTTCCATATAATCACCGTAATAAATATACTATTTTTCTATTTTTAAGTCAAATAAAAAAACTATTCTT
>CALVIK010000087.1 GCA_944329545.1 uncultured Bacilli bacterium
AAAGCTGTTTTTTTGTTGACTAAAGAGCTGGAGTTTGTTAAAATATCTAAGGCAAGTTTGGAGGTGTGATATGAACGCAATAATTATCCAAAATACTGAAGAAATCGCCAGTTTAAATGAATATGCTGATGCTTATATTTTGCCACTGCAAGACTTTAGTATTAATTATCCTCATACTTTTAATTTAGAAGACATAAAAAAAGTTCAAAATAGTGGTAAAGAAGTATTTGTGATAGTTAATAAAAATATTCATAATAATGAATTAGAAAAACTAAAAAAAGTATTATTAGAATTGGATAAATTAAAGTTAAATGGTCTTTTTTTCTATGATATAGCTGTTTTAACTTTAAAAAATAAGCTAAATTTAAAAATCCCTTTAGTATGGAGCCAGGAACATTTGACAACGAACTATCAAACAGTTAATTTTTGGTACGATAAAGGAGTTCAATATGCATATTTATCTTCAGAACTTTCAAAGACAGAAATAGAAGAAATAAGTAAACATAGTAAGGCAATACTTTTTGCCAATGTCTTTGGTTATCAGCCGATGTTCACATCTCGGCGGCATTTAGTAAAAAATTATTTAAAATATTTTCGTTTAGAAAGTAAAAATCAAAATAAAAAAATAACAAAGGAAGGTAAAGGTTATCCTATTATTGATCAAAAAAATGGAACAACAGTATATTCCAATTATATTTTAAATGTTAAAGAAGCTTTGCCAGTTAAGTATTTAGTTTATAATACTGCTTTAATAGATGATGTTGAGAAAATATTTAAAACTGATTTTCCTTTAGAGCAAGGCTTTTTGGATAAAGAAATTATTTATAAGGTGAGAAAAAAATGAAAAAACCAGAGTTACTAGCTCCAGCCGGTGATTTTAATAGATTAAAAATAGCTTTTATGTACGGTGCAGATGCTGTTTATATTGGCGGAGAGTTTAATTTGCGAGCTAACGCTGATAATTTTACATTAGATGAAATTAAAAAAGGTGTTGCTTATGCTCATGAAAAAGAAAAAAAAGTTTATGTTACAGTAAATATTGCTTTACATAATGCCGAGGCTTTAAAAATTGAAAATTATTTAAAAGAATTAGACAAAATAGGTGTTGATGCGATTATTGTAAGTGACCCTGCTGTTTTTAAAATTGCTAAAGAAAAAACAAGTTTAGAGCTACATATTTCAACACAAGCTTCCACTTTAAATAAAGAGGCTGCTCATTTTTGGCAAGAAATGGGAGCGCAAAGAATTGTATTAGCGCGTGAATGTACTAAAGATGATATAATTGACATTAAAAATAGTACTGATATAGAGTTAGAAGTTTTCGTGCATGGTGCTATGTGTGCCTCATATAGTGGCAGATGTGTCCTTTCTAATTATTTGACTAAAAGAGATTCTAACCGTGGTGGTTGTAGTCAAATATGTCGTTGGGATTTTGATCTTTTAGAAAATGAAAGTATTTTAAAAGGTGAAAAACCGTTTACTTTTTGTACTAAAGACTTATCTTTAGCTAAATATATTCCAGATTTAATGAATATCGGTGTTGATAGTTTAAAAATTGAAGGGAGAATGCGTTCTGGTTATTATATTGCCACTATTGTAAAAATTTATCGTAAAATAATTGATGAATATTATAACAAAAGAGAAAATTATGCATATAATTTACAAGATGACATAATATTAAGAAGGTGCGCTAATAGAGATAATATTCCCCAGTTTTTTAATGGAGTTTTTGATGAAAATGCACAATATTATAATGGTCGGGTAGAAACAACTAATCAAGATTTTTTAGGTATTGTGCTGGATTATGATAAAAAAAATAATCTAATTAAACTAGAAGAACGCAATTATTTTAAACAAGGCGATGAAGTTATTCTTTTTGGCCCTAATACTGAATACAAATTTATAATCGATGATATTTATGATGAAGACAAAGAAAGGATAACTATTGTTCGGCATCCAAGACAAATTGTTTATTTAAAATTGCCAAAAAAACTTACAGATATTCAAGAAAATTTTATGTTAAAAAAAGCTTGACAAACATCAAAAAAAAGAGTATCATTCCAAATAATGTGATAGAATTGCGAGGTGAAATTATGCAAGAAGAAATTTATGTAACCGCAAATGGTTTAGAAGATATGAAAAAAGAACTAGAGTATTTAAAAATGGAGAAAAGACCAGCTGTTATTGAAGCGCTAAAAGAAGCTAGAGCGCTTGGTGATTTAAGCGAAAATGCTGAATATGATGCAGCGCGTAATGAACAAGCGGAAACTGAAAGCCGTATTAAAACTCTAGAACAAATGATAGAAAATGCTACCGTTATTGAAAAAAATTCGACAGATAAAGTTTCTATTGGCAATACTGTAGAAATTGAATATGTTGAAGATGGTGATAAAGATACTTATCACATTGTTGGTAGTCAAGAGGCTGATCCTTTTGAAAATAAAATTTCTAATGAATCACCAATTGCTAAGGCAATTATCGATTTAAAAGTTGGTGAGATTGGAAAAGTTGCTAGCCCTAATGGCGAATATGAAGTAAAAGTTTTAAATATCCAATAGTTTTTTAACTATTTTTTTTATTTTAAAAAATTTTGACATATTTTTCTTACTTTTGGTAATAATATTAATGTTACAAAGAAAGGAAGGAAAATATGGAAGAAAAACATGATACTAGTCGTAATATCATTATTGCTGTTTTGGTTATCGCTATTATCGCTATCTTAGGTTATTTTGTTTATACTAGTACTTTAGATAACGAAGAAGAAGCTATTCCTAATGAAGTTGAAGATATAGTAGATGATGATGAGACTTTTAACGAAGTTGGTTCTTATACAGGTATGGAGACTTTCGGTGACGATGAAGCCACGGGAACTATTGAACTTGTTTTAGCCAATGATGGTACTGGAACTTTAGTTTTAGCTTATGAAGACACTAATGAGTATACTGGAACATATCGTAAAAGTGGTAACAGCATTACTTTTACTGCCGACAGCAAAGAAGAAACTAATACCGATAATTCTGTAGTTGATGATACTATTGATAATATTACTGATAGTGATGATAATGGTGATAATGTAAAAGGTGAAACTAGTGAAGATGTTACTAGTGAAACATTTAACTTTAGAATAGAAAATGGCACGCTTTATTATACTAGTAAAGAAACTGGTGAAGATGTTGTTTTAGATAAAGTAAAACGAAACACTTTACAGTATATTGAAGAATAAGAATACTAATATTTTAGTATTTTTTTTAAATCTCTTTGTTTATTTGGGAAAACTTGGTATAATTATAATAGGAGGCGTTAATTATGAATAAAACAAAAATAATTGCCACTGTAGGAAAAAGTAATTATAGTGCAGAGCTTTTAGAAGAATTAATTAAAGCCGGGGCTGATGTTATTCGTTTTAATATGAGTTATGATGATTATGATTTTTGTAAAGAGGTAATTTTAACTATCGATGCTTTAAACAGAAAACTAGGAACTTATGTTTCAACAATGATGGATTTAGAAGGTTCATGTTTAAGAACTGGTAAATTTGTTGGGGGAAGCGCTACTTTTAATAAAAAAGATAAAATTAGAATATATACTGATGATACGCTTGGGGATTTGACACATTTTAGTGTTAATTATCCTGGCCTTATCAATGACTTAAAATATCAAACAGTACTCAAATTAAATGAAGGTTTAGTAGAAATGCAAGTTATTGAAAAAGGTATGGATTATGTTGTTTGTGAGGTTATTAAAGGGGGGACTGTTAAAGATAATTCTAAAATATACATTCCTAGTATTGCTTTAAATCGGAAATTTGTTACTAAAAAAGACAAAGAAGACATTTTATTTGCTAATAAAATTGGCGTTGATTTTTTAACAGTATCTAATGTATCTAGTAGTGATGATGTTTTAGAAGTTAACGATTTGCTAATTGAACTTGGAAACAACCACATGGCTATTTTAGCAAAAATTGAAAATAAAAATGCTGTTTTAGATATGGATAATATTATCAATGTAGCTGATGGTATCATTTTGGCTCGTAATGATGTAGCTGTGGAAATTCCGATGGAGGAAGTACCAAGTGTTAAGCATAAAGTAATTACAAAATGTCAAAAACAAGGAAAAATAAGCATTATTAGTGCAGAACTTACAAGTTTTATGCAAAAGGCAATCATTCCTAATAGAGCTGAAGTTTCGGATATAGCAAATGCGGTAACTGATGGCGTTGATGCTTTACTGTTAACTGCAGAAACAACTATTGGTTTGCATCCAGTTGAAGCGATTAAAGCGCTAGAGACAGTAATTAAAACAGCTGAAGAAAATATCAATTATGAATATTTTTTTGAAACTTCTTTAAAAACGGAAGCTAAAAGCATTACAAATACGATTTCTTCTAGTGTTGTATTAGGAGCTAGAGAACTCGAATGCAAAGCAATTATTGTCGCAACAAATACTGGTTATACAGCTAAGAGAATGAGTCGTTTTCGACCACCTTGTCCAATAATTGCGGCCGCCCAAAATATAAATGTTGTTAAAAGTTTAACTTTACATTTTGGAATTTTGCCGATAAAAGTTGATGAAGATGATTTTGATTTATTAGCAGAAACATCTAAACAAATTGCTGCTAATTATTTAGGGCTTGAAAAAGGTGATAAAGTTATTATTACTGGTGGTTTTCCATTTAAAAAAATTAGACATACTAATTTTATGAAAATTGATGAAATATAAGGGGTGATAATGATGTATAATTTAGGCGAACAATTTCGGTTGAATGTTGCCAGAGCGCAAGCAAAACATGCTAATATTGTTGCTGGTACACATTATAGATTTACGGTTTTAACGCCAAGAGTTATTAGACTTGAATACAGTGCTACTGGGGTTTTTACGGATGCACCGACAGAACTTATTTGGTACCGCGACTTACCTAACACTAAATTTAAAACAAATGAAAATGGTAATAATTTAGAAATTATTACTGATTATTTTAAACTTACATATATCAAAGAACAGCCTTTTGCGGGTAATAAAGTAAATCCGTCAGCCAATTTAAAAGTTGAACTTTTAAATACTGATAGATCTTGGTACTTTGGACATCCTGAAGTGCGTAATTTTGGGCTTCCGAAAACAACTTTAGATGATGCGAATATTAAGCAAAAAGGTCTTTATTCGGCTGATGGTATTGCAAGTATTGATGATAGTCAAAGTCGGATATTTAATGAAGATGGCACATCAGCTTTAAGAGGTAGTGAAGAAATTGATATTTATTTATTTATGTATAATCAAGATTTTGAAGAAGCCTTAAAAGATTACTATGAATTAACTGGTTATCCAGCTTTAATTCCTAGGTATGCTTTAGGAAATTGGTGGAGTCGTAATAATAATTATGATGATTTAGAGTTAAAGGAACTTGTCGATAATTTTGAAAAGAAGGAAATTCCACTTTCGATAGTTGTTTTAGATAAAGACTGGCATAAAAGAGCTTATAATGGCAAAAAACATTTAAAAACAGGTTTTACTTTTAACGATGAATATTTTAAAGATCCAAAAGCCATGATTGATTATCTTCATGGTAAAGGTATTAGATTAGGGCTTAATATTAATCCAGTTGAAGGGTTATACAATATTGATACTAATTATAGCGAAGCTTTAAAATATTTAGCGGAAGATAATGGAAAAATTCCTTTTAATGTGTACGATCCTCGTTTTGTTGATGTTTATTTGAAATTATTTATTCATCCTTTAGATGATATGGGAATTGATTTCTTTTGGTTAGATTGTTTTGATCAAGATAAATTACAAGAAGAAAATTTACTAAAGCATTATCAATTTTATGATATGATGCGAAATTTTAAAAGAAGACCAATGGTACTTGCTAAAAATACTTTAATCGCGCCACATCGTTATCCAGTTTTATATTCTGGCAAATCAGTAGTTAGTTGGGAAACTTTAAAAGAAATTCCAAAACACAATATAAAATCATTTAATAATGGTGCTAATATATGGGCGCATGATATTGGTGGGTATTTTAAAGGCGCCGAAGATAATGAACTTTATACAAGATTTGTTCAATTAGGTTGTTTTTCGCCAATTTTAAAATTTGGCGCAGACAAAGGCAAATATTATAAAAGAGAGCCATGGCGTTGGGATATTAAAACATATACAATTGTTAAAGATTATTTACGCCTTCGTCATCGTTTAATTCCTTATATTTATAGTGAAGTTTATAAGTATCACAAATTTGGCACTCCGCTTATAAAACCACTTTATTATACTAATCCTGATTTTTATGATGATGTACTTTATTGTAATGAATATTATTTTGGAGGCGGTTTATTCGTTTGTCCAATCATATCTAAAAAAGATTATGTCATGGATCGTTCTGTTCATAATTTTTATATTCCTGATGGTGTTTGGTATGATTTTGTGACGGGCAAAAAATTTCCGGGAGGCAAAAATTATATTTCTTTCTTCCGTGATGAGGAATATCCAGTATTTGCTAAAGCTGGCGCTATTATTCCAATGGGTAGAAATGAAAATATTAATGACACAACGCCACCAGTTAATATGGAAATCGATATTTTTCCAGGTAAAAGCAATTCTTATACTTTATTTGAAGATGACGGAGAAAGTGATTTATATCGGAAAGATTTTTACTTGCTTACAGAAATTGAATATAATTATTTACCTAATAATTATAGTGTTATTATTAGAGCTAAAGAAGGTAAAAGTGGTATCATACCTGATAAAAGAAATTATAAGATTACTTTTAGAAATACTAAACGCACTGATGATGTTAAAGTTTACAGTAATAGAGATGAAGTTTCGTTTAAAACTTATGTCGATGGTCCAAATTTTGTAGTAGAAATTCCAGACATTAACACAATTGGCCAGTTGACAGTTAATTGTAAAGGTAAAGATATTGAAATCGATGCGGTTCATTTAATTAATAAAGAAATTGAAGAAATTATTAGTGATTTACAAATAACAACAGAATTAAAAGAAAAAATAGATGAAATTTTGTTTGGAACATTAGAAATTAAAAAGAAAAGGATTGAAATTAGAAAGTTAGCTAAAGCGGGATTAGATAAGAAATTTATTAAGATGTTCTTAAAATTACTCGAATATATAGATCAGATATAATATTTTAGAAAAG
>CALVIK010000088.1 GCA_944329545.1 uncultured Bacilli bacterium
TTGTAAATCATCTGCCTTATCATTTAATTCATTAAGTCGTTTTTTATTTTTCTCTTGTTCCTTTTTTAACTCTCTATAATTAATCATATTTTTAACATTTATATCTTGATTACGACCTTCTTCCTTCTAAACCAATTTTAGTTCTTTCACTTGTTCTTTCTATTTCATTTTGTGATACTGTTGTTAAAAGTCTTGCGACCATTCTACCATTAGCACTTGTAGTATTTATATCATCATTAGCACAATCTAAATAAGCATTATTATCTTCTAAAAATTTCATTATATCTTCCATATCATAAACTGAACGTGTAAGTCTATCTAGTTTTAATACAACAATAGTATTACATTTTTTATTTCTAATATCTTCTTTTAATTCTTCAAATGCAGGTCTTTTATTACCAGTTTTAGCACTTATTCCAGCATCCTTATATACTTTATAAATATCATAACCTTTAAATTCACACATAGCACGAAGTCGTTTTTCTTGTTCTGGTAAACTAAATCCTTCACGTGCTTGATCTTCAGTTGATACTCCTATGGAACGCATATACCGTATTACTTTAAAACATTAGATATAATAAATTTTAATTATAAAATAAATACCAATATTACTATTGGTACAGCTATAAAACAAGAAAAAGTCCATATTGATAAATTAGTTATTACTTTATCATTAGGACTTTAAAATAGTATATTTCAAATTAAAAATAATAATTGTTGAAAAAATACTAGGATTTGGAGTCCTAGTATTTTTATAAAACGTAATTAAGACTATTAATTTTGAAATTATATTTTTTCGTGCGAGAACTCAAAATGGCTGTTATTTTCAACTCTATTTTTAGATTTTTATTTTCTAATTGAAAAATTTCATCTACAAATTTAATAAAGTAAAAATAAATACTACAAAGTTTTGCTTAAATAAATGTATAATAGTATAATGATTAAAAATGATAGACTAATTAATGTAAATTTGATTATATAATTAAAAACATTTTTTTCATGTTTCATATATTCTTTTAAAGTGATCAAACTAGCCAAGGAAGATATTAATGTTCCCAAAGAACCGATATTACTAGCTATCACTAAACTTTTATAATCTGCAGTAAATTTTGATAATAAAATAGCTGTTGGCACATTACTTATAAATTGACAAGATATTATTCCTGTAATCAATTCACTTTTATTAATTAATGATTGTAAAATATTACTAATTCCTGGAATTCTACTAATATTGCCTGAGAAGACAAAAAATGCGCAAAACGTTAATATTAAATCCCAGTCCATTTTAATTAATGCTTTTTTGTTTAAAATATAAACGGATATCATTACAATAATAAAACCAAGAATATAAGGAACTATCCTAAAAATGATTAATAAGGAAAAAATAAATAATATAATATATGCATATATATTTTTATCAAATTTATTTTTTGCATTGATTGATAATTCAATTGGTTCTTTTTTAATTATTAAAAATGGTAAACATACTAATAGAAATATGATTATTAAAAAATGTGGTAAAAGAATTTGAATAAATTCTAAAGTTGGAATATTATAATATGAATATAAATATAGATTTTGAGGATTTCCGTGTGGTGTAATCATTCCACTCATATTGGCTGCTATATTTTGAAGTATTAATGTTAACCCATAATATTTCATATTATTAGTGCTTTTAAGTATTATAAAAGTTAAAGGTAATAATGTTATTAGCGACATGTCATTAGCTAAAAACAAGTCGCAAATTATAGTTAATATTATCAAAGCTACAATTATGCTACGAATGTCTTTAAATAATGAAACAAACTTTTTTGCTATTACATCAAAAAAATAAGAATCTTTCAAGCATTGGACAACAGCTAAAACGCAAGTCAAACAAACAAGCGTTTTTAAATCAAAATAATTAATATAATTATAATCAATAGGCACAAACAAACAAGTGATTATTGCTAATACTATTGCGATGGTAGTAATAATATTTCCCTGTATCCATTTTTTTATATTTAACATATGACATTCCTCCAATTACTAATACATATATTAAAATAATTATATCATTAATTTATTATTTTTTGTTAAATTAGACTAATAAAAATTAAATATATGAGTCAATAGATGAATATCTATCAAAGTATCTATTTAAAGTATCCTAGTGTTTACAAGTGTTTACGAAGATTTTATACAACATTTTTTTCATATTTTTTACAACATTTGTTACATATTGACTATCAACAATGATGTGATACAATATAGTAGAATATGAAATAATTGTATCTATAAGTACTAATCTTGTGTCATGGTTGGTACTTTTTTTCATATTCAATAACCCCCTAAAATTTATAATTTTATATCTTAACTTAGGCCATAAGTTCGGCCATAAAACAATCAAAAAAGCATTAAATTTGTGTCGAAAATGGCAAAAAAACGCAAAAAAATCTGTATAACGTTTGTATAACGCCCCTTATAATATAAGGGTTCCAAAGTAAACGATTGTATAACAATATTTGCAAGTGTAAACACTT
>CALVIK010000089.1 GCA_944329545.1 uncultured Bacilli bacterium
AAAAGAATTATTCAAAGTTATGAAAAATATAATGAAAAGCCAATTATTTCAAGTACAGAAAATACTTTTAAGGTTACTTTATATAATGTTAATTATAAAGAAAATAATAATGTTAAATTACCATCAAGTTTGTCACAAGAGGAAAAAATCATAGAATATTTAAAAGTAAATGATAAAATCAACAGAAATATTGTAGAAAAATTATTGGGTATATCTAGTACGAGAGCTAAAATAATATTAAAAAATATGATTAATAATAATATAATTAAATCTATGAATAGTGGAAAAAATACTTATTATGTGTTAAAATAAA
Source organism: uncultured Bacilli bacterium (assembly GCA_944329545.1). Taxonomy (GTDB): domain Bacteria; phylum Bacillota_I; class Bacilli_A; order RF39; family UBA660; genus Coprosoma. The sequence goes on from CALVIK010000089.1 coordinate 314, forward strand.
ATCGGATTGATTTTATATATCAAATTATCAATGAGTTGCAAATAACTTTCCCAATGGCACCAAGAAAGCAATTGCTCGAATTTAGGAGTTTTATATATAATGTAGGACTATATTGGTTATACATTTTTTTTATATATGTTGCCAGTTAAAATGTATAAAGTTAGAGGCTTTGTGTTTAAAAAATATTTGTAGGTTTAGAATTTATTATTTAAAAACAGTTATCCAAAAAGTTATTCCAGTGTAGTGGAATAACTTTACAAAAAATACATAATATATTATAATATAAATGAGGTGAAAATATGCTTAAAAGAGAAAAATATTTAAAAAAAATTAGAGGATTTTATCATACGCCAACTTTAATAAAAATTATATATGGCATGCGAAGAAGTGGCAAATCAGTTATTTTAAAACAAATAATTGAAGAAATAAAAAAAGAGGGCGTGGCTGATAGTAATATAATATATATAAATTTTGAATCTTTAAAATATGATTTTATTAAGAATGCTAAAGATTTATATAATTATATTGAGTCGTTAAAAACAAATAATGATATATATTATGTTTTTTTAGATGAAATTCAAAAGGTAGAAGATTTTGAAAAAGGCATTAATTCTCTTAGAATCACTGAAAATTATAATATTTTTATAACGGGTTCTAATAGCCGTATGACTTTGCTTGAATTATCTACTGATTTATCAGGGAGATATGTTAGTTTTAGGATTAATCCACTGTCCTTTAAAGAAGTTGTTAAATTAACCAAAACTGATAAAAAAGATTATGAAAAACTTTTGTATGATTATTTTAAGTGGGGAGGTTTACCACAAAGATTTATATTTGTTAAAGATGAAGACAAAATTAGTTATTTATCAAGTGTTTATGATTCTATTATTTTAAAAGATATCGTCGAAAGATTAGGCATTAAAGATATTGCATCTTTTAATAAAATTTTACAATATATTTTGGATACTGAATCTCGCGAATTTTCTAGGGAAAATGTAATAAATTATCTGCAAAAAGAACATCATGAAATTGCTAATGATACTTTATATAATTATTTAGAAGCATTTTCATCTACTTTTATTATGAATAAAGTATATAGGTATGATATTCATGGTAAAAGTGTCTTAAAAACTTTAAATAAATACTATGCTAACGATTTAGGTATTAAGCAAATTAAAACCAATGCCGAAAACATTAATTATTCGGTAGCGTTGGAGAATGTTGTATATAATGATTTGCTTGGCAAAGATTATAAGGTATATGTTGGAAAAACAAAAAAAGGAGAAATTGATTTTGTTGCTTCTAAAAATGGTAAAATTAAATATATTCAAGTGTGTTATGATATGCGTGATGAAGAAACTAGAAACCGAGAATTTAACGCTTTTAATGGCTTAGACGCTTCTGATAAATATATAATTACGATGAACAAAGATGATTATTCTAATAATGATATTAAATGCCTTAATATTTTTGATTTTTTAATGGATGATAATTTTTAAAGTTATTCCAGTGTAGTGGAATAACTTTTTAATATAAAAAATTCCTAAAGCAGGAATTTTATTACATTTTATCAATTGTTTTAATACCTAATATATATAAAGCATTAGTTAAAACAGTTTTAATATTTTTAATTAAAACGATTCTTGAAGCTTTTAAAACTTGATCTTTTTCATTGTTTATATTAACTTCTTCATACAATTTGGAAAACTTTTGCGTTAAATTAAAGATATATTTTGTTAAGGTAGCTGGTTCATGCGTTTCTAATAAATTATTAATAATTTCTGGAAAAGCATATAGATCTTTGATAATTTTAAACTCAATATCATTTATATACTTATAATTATTAGTATTATATTCTTTATCAGTTTTATTTAAAATAGAATTTATTCTAACAATACTATAAAGAATGTAAATACCACTTTCACCATTAAAACTAGTAGCTTTATCTAAATTGAAATTAACTACTTTATTTTTAGAAACATTTAGCATGGTATATTTAATAGAAGCATTCATCAAAGTATTTAAATTTTCTTTGGAAACAGTTAAATTTCTTTCTTTAAAAGCCTCTATTAGTTTTTCCTCAGTTGCTTTGATAAAATCTTCAAGTAAAACTAAAGTCCCATCACGCGTTGCCATTTTCGCCCCATCTAATAAAACAAAAGAATAAGAAGTAAGTTTTGGGGCTTTATAGCCCATAATATCTAAAGTTGCCGCAATTTGCTTCATATAAACAATTTGATCTTCACCTAAAACAATTAAATTGTTTTTATCATTTCTTTTAATTTTAAATATGTTATAAGCAAGATCTCTTAAAGGATATAAAGAGCTTTTATCACTTCTAGTTAAGACTAAAACCGGATTTTTTGTTGGAATATCATAACCAGACAAATCGGCATAAAGCCTGCCATCTTCATCTTCTTTTAACCGGCCTTGCTTTTTAATTTTATTTAGTATTTTATCAGTAATATGCCCATATACAAAATCTGATTCATGCGTAAAAATATCAAAATCAATATCAATTTGTTTAAAAATTTTCATTTGTCCTTGAACACATAAATCGGTTATTTTTTTAAACTTATTTCTAATATTTTCATCGCCATTTTCGAGTTTGTTTAAATAAGTAAAAGCTTTATTTAAAATACTTTCATCTTCTTTAGCATCGTTATTAATTTTTACATATAAATCAAGCATATCGTTAAAAGTTAAATTTTCTTTACCATATTTTTCGGTTCCTATTACTAGCATTGCAATTTGTTTACCAATATCGTTAACAAAATAATGCCTTTCAACATTGTAGCCAGTAAACTTGTATAAACGGCTTATAAAGTCGCCAATTAAGGCATTTCTACTTCTACCTAAGTGTGGGGAAGCATTGGGATTAATCGAAGTGTGTTCAATAAGCATATTTTCTTTGTATCCTTGGTTTAGTGAACCGTAGTTTTTATTTTCTAAAATTTCTTGCATAACCATATTACTAAAAACATCAATGTTTAAATAAAAGTTAACATAAGGTCCGGCTATTTCAATTTTTTTAAAATAATTATTAGGAAAATTGTTTTTAATTTTTTCGGCAATTTCTATTGGATTTTTAAAATTTTCATGCCGCAGATTAAAACAAGGAACACTAAAATCACCCATATTTTCATTTTTAGGTATTTCAACAATAATATTTTTGTCAGTGTTTAAAATTTCTTGAACATTTTTAATTATATATTTTTTAATATTAAGCATAAATATTCCTCCTTTAAATAAAAAAATCCTATAAAATAAGGACGAATAATCGCGGTACCACCTTACTTCATAGAATAACTATGCTCTTAATCTTTAACGCAGATATACGGTTAAACTCCAAGGGGCGTTCAGCAAACATTATATTCAGTTTCCACTAACCACTGACTCACTATATATAAGCGGTTTTCCTACTATTCCTTGTCTTTGTTTATTAATATAGATTATAAATAAAAAAAAATAGCTTGTCAATGCATAATTCGAAAAAATTTTCTAAATGTGGTATAATGAATGAAGAAAACGGAATTATTATAATAAAATTTGTAATAAAGTGGGGAAGTAGTATGAATCGTCATGAATTAAAAAAGAAAGCTAGAGCGTCTTTGAAACAAAATTATTGGCGTGCGGTTATTGTGGCTTTTTTAGCCATTTTGTTTATTAATGAAGGTTATCAATTAGTATCTTTTAATATTGTTAATGAAGAAAGTGCTTTTAGTAACCGAATTAATAATGTTCAAATAGCTAGTGATGTTTTAAATAATTTTAGTTCTTATGTCGAAAGCGCTAGCGCGTCTAAAGGTGTTTTAGCAGTTTTCGCCAATAGTATTGCTAGTACTAATTCATTTTTATTAGGGACTTTAAATGGTATAAATAAAATAATTTTTCATGAGCAAATAGCTAGCGGTGTAATTATTTTTATTGGTGTTATTTTAGGTTTCCTTTTCTGGCTTTTTGTCAGTAATACAATTGAAGTTAGTCGCAATAGATTTTTTCTTGAACGCGTAAAACATAAAAATACACCAATTGATCGTATTTTATATGTTTTCCGTACAAAAAAAATTTTACATGTTACTAAAGTAATGTTTTTTAGAAGTTTTTATTTGTTAATGTGGTCTTTAACAATTATTGGGGGTATTATTAAACATTATTCTTATTTAATGATTCCTTATATTTTAGCGGAAAATCCTAATATTAGTAAAAAAGATGCTTTTAATTTATCTAGAAAAATAATGAATGGTCAAAAATGGCAATGTTTTAAAATGGATGTTTCGTTTATCGGTTGGAAAATATTAGGATTTTTAACTTTTAATATTTCTAATTGGCTTATTACAGAGCCTTATTATCAAATGACATATGCGCATATTTATATGCAGTTTAGAGAAAAAGAGATAAAAGAAAAAACTAATCTAAGCGAATTTTTTATCGATAAACATTTAAATGAAGAAGTTGATGTTTATCCAGAATATTTAACAAATCGTAATATTCGTAAATGGCTTAAAATAGACGATAAAAGGACATATTCTATTTATCATTTGATTTTGATGTTTTTTACTTTTGCTTTATGTGGTTGGTTATGGGAAGTATTATATGGTCTTTTTACAACTGGTGAATTTATCAATAAAGGAACAATGTTTGGCCCTTGGCTACCAATATATGGTCTTGGGGGAGTTTTATTATTAATATTTTTATCAAAATACAAAGAAAAGCCTTTAATAGTTTTCTTACTAGCGATGCTTGTTTGCGGAATTATTGAATATGTGGGTAGTGTGGCTTTAGAAAGTTTATATGGTTTAAAATGGTGGGATTATAGTGGCTTTTTCTTAAATATTGAAGGCCGAGTATGTCTTGAAGGTTTAATTTTATTTGGTCTAGGTGGATCGGCAATTATTTATGTTTTTGCGCCACTACTTGATAATTTATATAAAAAAATACCGTATTTTTTAAAAATGATTATTTGTCTTTCTTTAATAACGATTTTTGCTATTGACTTAGGTCTTTCAATGATATCACCTAATACTGGAGATGGTATTACAACCATAGCTAGTAATATTACAAATAAAAAATAAGGAATTAGGGTAGTTCTAATTTCTTATTTTTTTCGGGAAAGTATAGTGTCAACTGAATAACCAGTTTGTTTAGCTATTTTTATTAAAATATTTATTGGTATAGGTCTTTCGTTATTTTCATAACTGGCATATGTTCTTTGCGGAAGACCAAGTAAAAGTCCAAATTTTTCTTGCGATAAATTTAATTCTTGACGAATTTTTAAAAGCTTTTTGCCAATTTTTTGTATTTTAGCTTTATTGTAATGGTAATACTGCTTTTCATCAGTTAAATTTAATAAGTAATCTAAATTTAAATTAAAGTAATCGGCAAATTCAATAATTTTATTTAAAGGAATTTTCGTTCGGCCACTTTCAAAATTATTATAAACATATTTACTGACATTTAATATTTCCGCCATTTGTTTTTGTGTTATATCATTATCAATTCTTGTATCTTGTATTCTTTTTGTATTTAGCATTGTAACACCTCTATACAAAATTTTACTTTTAAAAAGCTAGAATATTGCTTTTGTTGCAAATGTGTGCTAAAATATATGTGTAAAATAGAGGAAAGGAAGTAAAAAATGCAAAAGTTAAGTAAAAGACAAAAAAATAATCTAATAATAGGTGGCTTATGCTGTATATTACTACTTATGGGTATTGGATATGCAGCTTTTAATGCGCAGCTAAAAATAAATGGAACAAGTAATATTTCAAGTAACTGGCGCGTACTAATAACAGATATCACAAGTAGTGATGTAGTAGGAGATGCCAGTAATGAAGTAGAACCAACACATACTGAAACAACGGCAACATTTAGTACTAATTTAGTAAGTCCAGGAGATTCAATAACATATACGATAACAGTAGCTAACCAAGGAAGTATAGATGCTGTACTTAGAAGCATTGATGTTAATACTGGAAGTAATGAAGCTATTAAGTTTGTTACAAGTGGAATAGAAGAAGGAGATATTTTATTAAAAGAAA
>CALVIK010000090.1 GCA_944329545.1 uncultured Bacilli bacterium
TACCTCCTACTTTTATCTTTTATAAAAATGATAACCTATTTTAGGTTATATGTCAATAACTTATTTTAAGTTATTATAAAATTTAATCGGAGGTTCAATTATGAATAGATTAAAAGATTTAAGAGAAGATAAAGATTTATATCAAAAGGATATTGCTAAAATATTAGGAATGAGCCAAACTGGTTATTCTCAGTATGAAACTGAAACTAATGATATTCCGACTAATATCTTAAAAAAATTAGCCATTTATTATAATACTAGTATTGATTACATTTTAGGTTTAACCAATGAAAAAAAACCTTATCCTCGAAAAAAAGATAGTTTGTAAACTATTTTTTTTTAAACTAAAAAAAGAAGAAAATTAATCTTCTTTTAAAATCTCCATTGCTTTACGCATTTTCATGTCGTATTTAATCATATCAATTCCGCCAAAAGTTTGTAAGAATTCATCTTTTTTCATCTGATATTTTTCGGCCATTTTTGCAGCTTCAGCTTCCGCATCTTTATCAGAAATTTCAATTTTTTCGACTTTGGCAATTTCTTCTAACATTAAACGGTAAGTAATTCTCTTAACGGCTTCTTCTTTCATTTGATCTCTTAATGTCATTTCATCAGAATTTGTAAATTTATAAAATTGTTCTAAAGAAAGTCCTTGCATTTGTAAATGTTCTTTATATTGATTAATCATTCTATCTAACTCTTCATTAATCATAACATCTGGAATGTCTACTTCTATATTTTCAGCAGCTTTTTCAAGCAACGCATCAATATATTTGTTTTCGTTTTCCATTTCTTTACGCGTTATAATATTATCAGATATTTCTGCTTCTAGAGCTTCTTTAGTATCAATACCTTCCATCCCTAAATCAGCAAAGAAATCTTCATCTATTTCTGGAATATGAACTTCTTTTACTTCGTGAACTTTAACTTTAAAAACGGCTTCTTTTCCTTTTAAATCTTCAGCATGATAATCTTTAGGGAAAGTAACTTTAACCTCTTTCTCATCACCTTCTTTAAGACCAATTAACTGATCTTCAAATCCCGGAATAAAAGTTCCACTACCAATTTTTAAAGAATAATTTTCTGCTTTGCCACCTTCAAAAGCTTTATCGTCGACAAAACCTTCAAAATCAATAATGGCAATATCGCCATCAGCAATAGGCCCTTCTTTAACAACATCTTCAGCATAACGCGTACGCATATTATAAATAGTGTCTTCAATTTCTTTTTTACTTACTTTAGCTTCTTCTTTTTTAATATCAAAACCTTTATATTTACCTAATTTTACTTCTGGTCTTAAAGTTAAAATAAATTTAAATTCAATTTTATTTTCATCAACTGACTTTAATTCAATATCAGGATGCGCGACTAAATCCTCTAAAATATCTTTATTATCATCAAGCACTTTTTTATAAGCGTTTTCAAGGACTAAGTCACCAGCATCAATAAATAATGATTCAATACCATAATGTTTAATAAAAACATCTTTTGGCGCTTTTCCCGGGCGAAAACCATCAATTTTTGCTTTTTTATTTTTTTCTTTAAAAGCTTTATCTAAAGCATCTTGCCACTCTTTTCCTTCAACTGTAATTAATATTTCTTTTATATTTTTTTTCATTTTTTCTTCCTCCTACATATAAGTATATAATATTTATAACTTTTTGGCAACTAAAGCCAAACACCAAAGCCAATTGCCGCCATACTAATAATTAAACCAACTGTCCAAAATAATCTAACAATATCAACTTCACTCCACCCTAGTTTTTCAAAATGATGATGAAGTGGAGCCATTTTAAAAACTTTAGTATGAAATTTTTTAATGGCAATTAATTGTATAATAACACTAAGTGTTTCAATAATAAAGACTCCTGCGACAATAATTAAAGTAACTTCATGGTTCGAAATGATAGCCACACTAGCAAGAGCAGCACCCAACGCTAAAGATCCCATATCGCCCATAAATACCTTGGCAGGATGAGAATTATAAACAAGGAATGCGATTAAGGCTCCAACTAAAACGAAGCAAAATATAGCCACGCCTTCATAACCATCAGTCCAAGGTGAACCCCAAGTTATAATACCAAAGGCAAAAAAGGCAATGGCCGAAAGGCCGGCTGCTAGACCATCTAAACCATCGGTAATATTTACCGCATTACTACTACCTATTAAAACAAATAATAAGAAGATGCCATAAGCCCAGCCTAAATCTATTTGAATACCAAGTGTATGAATGTCTAATATTGGTTCATTTCCACTACTCATATAAATATAGAAGAAAATTAAAGCAATAACGACTTGAAAAGCTAATTTGACAAAAATGGACATTCCTTTATTATTTTTTTGTTTAATAATTATTTTGTCATCGATATACCCTAAAAGAGCATAAGCCAAAAAGACAAAAATAACGATAAATAAATTAGGCGTTAAGTCAACACTTCCCATCAGTTTTAAAGCAACCATAATTAAAACAGTAGGGACAATGAACATAATTCCGCCCATCGTTGGTGTTCCCTGTTTTTTCTTATGTCTTTCACCTAATGTTTTACTAACATTTTGATCGAGACCTTTTTTCTTTAAAAATTTGACAACAAAGTAGCCAAAAACAACAGTAAAAACAAAGCCTAACATAACAGCCATAACAGCTTTTGCTAATATTAACATACACTCATCTCCAAACTCGTAGTAATTATATCATTTTAAAAGAATTTTGTACAGATATCCAAAGAAAAAAGTCTTTATTAGACTTATCTTCTATCAATAAACCAGTTCGCACTAATATCACAACTACTAGAAGATGGTGGTGGCGTTGGTTTATCTAATCTCACTAAAACCGGGACATGGAAAGCACTACCAAAGGCAATACAGTTTCCTGGTTGTAAAACTCTTAATCTTTTGACAATTTCTGTTGTAATATTAGGAACCATTTCTTTTATATAATTAATATCTCTTGGATGAAGCATTTTGTAAATAAGAAAATTACTACACTGTGAAATAGATGTTTCTGATAAATCACTCGGTCTTTGAGAAATAAGGCCTAATAAAACACCATATTTTCTACCTTCTTTAGTAATTCTATCAAAAATATTATAACCAATGATATTAATGTCATTATCGTTTTGTACATATCTATGAGCTTCTTCTAAAATAATATGAAATGGCAAAGACGCCCTTTTATTTAAGTTTTTTGAATATTCAAATAACATTTTAGAATAAATTTTTGTAATTGTTTTCGCAAATCTATCATCGACATAATTAATATTAAAATTAATTATTTGGGCTTTACGATTACCGCCAGCTGAAAGTAAACTTTTAATATAACCATCTCGGCTAATGTAATCTGGACAATCAAAATATTTTGCATAATCACTATTAATTAAAGCTTGAAGTCTTACTTTAAGCACATTAGCCTCATCATAAACGCGGTCACTATTTAGAACTCCTTCGGAAATTAAAGCAAAATCTAAAGCCATTTTTAAATCATCTAAACCATATCTAAATGAGCCATCCGGTAAAGAAAGTTCTATTGTATCATCTAAAAATGTCCTGATATAATTAGTTAAAAGTTCGATTTCTCTAATTTTACCACTAGCATCAATAATTAAGCATTGTTTAAGTGGTCTTGAATAACCAGGTTGATAAACGGTAGATTCTAAATTTAAATCTTTAGTATTGTAATTAGTTAAAACAGAAAATATCTGATCTCTTATTTGTGATGAAGAATGACCACTTGCTAAAATATCTAAAATCGCTCTAGCAATAATATCATTTTTTTGTTTAATAACTTCTTTTTCATCACGGGCGAATACACCAACTAATTTTAAAGCTTTTTCGATAACCGGAAGTTGAGTTTGTCTTTCTACATTTAAAAGTAAAGCGATATCATCAGTATCTAAAAGCCAAAGTGGTATTTTTAAAACTTCATTTTCGCTAAAATTAGTATTAGTTGTATAAGCTTTAAAGGAAAGCTCAGGAACTTTTTGACTGATATCTTTAAAAGCACTGTGATATTCGCCATAAGCATCAAAAATAAAGATACTAGCCCGATAAGCAATAGAATGTTGTTTTTCAAAAATACTTTGAATTAATCTAGCAACACCCCATGATTTACCACTACCCGTTGAACCAAAAATAGCAAAATGATTAGCAAAGAAATCATTAATATTAAGCCCTATTTTAACGCCTTCATATATAGGACTTTCACCAATATACAAATCTTCATTTTCTTTATAGTGATCAATACTAATAATCATTGGTATTTTTTCTTTAGAAATAAGTTTTACAGAACATCCAAATGACGGTTTACGAATAATACCAAAGATAAATTTATTATCTTTTATTTCACCAAGCAAATTAATATAAGCAATATTATTTTTGATATCCGCTATTTCCCCAACAATCATTTTATTATTATCTTCCATAATAACATGAAGATTTATTAAACTTTGAAATTCAGTTAAATTAATATTTAATTTTAAAAGGACTTGGTCTTCTTCAATTCCAACTATTGTTCCTAGCATTTACATCACCCTATTATTAATCTTATCACAAAGTAAAAAAATTAGCAATCACATAATGGATTGCCTTTTAAATATTTAATCACTATCTATTTTTTGAAATTCTTCCATTTCTACTTTTTTTATTGATCTATCTGGTGTAGGTAATGTTTCTGGCATATTACCGCCTAATTCTTCGCTACCCATATAGTCAAGAATATCCTCATTATCTTTTATTTTTTTTCGCTTAGCAATTTGTTTGGCTGTCTCGCCATTATAAAGTCCTTGATAACCATAATTATTAAATTTACCAAAATTTTGTACATTCGCATCAGCAGCAGCTTTAAATAAATATTTATTTTTATTATTAACCATAATTCTTGTATATAATCTTTTCTCGTTCTCCGAAAGTTTTGAAAATTCCTGTTCTGTAATTTCTTGTTTTCTGGTTTGAATAGCAAAATAAGTTTGTCCTAATGCAATTGATTTTTTATTAGGATTTCCATTTTGAACAATCAAATAACAAGCATATCTTGATAAATGGTAATCTAAAATCATTCTTTTTGTATTAGAACCTATTTCTACCAATTTCCTGCTTTCAGGAAAATGGTTTTCAACCTTATTATTACTAGTTTTACACGCCAATATGGCTTTTCTTATTACTTTATAAAAATTTTCCCATTTGCTATACTCTAAGATAATCATTAATTCTCTAGCTGACCAAAATTCATTACCATAGTCATCAATATGTTTTATATCTTCAAAAATTTTTTCTTCATATTTTTGCAAGTTTTTCATTTTCTCCCCCCTTTTTTTATTAATCTTATCACAAAGTAAAAAAATTAGCAATCACATAATGGATTGCCTTTTTGTTATTTTTATTTTTTCATCAATATAAATATCTAAGGAAACAATATTTTTAGTTTTAATAAAGCCCAGCCCTTTAATAACAATATCTTCATTATTAAGGTTTTCAAAATGAAATTTTTTTAAATTAGTTAATTTATTATTGTTTTTATAAAAACGCTCTAGCTTTAAATTGTTAGACATATAAAATACTAAACAGCCACCTTTTTTAATATCAAGACGCATTAAATCATCAATAAAAATAGTTTGATCTATTTTTATTTGAATAACAATTGGTTTTATGGCCTTTTTAGGAATTATTTTTTTAAATTGTTCTTTAGAAGCAGTTAAAATAATACTTCCTTCATCTAAAAGACCCGGTGTGTCTATTAAATTAAGTTCATTATTTATTGGTACTTTAATTAAGTCTAAAGTTGTTGACGGTAAAACACTAGTTGTTATTTCATAATCATTTTGACTATAATTATGAACCATTTTATTGATTAAAGTACTTTTACCACTACTAGTATAACCAATAACATAAACATTTTTGCTTCTTTTATATTTATTAATTAAAGTATAAAGTTCATCTAATTGATAATTATTTTTACTACTAATGGTAATTTTAGCGATAATGTTTAAATTATATTTTATTTTATTAAGAATTTTTTCCTTATCTATATTTCGCGGAAGTAAATCTGCTTTAGTTAAAACTAAAATAATAGGATTTTTTAAATTTAATTTAGGTATATCTAAACTAAATAAATCAGCAACAAGAATCAATAAATCATCGGTTTTAGCAATTTTATTTAAAACATTTAAATATTCTTGATTGTCTTTTTCAATCATACTATAAGCATTATAATTTCTTATTTCAAAACATCGCTTACAAAGAAGACTATTAATATCTTTAACATAACCCTCTTCATGCGGGTTTTTATCTTGCATTCTTGCGCCACATCCTAAGCATTTAGTCATAGTATCTTCCTTTACAAAATAAATTTTTATCTCTTAATTTTTTCATTTTTCTTTTTTCAAAGAAACGATTAAATCTAGTGAAAATAATGTCTTTATCCGATAAAGGATTAACAAGAATTGTCGTAATACCTACTTTATTACCGCCTAAAACATCAGTAAGTAACTGATCACCAATAATAGCTACTTCATTTTCTTTATAATTATAAATTTTTAATAGTTTTTTGAATTTCCCAGCATGAGGTTTTCGTGCATTATAATAACAATCGACATCGAAAAAGTTTTGAAATTGTTTTACTCTAATTTTGGGACTATTACTAAAAATAATTATTTTAAAACCTTTTTGTTTTAAACTAATAAATAAATCTTTAGCTTTTTTAGGGGGAATTTTGTCACTAGAGGCAATAATAGTATTATCTAAATCAAAAAGTAAACATTTAATACCTCTACTTAGCAATTTTGAATAATCAATCGTATAAATACTTTTTTGATAAATATCTGGTATATAATTTTCCATGCCGCACCTCCTTAAAAACATAATACCATATTTTCCCTTATTTTTACAAGTACTTGACACTTTATTAACTAACAAAAAATAATGAGTTTCCTCATTATAATGAAATATTACTAGTAACTACATCTTTTAAATATTGTAAATATAATTCAAAAATATTAGCTTTAGGTATATCTTTATTAACTGTTAAATTAATAGTTCTAATAATTTTGCCATTTTCTTTTATATATAATTGTCCAACTTTATCTCCTTTTTTTAAAGGCGCTTTTAAAGCTTCCATTTTCACTTCGTAAGTAGCATTACCTTTTTTTTCGGATTTTTTCCTTAATACTGTGGCATCTGTTTGCGGTACTACTTTAACTATTCTCTCTTTTCCTTTATCAACTTCATATTCACCAATATTTTCATTCATGGCTAATAAATTATCAATTTTATATTGGGCAAAAGCATAATCTAACATGGAACTTACTTCAGCATTTCGCGTTTTACTATCAGGTTCCCCCATCACAACAGCAATTACACGCATACCATCTTTTTCGGCAGTTGCCGTTAAACAATAACCGGCTTCTTTCGTATATCCTGTTTTAAGACCATCAACACCTTCATAAAATCTAACTAGTTTATTAGTATTAACAAGCCAAATTCTTTTATCAGTGTTTTCTCTTAAGTAATCTTCATAAACTGAAGTAAATTCTAAAACTTTTTCGTGTTTAACAAGTTCTTTAGCGATTATGGCCATATCACGAGCACTAGAATAATGATTAGCTTCATCTAAACCGTGTGGCGTTTTAAAGTTAGTATTTTTTAAATTAAGTTCTTTAGCTTTATCGTTCATCATTTTAACAAAAGCATCTTCTGTCCCAGCAACCGCCTCAGCCAAAGCGACAACAGCATCATTACCAGAGGCGATGGCGACTCCTTTAAATAAATCTCGTACACTCATTTCTTCATCAGTTTCCAAAAGTATTTGACTGCCTCCCATACTAGAAGCATTTTCACTAACTCTAATCATTTGATTCCATTTTAAACTTCCATTTTCGATAGCTTCCATAATTAACAACATACTCATCATTTTTGTCATACTAGCAGGATTTAATTTTTCATCAGCATTGTTTTCATAAATAACTTCACCAGTACTTGCTTCAATCAAAATAGATGACTTAGCATTTTCGGCTAATTTTAACTCGTCTTCAGCACTGACTTTCAATGGTAAAATTAATAAACATATTCCCATTATTAATATTTTTTTCATATTCCACCTCTAATAAAAAATATGTCTATCAAAAGTAAATATAACAAAAAAAGAAACCTTTTAGATTTCTACTTTGCTATTTCCTTAATTTCTAAATTCAAAACTTCTAAATAATCTTTTTCTGCTCTAGTTAAATAATTTTTCATATATTTGTCATACTCATTATAAGCTTTCTTTAATGCTTCTTTATGAGAAATAGAACCAGAATTCGTTAAAATGTTTTTCTTAGTCATTTTTAAAAACGAATCAAGTTCACAAATCCAATCTTTCATTGTCATGACATGGTGATCAAGAGCATTAATTTCAGCAATATCTAAATAAGCAGATACCATACGATTTAATATATTTAACTCTTCTTGTGTTAAATAATTTTTAGCCACAGTCGTCTCTTCTCTAGTTGGCATTGTTCCCTTAAAATTGGTAAGGCCAATATTTCGTTTGTTAGCATCGACTCGATTAAAAATTATTTCTGCCGCCGTATTACCGTGTACAGCAAAGTGCATTTTGTTTTGAATTGTTTTAAAAAAGTTTATAGATATTTCACTTTTAGGATCATAATCAATAGAAGTGGCATAAATATCTAATATCTTTCGCCAAAATACTTTTTCACTGCTCCTTATTTCTCTTATTCTCGCCAGTAATTCTTCAAAGTATATGCTTTGTCCATTATTCTTTAAAAATTCGTCATTTAAAGAAAATCCCTTAAGCATATATTCTTTTAATATTCGAGTGGCCCATATTCTAAATTCTGTAGCTTTTTTTGAATTAACTCTATATCCAACAGCAATTATCACATCCAAATTATAATGTAAAACACTATATTTTTTCCCATCACTGGCAGTTGTTAAGAATTTCTTAACAACTGAATTTTTTTCTAACTCACCACTTTCAAATATGTTTTTCATATGCATAGAAATATTATTTTTTGTGGTATCAAATAATTTAGCCAATTCGTTTTGGCTCATCCATATTGTGTCGTCATATATTGCCGTATCCACCTTAACTACTCCATCTTTTGATGTATATATTACTATATTATTAACATTTTTACTCATAGGCTCCTCCTTTTATATTTTAATTACAACTTACATAATATTTAATTACTATATTATCATAAAAACAATTAAAAATATACAAAAAAAGAAACCTTTTAGAATTTCTACTTTGCTAAAGATAAATATGTATTGATTGCATATTTTGTAATATTGCTTCTATTAATAACACCAATCATTTTACCATCTTTCATAACTGGCGCTTTTTTCAAGTGTTTACTTTCTAATATTCGGCAAACATCTTCTAAATTAGTATTAATATCAATTGTAAGAACTTTCTTTTTAGCAATATCTTTAACTTTAATATTCATTAAATCTTTTAATTTTTCATCAAAGTTATTTTCAGCACCTAAAAGTGTTAACGAATAAGCGTTGACAAATAAAGGATGCGCTTTAGATAAATAGCGCATAATATCGCCATCACTAATAAAACCAGTTAAAGTGCCTTTTTTATTAACAACTGGAACACCACTAATATGTTTTTCGGTAATTAAAGATAACGCTGTTAATAAATTATCGCTTTCATTTACCGTGTAAACATCTTTTTTCATAATAGTTTCAATTTTTGTATCATAACTAACTGCTTTATTTTGAATTTTTCTAATTTTCAAAGCAATGATAAAACCGATTAAGGCAATAGTAAAAGCAAAAAACATTGTTACAATAAAAGCAAATTCAGTAGCTTTATAAACTTCAAAGCCACTATTTATTTTCATATTCATCACTAAAGAATAAATGCCCGTAAAAATTGAAGTCCCAAGACATCCAGCTATTTGAAAGCCTGCCGTCACTAAAGTTACTCCATGCGGATTTTCTTCTCTGGAAAGTGATCCTAAAGCAAAACTTTGACTTGGCCCAATAATTAATGACATTGAACCTACAGCAGGAATATATAGTAAAGCAATTAAAATTAAAGATTTTACATTTATTGTTAACGCTAAGATTAAAATAAAGACAAAAACTAAAACATAGCCTAAAGGTACTATAAACTTACCACCATGTTTATCATATATTTTGCCGGCTATTGGCGCCAAAAGGCAAGAAGCAACGATTGATGGGAATAAAGTAAGTGAAGCCTCTAAAGAAGAAACCCCCATCGCACTTTGAATGAATAATGGCATTATAACATTCATTGAAAGTAAAATAAACATGGCAATTAAATTAAGGGCAAGTCCTATTTTAAATTCTTTTGATTTTAATGGCTTGAAATTAATAAGTGGCATTTCTAATTTCTTTTGTCTTTTAACAAAAATTGTTAAAGCGATAAGTCCAATAATTATAGCTGTTATAGCTACAATAATATTTCCAGAAAATAAAGTAGATATACCATATAAAATACCAACTAAAGCTAGACTTATAAAAATAACCGATAAAATATCTAAATGGGGATTTTCTAATTTTTCGTCTTTACCAATTATAATAGCTCCCATCACGAATAAAATAAACATTAAAAAGGCAAAAACAAAGAATAAAATGTGCCATGAACTAAAATTAAGTAAAATACCGGCTACAATGATGCTTAAAGATGGTCCTAAAGTTGTAGCCGCGCCCATAAGGCCCATATAAGCCCCCATTTTTTCTTTAGGAACGACACTAAGAACCATATTCATACCAATTGGCGTCAGCATTCCAGTTCCTAGAGACTGAATAATTCTTCCAGTAAGCATGACTTCAAATGATGGTGCAAAAGCACATACTAAACTACCAATAATTAATAAACTAGTAGTAAATAAAAATAAAGGTTTTGTCGCAAATTTGCGATAAAGAAACGAAGCTACGGGTATCATAATAGCCGCACCTAGCATATAAGCAGTTGTCAACCATTGTACCGTAGAAACACCAACGCCAAAATCTTGCATAATTGGCGTTAAAGCAATGTTTAAAAATGTTTCGTTAAAGGTCCCTAAAAAGGCCCCAAAGGCAGCTACTAATAAAATTAATAGCGGTTTTTTTGTTTTCATATTTTTCTCCTCCTTTTTAAAAACCAAAAAAAACACATATAAAATGTATTTTCCCTTGCGTAATCAGATTTATGTGCATATGCACTACATGTATCCAGGTCTTTTGGCGAAATACATTTTATCATAATTTTATAGCAAGTGTCAAATGATTTTTTCACTTTTTTGTGAATTTTTTGTGAAAATATGATACAATAAAAATATAAGGAGGATGTTTATGAAAAAAGGTTTACTAATTGCTAGTTTAGTTATTTTAGCTTCTTTAATAAGTGGTTGTGGAAAAGAAACACTTACTTGTACAATGAATCAAGATAATTCTATGGCTAAAATGAAACAAGAAATTATTGCGACATTTAATGGAAACAAAGCCAAGACAGTTGAAGCCATTATTACTATGGAAATGGATAAATCTTACAAAAATCATATGAATGATTTAAAAAGTAGTATTGAAGAAGAAATGAAAGATTATGAAAAACAATACGATGTCAAAACTAAAATTTCGGTTGACGGCACTACTTTAAAATATTCAATGGAAGCCGATAGTGATAAAATGAGTAAAGAAGCTAGAACTTTATTTGGATTTGATACTAATGCTAAGCAAACAAAAGACGATGCTAAAAAACAACTTGAAGAGGCCGGTTTTACTTGCAAATAGGAATTTTTCCTATTTTTTTATTAAAAAAACTGTTTACTCTAAAACAGCTTTTATTCTTCTAACGCCAGCACTACTCGCTTCTTCTTTTTTTATTCTAAAATGGCCTAATTCTTTAGTATTTTTAACATGAGGTCCACCACATAATTCTTTGGAAACATTACCAATAGAATAAACCGTAACAATATCAGGATATTTATCAATAAACATACATTCAGCTCCACTAGCTAAAGCATTATCCTTGGTCATTTCTTCATGAGTTACATCAAGACCTTCTTCTATCCATTTGTTAACTAAATTTTCTGTCGCTTTTTTTTCTTCTTCGGTTAATTTGTGATCGCAAGAAAAATCAAAACGCATTCGTTCAGGTGTAATATTACTACCTTTTTGATGAACATCTTTACCGACAACTTCTTTTAAAGCGGCATTTAATAAATGCGTGGCTGTATGATATTTTGTTTCAATTTCACTATTGCCAGATAATCCACCTTTAAATTTACCAGCTGCCGCTGTTCGTGATTTTTCTTGATGTTCTTTAAATTTTTGTTTAAAACCAGCAACATCAACCATAATATTATGCTCTTGAGCAAGTTCGACAGTCATTTCAATAGGAAAACCATAGGTATCATATAATCTAAAAGCTATTTCGGCTGGTATTTGTTCATTATTTTGTCTAGCGATAACTTTAGAAAATTCTTTTAATCCTTTTTCTAAAGTATGATTAAATTTTGTTTTTTCTTTTTGTAATACTTCTAAAATAACCTCTTTATTATCTTTTATTTCATGATAATAATTTTCGTATTTGGCAATAATTATTAAAGCTATTTCAGTATCCCAATTACTATTAATATCAATGTTTAATTTTTTAGCGTGTCTTATTGCGCGTCTAATTAATCTTCTTAAAATATATCCTTGATCGGTATTACTTGGTTTTATTCCCGCAGGATCAGCCGCAATAAAAACGGCTGTTCTAAGATGATCAGCAATAATACGCATTGATTTTTCATTTCCTTTATAAGGTAAATTTGCTATTGCTTCGATTTTATTAATAACATCTTGCCAAATAGAACTTTGATAATTATCGTTAACACCTTCTAAAACAGCAGTAATTCTTTCAACGCCCATACCAGTATCGACATTTTTTCTTGGCAATTCAGTAACATTACCATTTTCATCTTGATAAAATTCCATAAAAACATTATTCCAAATTTCCACCCATCTGTCATCTTCTGGGTCAAATTTTTCCGGAACATTGTCTCCTCTAAAATAAAATATTTCGGTATCGCCACCACATGGTCCACTATCACCAGGAATCCAAAAATTATCTTCTTTTCCTAAATAAGCAATTTTTTCTTCTTTGATACCAAGGCTTTTCCATGCATTAGCTGATACTTCATCTCTTGGTATTTTATCATCGCCTTTATAAACGGTTACTGCTAGTTTTTCTAAAGGAATATTTAAAACTTTTGTTAAAAATTCAAAACTATATTCAATGCTTTCTTTTTTAAAATAATCCCCTAAACTCCAATTTCCTAGCATTTCAAAAAATGTATGATGGGTTGTATCACCAACTTCTTCTAAATCAGTTAATCTAACACATTTTTGATAATCACAAAGTCTTTTTCCATAAGGATGCGGCTCACCCATTAAATATGGTACCAAAGGCTGCATTCCGGCAGTATTAAAAAGTACTGATGGATCGTTTTCCGGAACAATTGGCGCTGATGGGATTTGTTTATGACCTTTACTAACAAAATAATCGATAAATAAATCTTTTACATTCATTTTTCCACCTCTTCTAATATTTTTTTTGTTTTATTTTGTAACTCCTCGATATTTTCATTGTTAACTAATAAGTAGTCATAATTTTGATAATCTTCTAAAGAGTGTTCAGTAATATGCTTCTTTTGTTTTTCTGTCAAATTGTTTTGATAATTAGGTCTTTCCATTTTAATAATGGTAACATTTTTAAATTTATTCTTAGGAATATCTAATTCATTAGGAAACCTTGCCCCTGATATCACAATAACATCAAAAAAATAACTATAAACAAGAATATCTTCACATATACGGTTGATAAAAAAATCTTTGTTTATTTTTTCTCTAACAATATCTGTCCCAATTTGTTGTAACAAATCACGCGGTTTTGTCTCATCTTCACCATTCCATGCACTTATTTTCATGGCATAACCTTTGATATAATCAGAAAAACCTAATCTAACAACTTTTTTTTGTTTGTTTTCATAATATTTAACAATTTCACTAGCCACAGTGTCTTTACCAGTTCTTGCTTTACCAGCTAATAAAAATATTTTTGTATCTTTCATGCTTCCTCCTTTTAAAAGAAAAACCACGGGCCTTCTAGGAACGAAAAGCCGTGGTACCATCCTAATTTTACTTAATTATGATAACGGTTTACACCGGAAATGTTTACATTTCTCTCCAAAATAGCTTCAATTAATTTTATTTACTAGTTTTCACCAGCCACTAGCTCTCTATAAAATAAATATTAATTTACTCTTTTTTTTCAACGATTTTATTTTTAGCTATACTGACATCATCTAAGGTATAATCTAAAAGTCCATATTTCCTGTTAAAGAACTGGAATATTGTTTTAATAGCTGCTAAAATCGGGGTTGATAAAAGCATACCAATAATACCAAAGAAATAACCAAAGACAAGTAAGCCAAGCATTATAACAATAGCATTTAATTTTGTAGTTTTTGACATAATATATGGTTGTAACAAATTACCTTCTAAAAACTGAATTACAACAATAATAATTAAAGTTAAAATACCTATTGTTGGGCTTTGTGTAAGACCAACGATAACAGCTGGTGCTCCACCAATATATGGTCCAATATAAGGAATAATATTAGTAATACCACAGAAAAATCCGAATAAAACTGGCGCTTCTAAACCAATAACCCAAAAGCCAATTGAAGTTAGAATAAAGACAACCCCACAGTCAATTAAAGCTCCTTGAACATAACTGCGCAAAGAAACATTAACTTCACCAGCTAATTCCATACCAGTATTGCGATATTTTTTAGGTAACAGTTTTAAAATGTTTTCAATACCCCTAAAATTAACAAGTAACAAGAAACCAATGATTAAACCAATTGCAAATGTTCCAAGTCCACTAAATAAGCTCGAAACAAAACTGATTAGCTGATTTGGTAAAGAGCTAGAGATACCTACTGCAATTTCTTCAAATTTAACGAAAAATTCATCTTTTAAAGCCTCAGCATCAATATATTCAACTGTTTTTAAATAATCAAAGACACCTAAACACCAACCTTTAATAGCGCTAAAGATATCAGGTGCCGCCCCCGCAAATTGTGATATTTGTTCAGCAAGTAACGGTAGGAGTGCGGATAAAACTAAAATGACGATTAAAAACAAAATAATATAAGTTATAATGGTCCCAAAAACCCGCTTTATTTTTTTTGTTTCTAAAAAATTAACAAATGGTTCAAAGAGCCAAGCAATGATAATACCAATTATAAGTGGCATTAAAATACTGATAATTGTTCCAATAAAACTTAAAATATTCGTTTCTTTAAATAATCTAATAACAATATAAACAACTAAAAAGGCTAAAAGTAAATAAATTATTTTTAAAACGCGTGCGGATAAAGTAGCAACTTCGTTTATTTTTTCAGTATCTAATTCTTTTTTAAATTTTTTAAACATAAAACCTCTAAATACTTAAAAGTTCGTTTTCTTTTACTTTTAATTTTTCATTTATTATATTGTTATATTTATTGATTAAATCTTGAATGTCTTCCATTAAACCTTTTTTATCATCTTCGGTAACTTCTAATTTTTTGATCTCATTATTTGCCTCTTGTCTAATATTTCTTAAAACAATTTTTCCATCTTCGGCCATTGCTCTTACTTCTTTAACATATTCTTTTCTAGTCTCTTCGGTTAAAACAGGAATATTTAAAGTTATTGATTCGCCATTATTATTAGGTGTAAGGCCTATATTAGCTTCAAAAATTGCTTTTTCAATACTATTTAGGCAAGATTTGTCAAAAGGTTTTATCATTAACTGTCTAGCTTCAGGAACGGAAATTGTTGCTAGAGACTTTAATGGTGTTTCTACTCCATAATACTCTACTTTAATGCCATCTAAAATTGCCGGATTAGCTCGACCAGCACGAACGCTAGTAAAACGCTTTTCCATATTATTAATAGCTTCTTGCATTTTATTTTCAGTTTTTATTAAAATTTCATCCATATATTTCATTCCTTTCTATTAATATCATTATAATATATATATTCTTATAAAACAAGAAAAACTTAACATTTATTCATTTTTTATAAATGTTTAGACAATTTTTTAACCTTTTGCGTCCTAGTATAACTGGCTGGTACTAATTTTTTATCTCTTAAAGCCTTAGCAAATTTTTCATTAGCCCTTTTTTCTACTTGACGAATTCTTTCTCTAGTAATACCATGAATTTGTCCAAGTTCTTCCAAAATATATTTACGCGTATTATAAAGGGAATTTCTTTTTATTAAAATATCCTTTTCGCGTTCTGATAAATCAGCATTTTCTAACACATCATAAAATTCTTCTTGAAACATTTTCTTTTCTACCATCTCTTCAGTTGCTAATTCATCATCAATAATAAAGTCACCAAGTTCGTAGCCATTTTCATCAAGAACTGGTTCATTTAAACTTCTAATATTAAAATAACTATGAATCCAATAAGCCATTTTTTCGACTCTAGCCAAAGGTATCCCCATATAATCTGCAATTTGCTGATTAGTAGGTTTTTCTTTTAAAGTTTTAAACAAATAATCACGAGCTGTCATATATTCTTTAATTGGTTTAAAAACATGTTCAGAAATATGAACCATATGACTATTACTAAGTATATATTCTTTAACACATGCTTTTATCCACCAAATAGCATAAGTAGAAAAAGCATTTCCTGTTTCTATATCATACTTTTCAACCGCTTTCATAAGTCCAATATTTCCCTCTTGAATTATATCAATCATATCTAAATTTAAATGTGGCGTTTTTTTTATTTCTTTTAAAGCGATATTGACAACTAATCTAAGATTATGAGTTAAAAAATCTTCATAAATTTCATAAGCATGATCAATAGCGCTAGCTAAAAGTTTAGTTTTTTCAAGGTCATCAGCTTTTAAATAATTTTTTTTAAATCGCGGATATACTTCCATATAATAATCTAAGTATTTAGCTTTTATAGTATCATCACAAGTATCATTATAAAAAACGAGCTTCAAAGCTTTTAATTTTTTTGTAGCTTGGGCTTTATTATAAATACTGTGATTCGTTTCGTTATTTAAATAATCGTTATAAATATTATCGCTTAATTTTCTTAGTTTTAAATGATATTCACTTTCCATATAATACCTCCGTGATTAAGTATTATAGCATTTTTTTGCGTATTTGCAAAATAAAAGAACTTAACAGTCCTTATTTTAAGTAATCTTGCAAATTTTTAAAGGCTCGATCTTCATCTAAACCAGTTTTGGCTAATTGTTCAAATAATTTTTTTTGGTCTCGTGATAATTTTTTTGGTATTTTTACATCTAAAACAACATACATATCACCTTTGCCATAGGAGCTTAAACTAGCTATGCCTTTACCTCTTAGACGATGTTTATCGCCAGTTTCACTTCCAGCTGGAACGGTAAGTTTGATAACACCATCTAAAGTTGGCACTTCTTTTTTACAGCCTAAAGCCGCTTCGGAAACAGTTAGTGGCAAGGTTAAATATATATCACTACCATCTCTTTCAAAAAGTGGATGGCTTTTAACATAAAATTCTAAATATATATCACCATTAGGTCCACCGTTTTCACCAGCTTCGCCTTTACCCGCAATTCTAAGTTGATTACCAGTATCCACTCCAGCTGGTACTTTAACATCTAATTCTTTTCTAGTTTTAACCGTTCCTGTTCCATGGCAATTTTTACATTCTTTAGCATAAGTAACACCTTTACCACCACACTTATCACAAGTCTTTCTAGTCATAAAAGTGCCAAAAAGGGTTTGCTGCTGAGCAGTAATAGTCCCACTTCCATGACACTTATCACAAGTTTTTTCATCGAAACCGCCTTTGCCATGACACTCATCACAAGTATCATTAACATCTAAAGTAATGGTTTTAGTAGTTCCTTTAGTTGCCTCTTCAAAAGTTAAATCAACTTTTAATATTTTATCGCGGCCTTTACGGGCTCTTGCTTTAGATGAACCAAAGCCAAAATCACCAAAGCCTGAAAAGCCACTAAAGTTTTGACCAAATAAATCATCAAAAATATCAGAAAAATCAAAACCACTAAAATCGTAACCACCAGCGCCATTGTTATTAAAAGCCGCATGGCCAAACTGATCATATTGTCTTCTTTTATCTTTGTCAGATAAAACTGCATAAGCTTCCTGAGCTTCTTTAAATTTTTCTGCCGCATCTGGCTCTTTAGAAACATCTGGATGGTATTTTTTAGCAAGCTTTCTAAAAGCGCTTTTTATCTCGGCTTCACTAGCATCTTTGGCAACACCTAAAACTTCATAATAATCTTTTTTATCCATACACTTCACCACCTAACTTACTAAACTTTTAAACTCGGCTAAATATTCTCTAAACATATCCATGGCCACTTTAATAACATTTGGATCTGTTAAATCAACTCCAGCAATTTGAAGTTCTTCTAAAGGACACATTGAACCACCTGTTTTTAAGAAAGATAAATATTTTTCTTTAGCACTTTTATCAGTTAAAATATTTTTTACTATATAACAAGCGGCTGCTAAACCAGTTGAATATTTATAAACATAGAAATTATAATAGAAATGAGGAATTCTTTGCCATTCGTATTTTATTTCTTCATCAGCAATAACTTTATCACCAAAATATTTTTTAACTAAATTATAATAAATATTATTTAAATTATCGGCAGTTAAAATACCACCTTTTTCCACTTCTTCGCTTATTTGTTTTTCAAATTCCGCGAACATTGTTTGCCGGTAAATAGAAGATTTAAACAAATCTAAAAGTTGATTTAAAATATTAATTTTAGCTTCTTTTGAAGTTTCATGTTTAAGCATATAATCGGCTAATAACAATTCATTAACTTGTGAAGCTACTTCGGCAACAAAAATACTATAAGAGCTATATTGATAAGGATTATTTTCTTTAGAGTAATAAGTGTGCAGCGAATGGCCAAGTTCATGGGCTAAAGTAGAAACATCGTGATAATCACCAATATAATTAAGTAAAACAAAAGGATTAGTTAAATAAGCACCACCTGAATAGGCTCCGCCTTTTTTGCCTTTATTAGGATAAATATCAATCCATCTTTCGTCAAAAGCTTTATTTAAAATATTAATATAATCTTCGCCTAAAACTTTTAAAGATTCAAGAACTAGTTTCTTGGCTTCTGGAAAGCTATATTTTTTATTGCCTTCTTTGGTTACTGGTGTATAAA
This sequence comes from uncultured Bacilli bacterium, assembly GCA_944329545.1. GTDB lineage: Bacteria > Bacillota_I > Bacilli_A > RF39 > UBA660 > Coprosoma. The sequence goes on from CALVIK010000090.1 coordinate 19,216, forward strand.
CATCATATAGATGAATTTCATCTAAAGAAAGCATTTCCCTTTTAAGTTCATAGTAATCAAAAAGTGGCGTCAAATTATTACTTACAGTATCAATTAAATTTTCATAAACTTTAACGGGAACATTATCACTAAATAAAGCGGATTCTAAACAAGTATTAAATTTTTTTACTTTGCTAAAACTAACTCTTTTCTCAATATCAGCAGCTAATGCTAGTGCAAAAGTATTATTAAATTTACCATATGTTGTAAAAAGGCGTTTAAAAGCTTCTTGACGGACACTTCTATTTTTAGAAATAATATAATTAGAATAATTAGTATCAGTAAGTTTTACCTTTTGCCCGCTTTCGTCAGTTATTTCACCGAAATCAATATCAGAATAAGAAAGCATTTCAGCAATTTCACTAGTATTAGAAAAAGCTTTACCTAAATTAGCAATTAATTTTTCTTCGTTTTCTGAAAGCGTATGTTTTTCATAGCGAAAAACTTCTTCAAAGGCAAAATTATATTCCTGTAAATTAGGATAATCTTTTATCATTTTTTGAATATTTTCATATCCTTTTTCTAATAATTTAGGAATTATAAAACTACTAACTTTAGAAAATTCTTCATATAAATTATAAACTTTATCTTTCCAAGTTTGATTAATATTATTAGTTATATCAGTATCATAACGATGACTTGTAAAAACCCACATTTTTTCTAAAATCATATCAATATTATTTTCTTCTTGCAGACAATTATATAAGTTTTCCCCACTGTTTAAAAAAATATTTTCATGATTTTTAAACTTTCTAATTTTCGCTTTAGTCGTTTCAAAATCATTCATTAATTCATTTTCATTTTGATAAACGGTTCTTAAGTCCCATTTATATTGTTCTTCTATTTCATTTCTTGGTTTTTCCATAACCTCTCCTTTATAATGATAAAGTTCTAGTTTCCTAGAACTTATTATTTTTCTTCATATTCAGCATCTTTAACATTATCATCTTTATTTTCTTTAGCTTCTTTTGGTGCTTCATTTTCCGCTTGTTTAGAAGCTTCTTCATATACTTTAGCCCCCAAAGCCATTGCTGTTTCACTTAAAGCTTCCGTTTTCTTTTTAATGTCTTCGACATCATTTTTTTCTAAAGCTTCTTTTAATTCTTTAATTTCTTTTTCAGCTTTTTCTTTTTCTGATTTTGGTGCTTTATCACCTAAATCTTTAATAGCTTTTTCGGCCATAAAGATAGTACTTTCAGCTTCGTTTTTCGTATCAGCTTCTTCTTTACGCTTTTCATCAGCTTCTTTATTTTCTTCAGCTTCTTTAACCATTTTATCGATTTCTTCATCAGATAATGAACCACCTGAAGTAATAGTAATTGATTGTTCTTTACCAGTTCCTTTATCTTTTGCTTTAACATTAACAATACCATTAGCGTCGATATCAAATGTTACTTCAATTTGTGGAACACCTCTTGGTGCGGGTGGAATATTCGTTAATTGGAAATTACCAAGAGTTTTATTATCGGCAGCCATTTTTCTTTCACCTTGTAAAATGTGGATATCAACAGCCGGTTGATTATCAGCAGCCGTTGAAAATACTTGTGATTTACTTGTTGGGATAGTTGTATTTCTTGGAATTAAAACTGTACAAACGCCACCTAAAGTTTCGATACCAAGTGAAAGCGGTGTAACATCAAGTAAAACGATATCGTTAACTTCACCAGTTAAAACGCCACCTTGAATAGCAGCTCCCATTGCCACAACTTCATCAGGGTTTACGCCTTTAGAAGGTTCCATACCAAGTTCTTTTTTGATAAGTTCGGCAACTTTTGGCATTCTAGTAGAACCACCAACTAATAAAATTTTATCAATATCATTTTTACTTAAATTAGCATCTTTTAAAGCATTTCTAACTGGTTCTAAAGTAGATTCCATTAAGTCATTAGTCAATTCTTCAAATTTAGCTCTTGTTAAAGAAAGTTCTAAGTGAAGTGGACCATTATCTCCTTGTGATAAGAATGGTAAAGAGATATTAGTTGTTGTAACGCCACTTAAATCTTTTTTAGCTTTTTCAGCCGCATCTTTTAATCTTTGCATAGCCATTTTATCTTTAGTTAAGTCAATACCATTTTCTTTTTTAAATTCACTTGCTAAGTAATCGATAATTCTTTGATCAAAATCATCGCCACCTAGTTTATTATTACCACTTGTTGATTTAACTTCAAAAACGCCATCGCCGATTTCCAAAATTGAAACATCAAATGTTCCACCACCAAGGTCATAAACTAAGATTTGTTCTGTTTTATCTTGTTTATCAAGGCCATACGCAAGGGCAGCGGCAGTTGGTTCGTTGATAATTCTTTCGACTTCTAAACCAGCAATTTTACCAGCATTTTTTGTAGCTTGTCTTTGAGCGTCATTAAAATATGCCGGAACGGTAATAACAGCTTTAGTTACTGTCTCACCTAAATAAGCTTCTGCAGTTTTCTTTAAATCAGCTAAAATCATAGCACTAATTTCTTCTGGGGTATATTCTTTACCACCAGCTTTTACTTTTTCTTTAGTTCCCATAAGTCTCTTAATAGAAGAGATTGTATCAGGATTTGTAATCATTTGGTTTTTAGCAGCTGTACCAACGATAATTTCACCGTTTTTAAAAGCTACTACTGATGGAGTTGTTCTATTGCCTTCAGGATTGGCAATTACTTTAGCTTCACCACCTTCATAAACACATACACAACTATTTGTTGTTCCAAGGTCAATACCTATTGTTTTACTCATATATAATCATTCCTTTCTTTTATTCACTAACTTTGACCATTGCTGGTCTAATAACTTTATCTTTAAGCAAATATCCTTTTTGCATAACTTC
>CALVIK010000091.1 GCA_944329545.1 uncultured Bacilli bacterium
TGGTTATTTTTGATATACTTATCATAACAAGGTAAGGCTTGTTTAGAAGGAGGATAAGAATGAGAAAGCAAATGAAAATGGTTTTAGGTATTTTTGTATTTTGCCTTTGTTTAGTGCCTTTAAGCGGCGCTAAAGCAGCAGATTATGGCGATGAAATTATTCCTGATATGTTAGGTGGCACACCAAAAGAATTTGTAGCTGGCGATACATTTACCGCTATGGGTTATAATTTAATTGGTGAAAATGGCTATATTAATATTACTGAAGGAAAAGTTATCGTGGCTATAAATGGTAATAGCGTTACTATGACTGTTGATGGTACCGCTGAAACAACTCATTCAAAAAATTTAATGTTTGTAACTTACAACACGCAAAATATGCCAATTAATATGGTAGTAAACGAAGGAGCTACTTTTAACTTAAAAGGTAATATGGCATTAACAACAGGAACTCCAACAACATTTACAAATAATGGTACGGTAAATATTATAGGTAGTTTAGAAGTTAGATCAGCTTCTACTTACACTGGAACTGGAACAACTAATTTATATGGTAATTTAGCTGTATATGGTGACAATGGACTACAAGCAAATGTAAATGTATTTGAAAACGCTTATGTATACGCTAATAGTGATGTTGCTAGTAAATTAGCTATTGGTCAAGCTAACACTGACGAATATACTTATTCATTAGGCGAAAATGATAAAAAATATACTTCAATTTCGCCAGATGTAACTAGCGATTTTGCTTATGGTTATGTTTTAGTAAAAACACCAGTATCTACTACTGAGCCAGAAGAAACTACACCAGCTGAAGATACTACTAAAGAAGAAGTTAAAAACCCTAAAACTGCTGATTCTATTTTATTAATCACTCTTGCATTACTTGCAAGCGGTAGTGTAGCAGTATTTGCTGGTAGAAAATTAGTAAAACAAAGAATGTAAATTTTAGCAAATGAGATTAAACTCATTTGTTTTTTTATGCGGAAAATGATATAATTTTATTAGAAAAATATAGGTGATAGTATGCTTTATTTATTATATGGAACAAAAGATTTTTTATTAAAACAAGAATTAAAAAAGTTAATGACCGGTTTTGAAGAAATTAATATTAGTAAATATGATTTAAATAATGATACTATGCAAGATATTATCGATGATGCTAAAACTATTTCCCTTTTTGGCGATAAAAAATTAATTATTTGTGAAAATGCTAATCTTTTTACGGGACAAACCGCAAAAGATGCGGAAATATTAGAAAGTTATTTAACAAAACCAAATGACTTAACAACTTTAATTTTTATAACTAACAACGATAAAATAGATAATCGTAAAAAAATAACTAAATTAATGAAAAAAAACGGAATTATTAAAGATTTTAGTGAAAATATTAATCCTATTACTTTTGTTCAAAACAACTTAAAAGATTATAATATAAATATATCAGCTATTAATTTATTAATCGAAAGAGTCGGAAATAATCCTTTAATTTTAAAAAATGAAATAGATAAATTAAAATTATATAAAGGTAACAATAAATTTATTGATGAAAACGATATTTTAAATTTAACAGTCAAAACATCATATGAAGATATTTTTAAATTAATTGATTATATTATTGACAATAACAAAGACAAAGCTTTAGAAATATTAGAAGAAATGTTTAAAAACGGTGAAGAGGCAATTAAAATTATTGTTATATTAGCTGGTCAAATTAGAATTATGTATCAAGCTAAGGTATTAATAAAAAAAGGACTTAGTGAAAAAAATATCGCGGATATTTTAGCTATACACCCATATAGAGTTAAAATAGCTTTACAAAAAGGACGACGCTATAATGAAAATATTCTTTTAAATTATTTGTCAGAACTTGCTGATATTGATTATGCTATTAAAAGTGGTAATTCAAATAAAGATTTGGCGCTAGAAATGTTTATATTACAAAAATAAAATGCATCACTGCATTTTTTCTATTTTTTCTAAAACTTTAGCCAAATTGCTTTCATATTTACTACTATTTTTAGGAACATAATATTTTCGACCAACTAGTTCATCAGGTAAATATTGCTGGGAAACAAAACTTCCTTTATAACTGTGTGGATATTTATAATTTCTAGAATTAGTGTGCAGATGATTAGGAACTTTGCCAGTATTACCTTTATAAATATCATTTAAAGCTCTATCAATAGCTGCTTCTGCTGTATTTGACTTAGGGGATAAAGCCATGTCAATAACAATTTCTGCTAATGGAATTCGGGCTTCGGGGAAACCTAATCTTTCCGCTGCATTAATAGCTGCATTTACTCTAGGACCAATACTAGGATTAGCAAGACCAATATCTTCATAGGCAATAACTGAAAGCCTTCTAGTAATAATATCCATATCTTCAGCAGCAATAAGACGCGCTAAATAATGTAGGGAAGCTTGGACATCACTGCCTCTAATTGATTTTTGAAATGCACTAATAGTATCATAATAACCATCATCATTTTTATCAATATAAAGATTAGGTTTATTGTTAATTTTCACAACTAATTCTTTAGTAATATGATAGTTTTCACTACTGTAATAAGCTACTTCTAAAGTGTTATAAGCACTTCTTAAATCACCACCAGCTAGCCGTGCTATATAACTTAAAGCCTCATCATCAATGTTTATTTTAGGAAATTTACTTTTAGCATTGGCTAAAGCATTTTTGATATCTTCTTCTTGTAACGGTTTTAATTCAAATATTTGACAACGACTTCTAATTGCTGGATTAATAGAGTGATAAGGATTAGCCGTTGTCATACCAATTAAAGTAATAACGCCATTTTCTAAATATGGTAAAAGTAAATCTTGTTTATCTTTGTTCATTCTATGAATTTCATCCATTATTAAAACGAAATTTTCTTTAGTTTTGGCTAAATTTATAACTTCATCAAAATCTTTTTTACTATTTATTACGGCATTTAAAAAAGTGTATTCTAGTTTTAATTCGTTAATTAAAGTATAAGCTAAAGTTGTTTTACCAGTTCCGGGAGGCCCATATAAAATCATGGAAAATAATCTTTTATTTTTGACTAAATTACTAATTATTTTGCCAGAACCTATTAAGTGTTTTTGACCAATGATATCATTTAAAGTAATGGGTCTTATTTGATCTGCTAGCGGCTTCATAAAAATCAACTCCTAAAATATATTATAACAAATTCCTTATAAATAAAAAAGTCGTAAGCTTTTAATAATGCCTTAAAACTTGAGAATTATTTTATTTTTTGATAAAATATTACTGGTGGTTATATGGATAACTATGAACTAAAAAAAGAAGAATTTAAACAATATTTATTACTTGAAAAAAAATATAGTTCAAATACGGCAAATTCTTATATAGAAGATATGGATACTTTTATTAAATATTTTAAAACTAAAAAAAGTTTAAAAGAAATTAATAAAAAAGATATTGATGATTATATTACATATTTAAATAGTTATTTAAAAGATAAAAGTTTATCTCGGCATATAAGTAGTTTGAAAACCTTTTACAAATTTTTAATGCTTGATGGTTATTTAAACATAAACCCCACCAGTCACTTAGTAAATCCTAAAATAAGTAAAAGTTTACCACAGACATTAACTGAAGAGGAAGTTAATAAATTATTAGATGTCAATTTAACTGATGATTATAGTTATCGGAATAAAGCGATGTTGGAACTTATGTATAGTAGTGGACTAAGGGTAAGTGAACTTATTAATTTAAAAGTAACGGATATTGATAAAAGTATGGCTTTAGTTAGAGTATATGGGAAAGGCCGTAAAGAAAGGATTATTCCTCTTGGTGATTATGCTATAGATGCTTTAGATAAATATTTAAACTATCACCGGGCAAATTTATTAAAGAAAGGTCCTAATGATTATTTGTTTTTAAATAGTAGGGGAAATAACATGACAAGACAAGCTTTTTTCAAAATAATAAAAAAACAAGCTTTTCTTGCGGGAATAAAAAAAGAAATATCTCCACATACTTTAAGACATTCCTTTGCTTCACATTTACTAGCTCATGGGGCCGATTTAAGAACAATAGGGGAACTTTTAGGACACGCTGATGTTTCTTCTACACAAATATATACCCATATTACTAACGAAAAATTAAAAGAAAATTATATAGAAAGTCATCCACATGGAAAGTAGGGAGTAAGATGAATGAATATATGAAACAAGCATATGATGCTTCAATGGTTAATGCTTATAATAATTTTAATGATGGTGGCCCTTTTGGTGCTGTTATTGTCAAAGACGGGAAAGTTATTGCGTCCGCTAATAATACAGTTTTATTATCCCATGATCCAACAGCGCACGCTGAAATAAATGTTATTCGCAAAGCCTCAGCGGTACTGCACACCCATGATTTATCTAACTGTATTTTGTATACAAGCTGCTATCCTTGTCCTATGTGTCTAGGCGCAATTATTTGGGCTAATATAAAAGAAGTATATTATGGAAACACAAAAGAAGATGCCGCTAATATTGGTTTTCGCGATGATGACATTTATAAAGTTATTCGTAAAATAAATCGGCAAAAGAAATTTGACCATTTAACATTAAAACAATTAGATCGCGATGAGACGATTAAAGCCTTTGAAGAATTTATGAAAGTAAAAGGTTCAAACTATTAGAAGGAGATGCTTATGAAAAAGATAATTTTAACTGGAGACAGACCAACTGGTAAACTACATTTAGGGCATTATGTAGGATCTTTAAAACAACGAGTTGATATTCAAAATAAAGGGGACTTTGATGAAATGTATATTATGATTGCCGATGCCCAGGCTCTTACAGATAATGCTGAGAACCCAGAAAAAATAAGAGAAAACATTATCGAAGTAGCTTTAGATTATTTATCAGTTGGGCTTGATCCTAATAAAGTAACTTTATTTATTCAATCAGCTGTATCAGAACTCACAGAACTTACTTTTTATTACATGAATTTAGTTACACTCGCTCGTATAGAAAGAAATCCAACCGTTAAAAGTGAAATAAAAGCTAGAGGCTTTGATCAAAGTATTCCTGTTGGTTTTCTAACTTATCCAATTAGCCAAACATCAGACATTACTGCTTTTAAAGCTAACATTGTTCCCGTAGGTGATGATCAATTACCAATGCTTGAACAAGCTAGAGAAATTGTAAGATCATTTAATCATACTTATGGTGAGGTTTTAGTAGAGCCAAAAGCTGTACTTGCTGATAACGAAGTATGCAAACGCCTTCCAGGAACTGATGGTAAAGCAAAAATGAGCAAATCAATTGGTAACTGTATTTATTTATCTGATGATGCTGATACAGTAAAACAAAAAGTTATGAGTATGTATACAGATCCAACGCATTTAAAAGTAGAAGATCCTGGTCATACCGAAAATAATCCTGTTTTTACTTATTTAGATGCTTTATGTACTGATGAACATTTTAAAAAATATTTACCTGAGTATAAAAACTTAGATGAATTAAAAGCTCATTATGAAAAAGGTGGGCTTGGCGATATGAAAGTTAAAAGATTTTTAAATGATGTTATTAATGATGTTTTAGAACCAATTCGAAAAAGAAGACATGAATATGAAAATAAAATAAAAGATGTATATGATATTTTAGAAAAGGGTAGTAATAAAGCTAGAAAAACTGCTCAAAACACTTTAAAAGAAGTTAAAGAAGCTATGAAAATCAATTATTTTGAAGATGATGCTTTAATAGAATCACATATTAAAAAATATGAAAAATAAAAAATTAGCTTGCATAAAATTATAAAATATGATATATTATAGTTACATCAAGAGATGACAAAAAGCGGTGATTCCCGACCATAACTAGGGACCGAAAAAAGTGGTGATTCCCGGCCTTACTAGGGACCGAAAAAAGCAGCGATTCCCGGCTATAACAAGGGACCGAAAAAAGTGACGATTCCGGTCATAATCAGGAAATTAAAAAAGGAAATTAGAGATTTTTCTCTAATTTTTTTTTGTTTTCACTTGCGAAACATTTGTTCGTGTGTTATAATTTAAAAAAGGGGGAGATGAAAAATGAAAAAAGAATTAAAACTAGTGATAATTGATAAAAATTATTGTGATTATTTAAGAAAATATGATAAGAAAGTACCTTACAACTTTGATAAAAAACAAAACAGACCTTTTGTTGGGGTTTTATTTAAAATAGGAAATATTAATTATTACGCACCTTTATCTAGCCCAAAACCAAAGCACTTAAAAATGCATAACAGCATTGATTTTTTGAAGCTAGATAATGGTAAAATGGGAGCAATTAATTTTAATAACATGATTCCTGTTTTAGAAAGAAATATTAAATATATAAATATACAAGAATTATTTTTAAGTAAAGATGAGTATCAAATATTGCTAAGAAAACAACACCGCTGGTTAAATAGACACACATATTTAATACTTAAAAAGTCTATACATTTATATGAATTGTATACTGTAAACAAATTACCGAAAAAACTAGCTGATAGATGTTGTAATTTTAAATTGTTAGAAGAAAAATGTATGGAATATAATCAAGTTAGTGTTTAACCTAGCTTTATTTTTATATAGGTAAATGTTATAATAAAGATGGTGATATAAGTGCAAAAGATATTAATTATTGAAGATGATAAAACAATTAGTAATGAACTTAAAGAAATGCTAAATAATTCTAATTATGAAGGAATTATTTTAAAAGATTTTAATAACGCTTTAAAGCAAATAATAGAAATAAATCCTGATCTTATTTTATTAGATATTAATATTCCTTATATGAACGGAGAAGTCTTATTAAAAGAACTCCGTAAAACATCAAATATTCCGGTTATTATGGTTACTAGTAAAAAAAGTGAAGTTGATGAAGTTCTTTCTATGAGCTATGGCGCAGATGATTATGTAACCAAACCTTATAATCCAACATTATTACTTTTAAAAATAAACGCCATATTAAAACGCTACACTTCGCAAATCAGCACTATAAATTACCATGGAATAACGATTATTCCAAACAAAGGTATAATAAAAAAAGCTGATAAAGAAATAATTTTAACTAAAAACGAAATGATAATTTTAAATTTTTTATTAAATAATATAGGGAACATTACTTCAAGAGATGATTTAATGACTGAACTATGGAATAATAAAGAATACATCAACGATAATGCTTTATCAGTTAATATTAGCCGCCTCAGAAACAAATTAAAAGAAGCTGGTATTGATAATCCTATTGAAACAAGGAAAGGGCAAGGTTATATTTTAAAATGAAATTTCAAGATTATTTAAAAGACAAATGGTTAAATATCTTATTGTTTATAATTTTCCTTATCATTATTATCTCTTTTTTTACGGCTTTTAAAGTATCTATGGAACTTATAATTGGTTTTATTATCACTTATATTAT
>CALVIK010000092.1 GCA_944329545.1 uncultured Bacilli bacterium
AAACTTAGAAAACAATTTAGAAGATGAACAAATAATTCCACAAGATGCCCAAACAGTAAAGCCAATAGAAGTTAAAACAAAAGAACCAAAACCATCTTTATTAAAAAAATTTAAAGAAAAATGGCAAAATCCATCATTTAGAAAAAAAGTCATTATTGGAGGTCTTGTCATTGCTGCTGGTATTGTGGCTATTGCTTTAAATCCTGATGTTCAGCAATTTTTAGGCGATATGGTAAATAATGTTACTAATATGTTTAATGGCCATGAAGTTACTAATGTAACAGATGCTGTTAATGTCACAAGTGGGGTAGATGTGAGTAGTATTGATCCAAGTGTATCTTCATTTGATTTAAATTCTATTGGTGAGGGAACTGAAGTATATCAGACACAGGCAGATGCGTTAAATAATATAAATCAACTTGATAGTAATAATTGGATGCATATCGATCAGTTAGAAGCAATGTCTTCTATTGGTGAAGTAACTGATGTTACCGGTTTAAGTCCTGAAGAGATTAATAATTTGGCTGATTCAGGTTATACATTTAGAGGATTAAATGAGGGGACTTACATGGGCCATTTTGATAGCAATACAATAGGTGATTTAGCTGAACAACAGATGGGAAGGAGCCGTTAAAATGAAAGAAACCTTATTTAAAATTTTAGAATTTGCGGATAGTACTAAATGGTTTGTTATTAACGAAACTATTTATAATAATGAAACATATAAGTATTTAATTAAAGTAAATAATGATGAAAGTGACTTTTTAGATGAATTTTTACTTGTAAAATATTATATAAAAGATGGTAAAGAATATATAGAAAATGTTATTGATCCGCAAATAAGTGAGCAAGTAATGCTTAAAATTATGCCAGAAATCAGGCCTCTTTTAAACAATAAACAAGAAATATTAAATAAATTACAGGCCTAAAGCCTGTTTTCTCTTGCTTAAAAAACAAATATTTAGTATACTTATTATAGAAAGTGGGGGTTTTATGGACATTTTAAAAGACAAAATATTAGAATACTTTTGTAAAAATAACAAAAAGATTGATTTTTGGACTTTAAAAAAGAAATTAAAAATAAATGGGGAAGATGAAGAAAATTTATTAAAAAATGTCTTATATGCTTTAGAAGTAGAAGGAAAACTGTATTTAAATGATAATAACTACTATCATCTCTTTGATATTGATAAATTAAATAAAATTCAAGGAAAGCTTTTTATTTCTCGAAAAGGCTGCGGTTATGTTAATATTGAAAATGATAAAGGACAATTTAATTATTTAATCCATTCTGAAGATTTAAATGGTGCTTTAAGTAGTGATATTGTCGTTTTAAGCGATTTTAAAAAATTAAAAAGTAATTATATTTTAGCTAAAATTGAAAAAATAGTTCAAAGGTGTCATGATAAAGTAATTTTAGAGTATCAAGATAATGGCGTATTTACTCCTTATAATCAAAAAAGTAAATTTACATTTATTACTGATGATAATTTAAAAGGTGTGGTTCCTGGAATGCGTTTTTTAGGACAAATTGATGAAAATAATTTAGGTAGTAATGCTGAGCCTATTTTTAAAGGGCATCTTCTTCATTTAATTGGTCATAAAGACGATCCGAAAATTGACATTAAAACAATTGCATATGATTATGGTTTTGTCATTGATTTTCCGCCTAAAGTTTTAGAAGAACTTCGGGATATTCCCGATACTGTTATGGAAGATGAAATCAAAGAGCGCCGTGATTTAAGAGATGAATTAATATTTACGATTGACGGTGATGATACTAAAGATATTGATGATGCGATTAGTTTAACCAAAGAAAATGATTTTTATATTTTAAAAGTTAGCATCGCTGATGTGGCTTATTATGTTCAACTTGGTAGTGCTTTATTTTCTGCGGCGCAAGAAAGAGGAACTTCGGCTTATTTAGCTGATGCTGTTTTACCAATGCTTCCGCACGAGCTTTCAAATGGCATTTGTTCTTTAAATCCTAATGTTGATAGATTAGCAGTTACTTGTGAAATGAAAATTGATAAAAATGGCCAAGTAATAGATTACGATATTTACGAAAGTGTTATTAATTCTAAAAAACAAATGACTTATCAAAAAGTTAATAGTATTTTAGAAGATGGTCTTGTTTTTGATGATTATAAACCTTTTATGCAAAATTTAAAACTAATGCAAGAGCTTTCAGCAATTTTAGATAAAAAAAGAAAATCTCGTGGTAATATTGATTTTGCTTCTTTAGATACCAAAATAAAAACGGATGAAATAGGTAATCCACTATCAATTGAAGCGCGTAAGCAAAAAACGGCGGAAAAAATAATTGAAAATTTTATGTTAATGGCTAATGAAACGGTTGCTACTAACTTTTCATATATCGGTATGCCTTTTGTCTATCGGATTCATGCACTTCCGAACGCTGATAAATTTAAAGAAGCTTTAGAATTTTTAACAACTTTAAATTTAATTGATGAAAAATTAAAAACTCGCTTAATTGCTAAGCTTAATGATGGACAGTTATATGCGTATGATGTCGCAAATTTACTTAGCAAATTAGAAAATGAACCTAGTTATATTGCTATTTCTGGAATGATTCTTAAAAGTATGAGTAAAGCCATATATTCGGTAAACAATGAAGGTCATTATGCTTTAGCTTTAGCTAATTATACGCATTTCACTTCGCCAATTAGAAGATTTCCTGATTTAATGGTTCATACTTTAATTAAAAAAGCACAGACTTTTGAAGATATAGATAAGCTAGAAGAAGTTTTACCTAGTATGTGTGAACATTCATCTTTCATGGAAAGACAAGCTGACAAAGCCGAAAAAGTTGCTAATGAGCTTAAAATGGCGCAGTATATGCAAAAGCACCTTGGAGAAGTTTTTGAAGGAACTGTTATCGCTTGTACGCGCTATGGAATGACAGTGCTTTTGGATAATTCTATTAAAGGTAGAGTGGATTTTGAAGATATTTTAGATGGTAAATATTATTACGGTAACGAAAGCCATCAATTGATAAATGTCAGTGATCACCGTAAAAACTATAAAGTAGGAGACCGAATTTTTGTATGGGTAAAAGAAGTGTCAATTCCATACTGTACGATAAACTTTAAAGCTAGTAAAGAAAATATCTTAGATAGTAAGCCAAAAGTAAAAAGAAAACATATAATCAACGGATAAATATTCGTTTTTTTAATAGAAATATGTGATATAATTAAAAAGGTGGTAACATGGATGATAAATTACAAATTTTGTTAGATAAAATAGGTTTAGAAAATTCAGAATTTACAAATGGGCATTTAGATAAAATTATATGTAGTAAACATAAAAATAAATGTCAATTTTTAATTACTTTAGAAAAACCCATAACAATAAATACTTATATTAAATTTCAAGAACTGTTAGAAAAATGTTTTAATAAATTTACCGTAAGCCTTAATTTTAAATTAACAGAATATAAGGTAGATAATATTTATGAATATTATAAATATTTTTTAAATAATTATAGTAAAGAAGCTCCACTTTTAAAAACATTTTTAGATAGTGCTTTAAATATAAAAGATAATAATTTAGTGATTAATGTCTCTAATTTAGCTGAACAAATGAAATTTAATAGTATTTTAGATGTTTTAGAAAAAGATTTAAATAAAGTGGGATTTAAAGTAAAAATAAATACCCAAATTGATGAAAATAAATCTTTAGAAACATTAAAAGCAATTGAAGAAGATAAAAAAAGAGAAATTCCGAAAGTAAAACCAGTAGAAACCCCAGTTATTATGGGGGCGGAAATAAAAGGTGTGATTACCGATATTAGTAATATTACTTATGAAATAGACAATGTAACTGTTGAAGCTAAAATATTTGGTAAAGATTTGTTTGAATCGGCCAAAAGTGATTTTAAAATAATTACTTTAAAATTATTTGATGGTACTGATAGTATTTTTTGTAAAATATTTTGCCGAAGTGCCGAAGAATTTAACAATTATAATAAAAGGTTAAAGGAAGGCGCTTATTATAAAATTAGAGGTTATAGTAAAAACGATAAATATTCTGGTGAAATTGTTTTAAATGCTAGAGATATTAATACTTCTGATAAAAAAGATTTAGAAAGAATGGACGAAGCTAAAGAAAAAAGAGTTGAACTACATACACATACCAAAATGAGTCAAATGGATGGCGTAGCTGATGAAGTAAAACTAGTGCAAACAGCGATGAAATGGGGACACAAGGCTATCGCGATTACAGATCATAATGGCTGTCAAGCTTTTCCTCATGTCTTTAATTTAGTAACTAGCTATAATAAAGGTAAAGCTGAAAAAGATAAATTTAAAGCTTTATATGGGGTGGAACTTACCTTAATTGATGATTCTGTAGATATTGTTTTAAGAGGTACTAATCAAAAACTTTTAGAAACGACTTATGTTGTTTTTGACTTTGAAACTACTGGTTTTAATGCTGGTGGTGCTGATTCAATTATTGAAGTGGGGGCCGTTAAAATATTGAATGGGGAAATTATCGATCGTTTTGATGAATTAATTGATCCGGGAAGGCCATTACCAGCCAAAATTACAGAAATTACTAATATTACTGATGATATGTTAAAAGGTAAAGATAATGAGGAAGTGGTTATTAAAAGATTTATTGATTGGTTTGGCGATTTGCCAATGGTTGCGCATAATGCTAAATTTGATGTTTCTTTTTTAAAAATGGCTTATCAAAAGTATGATTTAGGAACTTTTACGAATACCGTTATCGATACTTTAGAACTATCAAGAGCTTTAGATACTGGTTATGCGAGACATAGTTTGTCTGCCTTAGTTAAAAGATATGAAGTGCCTTGGGATGAAAGTGCTCATCACCGCGCTGATTATGATGCTGAAGGAACTGCTTTAGTTTTACATAAAATGTTAAAAAAACTTACCGATCGAAATTTCGAAACAATTAATGATTTATCAAGATTGATTTCTAAAAATGAAATCCATAAATATGGTAAAAGTTATCATATCAATCTTTTAGCCAAAAATAAAACAGGTCTTAAAAATTTGTTTAAATTAATTAGTTTAGCTAATACAAAGTATTTATATAAGACGCCAAGAATTTTAAGAAGTGAAGTAGTTAAACATCGTGAAGGTTTATTAATTGGTAGTGGGTGCTATGAAAGTGAAATATTCAAAGAAGCGCGTAGTAAATCTGACGAAGAATTATCTAATTTAATTAATTTTTACGATTATGTTGAAGTGCAACCAGTAGATGTTTATAATCATTTATTACAAATGAATGATTTTGGTAGTAAAGCCGAAATAATAGAGCATCTTAAAAAAATCATCAGGGTTACTGAAGAGGCTGGAAAAATCATTGTGGCAACTGGGGATGTTCATCATATTGAACCAGACGACAAAATATACCGCGAAATTATTGTTAATCAAAAAGTTCCTGGTGGCGGAAGACATCCTTTAGCCAAAAAAGATATTAAAGAAATACCGTTTCAACATTTTCGAACTACGGAGGAAATGCTTGATGATTTTAGTTTTTTAAGTGAAGAGGAAGCTAAAAAAATTGTTATAAATAACACAAATAAAATAGCTGATATGATTGAAGATGTTGAAGTTATTATTGATACTGGAGGTATTCCTTTTGCTCCAAAAATTGATAATTGTACGGAAACGACAACTGATATGGTTTATGATAAAGCTGAAAGCATTTATGGGAAACCACTTCCTTACAATATTGAAGAGCGTTTAGCTAGTGAGTTATATGGTGATGAACCTTTTAACATTATCAAAAAATTAACTAGTAAAGATAATTTATCAGAAGAAGAGTATCAAATAAAAATTCATCAAAAATTAAATGAAGTTATGCGTAGTTATAAACAAGGAGTAATTGCTTTATTTAAAGAAGAAAATCCGGAAATTACAGAAAAAGAAATAAATGATAAATTAACTGGTATTATTGGGGCTAATTTCGATGTTATTTATTTAATTGCCCAAAAACTTGTTAAAAAATCAAATGATGATGGTTATTTAGTTGGTTCGCGAGGTTCAGTTGGTTCTTCATTAGTAGCGACAATGATGGGTATTACTGAAGTAAATGCTTTACCCCCACATTATGTTTGTCCAAAGTGTAAACATTCAATTTTTGAAATTGATGGTAAATCTTTAGGTAGTGATTATGGTAGTGGTTATGATCTTCCAGATTATAATTGTCCAAAATGTGGAGCAAAAATGAACAAAGAAGGGCAAGATATGCCATTTGCTACTTTCCTTGGTTTTCATGCGGATAAAGTTCCCGATATTGATTTGAATTTTTCGGATTTAAATCAAGCAGCGGCTCACGAATATACGAAAGTTTTATTTGGTGAGGATAATGTTTATAGAGCGGGAACTATTGGTACAGTGGCAGAAAAAACAGCTTATGGTTTTGTCAAAGGGTACTGTGAAGATAAAGGTATTATGATGCGCTCAGCGGAAATTGAAAGACTTGCTATGGGCTGTACTGGTGTTAAAAGAACAACGGGTCAGCACCCAGGTGGTATTGTCGTTATTCCGGGTTATATGGATGTTTTTGATTTTACCCCATTTCAGTATCCTGCCGATGATCCAAATTCAGCTTGGCGGACAACGCATTTTGATTATCATGCTATCGATCAAGATGTCGTTAAATTAGATATTTTAGGGCATTCGGGACCAACTAAATTAAGATTAGTTCAGGATTTAGCGCAAATGGATGTGACAAAAATTCCTTTAGATGATAAAGAAACAATGAAAATATTTTTGTCACCTGAGCCACTTGGTGTCACAGCTCAGCAAATTATGAACGATACCGGAACTTTAGGAATCCCTGAATTTGGAACACCATTTACCTTACAATTAGTTAAAGAAACTAAACCGAAAACTTTTGCCGAACTTGTTAAAATATCAGGGCTTTCTCATGGTACTGATGTTTGGAATGGTAATGCTAAAGATTTAATTGATAATGGCATCGTTCCATTTAGTGAAGTTATTGGGTGCCGTGATGATATTATGGTTTATTTAATGTATAAAGGGTTAGAGCCTTTAAAAGCTTTTAAAATTATGGAATTTGTTCGTAAAGGTAAAGCTAGTAAAGATCATGAAACATGGCAAGGGTATGCTCAAGAAATGCGAGAAGCAGGTATTGAAGAGTGGTACATAAATTCATGCGCGAAAATAAAATATATGTTTCCGAAAGCCCATGCGGTTGCCTATGTTATTAATGCTTTTCGCTTAGCTTATGTAAAAGTTCATATGCCAATAATTTATTATGCCGCGCAGTTTTCAGTAGAATACGATGACTTTGATATTGATGCCATGATTAAAGGTTATGAAGCTGTTAAAAGAAGAATTATTGAAATAAATGATAAAGGATATGATGCTTCTAACAAAGAAAGTTCTATTTTAGAATGCTTAAAAGTGGCTTTAGAAATGTTAGCTCGCGGTTTTACCTTTAAACCAATTGATTTATATAAAAGTCATTATTCTGATTTTGTAATTGACGAAGATGAAAAAGCTTTAATTCCACCATTTAGAGCTATAGATGGGCTAGGCGAAGTTGTTGCTAAAAAAATAGCTTCTGAAAGAGAAAAAGGATATTATTTAAGTATTGAAGATTTGCAAAAAAGAGCTAAACTTTCTAGTACTTTAATAGAAAAATTAAGAGCTATGGGTATTTTAGATGGTATGGATGAATCTAGTCAATTGTCATTATTTTAAAAGTACTTTTAAATAAGTGCTTTTTATTTTTTGTCTAAATAATGTCAAAAAGAGTTAAAAAAATGATTTATCAAATAAATTACTTGTTTTTTTTTTTTTTTGTGATAAAATAATATTAAGATGGGAGGATATCATGAAACAGTTAAGCAGAAGACAAAAAAATAATCTAATATTTGGTGGCTTATGCTGTATATTACTACTTATGGGTATCGGATATGCAGCCTTTTCAAGTCAACTAAA
>CALVIK010000093.1 GCA_944329545.1 uncultured Bacilli bacterium
AAAAAGAGGCAACCAGAGAATATGTTTCTAAATTATATGGTTATACTTATGATGAAAATGAAAATATTGAAATGCAAGTAAAAGAAGGTTACATTGAAGAGGATAAAGTCTATGATTTAGAAGGTAATGAATTAGGTACTTATGATAAAGATACTTTAAATACTTTATTAGATAAAGGTACAAGTAAACTATATACTTATAATAAAATAAATAATAAGTATGAACTTATTAAATAATAAACACGGCTCACTAAAAATCTTTGTCTCATAATCTCTATTGG
The DNA here is from genome assembly GCA_944329545.1 of uncultured Bacilli bacterium. Lineage (GTDB taxonomy): Bacteria > Bacillota_I > Bacilli_A > RF39 > UBA660 > Coprosoma. The sequence continues at coordinate 281 of CALVIK010000093.1, forward strand.
TGGGCCGTGCTTTTATATTGAAAAAACGCACTATAAAAGTGCGTTGTTATAGAAAGAAGGTTGGACCATTTTCATTTAAATTAGTAGTTTGAGCATTTTCAAAATTACTATTACTTTTTTGTTTTTGTACTGAAACATTACCTTTATCATCTACTTTTTTAAATTCATTCATTACCCTAAACATAGTTTTAGCATTTTTAACAACCGGGGACATTTGTTTAATAACCGGAATTGCTTGATTAATAATGTTTAAAGTTCTTTGAGTACCGTTTAAAATAGTACTAAAATTAATACCTCTAGCATTTTTTAAAAAGCCAAAAAAATTACTTGGGGAAGATACCGGAGTATTATAAAAATACGGATTAAAATAGTTCATAAGCCACTTCCTTTCTAAAATATTATATGTTTTTCCATAAAAATGTTTTATTTGATTTTAAAATATGCTATAATGATAATAAGCGTAAGAGAGTAAAGAGGAAGGTGTATATAATGACTAAAGTTTTAAGCCCATTTATTTATTTTTTTAAAGGCATTATAGTTTTTTTTAGGGCTTTAGGAAGTATTTTTTATCATGCTATCGTTGCCGTACCTTTTGTAATAAAATCACGAAACATTCCTCAAACTGAAGAACCAAGTGCCGAAGATATTAAATTTAATAAAGATAATGCTGGTAAAGCTATTATGGATACTATCACTTCTAACGAAGATAATGATTTTAACATTAATATTACAACAGAAGAAGAACCAATAGAAGAAGATTTTTTAACTAAATTAGGAAAAAAATTAATGGCACTTCCTGAAAAGTATCAAGAAAAAAATACCTTAGCTTTAATAAAAAAATACACCAAAAACAAAGGAGAACCAGTCCCCCTTACAATAAATTATGATGGGCCTGATGCTGCTAAAAGCAAAGATAAGCAAGTATATGAATATATTATAAAAACCCCAGAAGGTCGGTATCAAAGAGGTTATTTTAGTGCCTTTTCTAAAGTTGAAGTTTATTCATTTTTAAGAAGTGAAGGTAATATAGTTTACACAATTAGAACTAATAAATGGTTACAAACAACTAGAAGCAATATTTCTGGAAATAGCAAAATAAAAATAAAAGACTTAAATTTTTTACTTACACAATTATCAACATATTTAAAAGCTGGTATTCCTCTTGCTGATTCTGTTAGAATTTTAGTTAAACAATTTCCTAATAAAAATTATCAAAGAATTTTAAGAGGAGTTGTTTACGATTTATCAATTGGTAAAAACTTTAGTGAAGCTTTAGAAAAGCAAGGGAAAGCCTTTCCACAAATACTTATCAATATGGTTAGAGCGGCCGAAATGACCGGCGAACTTCCAGAAACATTAGATGATATGGCTGAATATTTTGCCGAAACCGAAGCAACTAGAAAAGCTATGGTTACAGCCATGATGTATCCCGTTATTATTTTCATAATAGCAATTGGCGTTGGAACATTTATTATGCTTTATGTTGTTCCACAATTTGTCGAAATATATGAAGGTATGGATAATGCCGAAATTCCTGGTATTACCTTGTTTGTCCTTGCTTTAAGTGATTTCCTCCAACAATATATTATTGTTATTGGTATTGTGTTTATCATTTTATTAGTTATTAGTATTTATTTGTATCGTCATGTTAAAGGATTTAGAAAAAATGTTCAATTATTTGGTATGAAATTACCTGGTTTTGGAAACATCATAATTTATAATGAAGTTACTATGTTTACTAAAACCTTTGCTTCTTTACTAGCGCATAATGTCTTTATAACTGATAGTATGACTATTTTAAACAAAGTAACAAACAATGAAATTTATAAACAATTAATAACAAAAGCCATTAACAATGTCGCAAAAGGTGGTAAAATTTCCACGGCCTTTAAAGATCATTGGGCTTTTCCAATACCAGCATATGAAATGATTGTCACTGGTGAAAAAACTGGGCAACTTCCAGAAATGATGCAGAAAGTTGCTAATTACTATCAAGATTTACATCGTAATGCCATTACGAGAATCAAAACATTTATTGAACCGATATTAATTTTAATGTTAACCGCTATGGTTGGTGTTATCGTTTTAGCAATCGTTGTACCAATGTTTAATATGTATGGAGCAATTCAGCAGTAGGGGGGAATAATTATGGAAATAATTATCTTTATTTGGATGTTTATTATAGGAGCCATTTTTGGTTCTTTTTACAATGTTGTGGGGCTTAGAATCCCTATAAATGAGTCAATCATTACGCCAGCTAGTCATTGCCCAAGGTGCCAGCACAAACTTACAGGAATAGAATTAATTCCTATTTTATCTTATTTTATCCAAAAGGGAAAATGTAAAAATTGTCGAGAAAAAATTTCTATTATATATCCAATTTTTGAAAGCCTTTGTGGTTTGCTATTTGCTCTTGCCTATTTATCATTTGGTTTTTCTAAAGAACTGATAATAGCTTTAACCTTTATTTCTATGCTTATTATTATTGTTATCAGTGATATTAATTATTTAATAATTCCTGATAGTATTCTTTTGATATTTGGAATTTTATTAGTAGGTGAAATTAGTTTATTTTATGGTTTTGAAACTTTAGTAAAAGCTTTAGCTAATGGAACTTTGTCTTTTCTTTTAATGTTTGCTTTAAAAAAATTTGGCGATTTTCTTTTTAAAAAAGAAAGTATGGGTGGGGGAGATATAAAATTAATGTTTATTATTGGTATGGTTATATCTTTTCCTATGAGCATTTTAGCTATCTTTTTAGCTAGCTTTATTGGTTTGCCAATTGCTCTTGCGATTATGAAAAAAAACAGCACCCATATTCTTCCTTTTGGCCCTTTATTAGCATTAGGGGCAATTATAATATTGCTTTTACAAATAAATAGTGAAACAATTTTAAGTTTATATGGTTTATAATTAGAAAAGACTTTATATTAAAAGTTTTTTTTGATATAATCTAATAAAAAAGGAGGAAGTTTTATGTATAAATCACTAGATAAAAAAGCTATTACAGTTATGCGCATTAATGCCCTTATCGGCGGTGTTATAACATTATTAATCGTTTTAATTGCTTTATATTTTTGTTTAACTAATTTTGAGGATAACTTTAGTAAAATTATTGTAATCTCTGTTGCTAGCATTATTGGAATTATAATTTTACTAGATATTTTCTTATTTCCAATCATTCGTTATAATCGTTATAAATATCTAATAACTGATGATAAAATTGAAGTAAAAAAAGGATTGTTTTTAATTACAAGAACCATTATTCAAATAAAAAGAGTGCAAAAAATAGAAATAAGTGATGGTCCGATTGATCGGAAATTTTCTTTAGCTAGTGTCAATATTTATACCGCAGCAGGGGTTGCCGATATTAAATTTTTAAATAAAAACGAAGCTGAAAAAATAACCGAAGAAATTAATAACATATTAAAGAAAAATTTGGAGAAAAATTATGAAAACTAGAATGCATCCGTCAATTATATTAGAAAATTTGATTTCTTCTTTAGGCCTTATCGTTATTATTTTTATTTATTTAATTATCGATGAAGTTAATAATGACAATTTAGAAACTTTAAGTAATTTGGCTAAAGATATTCCCTTTATTGGCGTTTTAATAGCCATTTTAATATTTTTTGGACTTTTACTTATTTTTACTATTTACTTCTTTTTTAAATGGTATAATACTTATATATATTTTAATGGTGATACTTTTGTTATTGAAAGCGGAAAATTATTTAAAAGAAAATCAACATTTCATCTTAAAGATATTGCCGCAGTTAATATAAAACAAAATATTTTAGAAAAAATAATTAATACAGCGAATATGAAAATAGTATTAAATACTAATGATGAAAATAATTTTCGTGGTAAACTTATTTTTAAATATATTACTGCCGAAAATATTCGTAATAAAATTTTAGGTAAAGAAATCAAAGAAGAAGAATTCAATAGCATATTTAACTTTACTTTTAAAGATATAATTATTCATTTATTTTTATCATTCAATATTTTGTCTTTAATAATTATTTTAATTATTTACATTCCTTTAGTTTTGTCGCTACTGCATGAAGGCGGTCTTGGTAGTATTTTCACTTCCGTTTTAGTTACTATTTTATTTATCGGAGGTATTATCTTCAATAGTTTAAAAACAATATTAAATTATTATAATTTTAAAGTAATAAGAATAGATGATACAATAAAATTATCTTATGGCGCTTTGACAACTTATAAATATAATATCCCAATAAAAAAAATAAATTCTGTTATGATTAAAAGAACTTTACAAGCAAAAATATTTGGCTATTATCTAGTAGAAGTTGTTAACGCTGGTATGACTGATACCGAAAATGAAAAAACAATAGTTGCTTTGTATGTAAAAAAAGACAACTTAGAAAAAATATTTACGAAATTACTTTTTGAATATCAAAATGATATTATTTTAAATAAACAAACAAAAAAAGCTTTAGGTACTTATATTTTGGCAAACACTATTTTAATCATTGTAGCTGTTTGTTTAGTACCTATCACTTACTTTTCACTATTATTAATTCCTTTAGTTCTTCTAATTGCCTATATCCAATATAAGTACAAAAAAATTGGCATTAATAAGCATTTTCTAATTTTACAAAGTGGTTTCTTTGAAGAAAAAAATGTTATTTTAAATTTTAAAAAAATAGAACTAATTGCTTTTGAAAAAGGAATTTCTAGTACTATTACTAAATTATGGAGCGTTCGCGCTAATGTTGTTGGTTCTTTAGCTAATAGAAGTTTTAAAAGTGGCTATTTTACCAAAGATGTTATGAAAAAGATAGAAGCAAATTATTAAATTCTTCTATCTTTTTTTGTTTTAAAATGTTATAATTATTAAAGAAATGAGGGTTTCGGGATGAAAACAAATTATAATTTAATTATGGAAGATATTATTGATAATTTAAATGATAAACCAAAATTATTGCTTCATGCGTGCTGCGGAGTTTGCAGTAGCGCCGTTCTTGAAAGATTAATACCTTATTTTGATATTACAGTTTTATATTATAATCCTAATATATATCCTATAGAAGAATATCAAAAAAGATTAGAAGTTTTAAAAGAATTGATTTCTAAAGCAAATCTACCAGTAAAATTATTGGAAGTAGGTTATAATATAAAAGAGTTTTATGAAGTAGTAAAAGGTTTAGAAAAGGAAAAAGAAGGCGGGAAGCGATGTAATGTTTGTTATAAATTAAGATTAGAACAAACAGCTTTACTTGCTCAAAAAAATAAATTTGATTATTTTTGTACGACTTTATCCGTAAGCCCTTATAAAAAAGCCGATGTTTTAAATGAAATAGGTAAAAGTTTAGAAAACAAATATAATGTTAAATATTTATATTCTGATTTTAAGAAAAAAGAAGGTTATAAAAGAAGTAATGAACTGGCAAAAAAATATAATTTATATCGGCAACATTACTGTGGTTGTGAATTTTCTTTAAAAGATATGATGGTGAAGTAATATGAAATTAGCAGTAAGATTAATGTTTGGAATTTTAATTACTTTCATAAGCCTTTTTATTTTTATAGGTGCTGATGACAAAGACATGGTAAAATCTAATTTATTAACCGAAAAAACTTTTATAAACTTAAAAAAAGCTAGTCCTAAAGCATTAGAAAAAGAAAACACGGTTCTTTCTAAACCCTCTTCAAAAACAATTTATTTAACATTTGATGATGGGCCAAGCTATTTAACAAATCAAATATTAGATATCTTAAAACAAAACAATGTTGCTGCTACTTTTTTTGTAATCGGTTCACATATCGATGAATATCAAGATACTGTAAAAAGAGCTTATTTAGATGGCCATACTGTTGCCTTACACTCCGATAGCCATGTTTATAGTTATATATATACATCTTTAGATAATTATTTAGCTGATTTAAACAGTATTCGTACAAAAGTTTATAATATTACGCAAAATTATTCGAGAATTGTCAGACTTCCAGGTGGCGCTTCTAATACCGTTAGCAAAAAATACAAAGCTGGCGTTATTACAGAAATTACTAACTGGCTAAATAAGCATGATTATTATTATTTTGATTGGAATGTCGATTCATTAGACGCATCTGGCAGAGTTTCCAAAGAAGTTATTTATAATAGTGTTGTTAATAGTTTAAAAGAAGGAGATAATATTGTCTTGATGCATGATGCGGCGACCAAAGCGACAACCGTAGAAGCCTTACCTTTAATTATTGAATACGCTAAAGCCAACGGTTATACATTTGCTAAAATAACTAAAAATACTATTCCATACCATCATAAAATTTTAAATTAAATAATTGTTAGGGTATTGACAATTATTTTTTAATATACTAAAATAAGTAAGACGGTAAAAGAGGTGAATCATGCAAAGTAAAAGCGTTCTTTTTGAAATAAAATCCTTAGAACAAGAAATTGTTCGTTTTATTTTTTCTGATATAAAACTGCCTGATAGTTTAAAAATGCTCTCGCCAACCCAAATGCAAATAATTGATTATATTTTAAAAAATCAAAATCAAAATATATATCAAAAAGACTTAGAACAAGTGTTAAACTTAAGAAGAGCTACTGTATCTGGGGTTTTATGTACAATGGAAAAAAACAATTTAATAACACGCGTTATTAATGAAAATGATACTAGAGTTAAAAAAATAATTCTAAACGACAATTTAAAACAAAATTTACAAAAACATATAAAAGAAATTATGAAATGGGAAAATAAAATCATTAAAGATATAAGTAAAGAAGATATGCAAATATTTATTAAAGTAATCAAGCAAATGAAAAAAAATATTGAATATACTAATAATTAGCTAGGAGGAAGATACAATGTTAAAATTATTAAAAATTTTTAATAAAAAAGATTTTTTATATATTTTTATATGTATAGTATTTATTGTTGGGCAAGTTTGGCTTGATTTAAAACTGCCTGATTATATGGCCGAAATAACGACCTTAGTTCAAAGCGAAAATAGTCACATGACAGATATTATTTTAAATGGGGGTTATATGCTTTTATGCGCTTTTGGTAGTTTAATTTTTGCGGTTGTTACTGGATATTTTGCTGCTAAACTAGCAGCTAGTTTTTCTTTAAAAACCCGAAAAAAAATATTCGATAAAGCTTTAAAACTTGATATGGAAAATGTAAAAAATTTTGAAACAAGTAGTCTAATTACGAGAACAACTAACGATGTTACGCAAGTTGAAATGCTTATTGCTTTAGGTTTACAAATGCTAATAAAAGCTCCAATAACAGCGGTTTGGGCAATTACTAAAATTCTTAATAAAAGCTGGGAGTGGAGCGCTATTACTGGTGTTGCGGTTGTTATTTTACTAGGAGTAATTTTTAGTATTATGTTAATAGTTATTCCAAGATTTAAAATCGTTCAGAGAATGATTGATAAATTAAACGGTATAACAAGAGAAAATTTAACTGGTATTCGTGTTGTTAGAGCATTTAATGCTGAAAAATATCAAGAAAATAAATTTGAAAAGGTTAATAATAAACTTACTAATCTTCAGCTTTTTAATCAAAAGAAATTTGCTATATTATCACCAGTCATGTATTTAATCATGTATGGTCTTACTTTAGCTATTTACTTTGTCGGCGCGTATTTAATTGAAGAAGCCGGAATGACTAGCAAAATCGGTATATTTGGCAATATGATTGTCTTTAGCTCATATGCCATGCAAGTAATCATGTCATTTTTAATGCTAGCTATGATATTTATGATTTTACCTAGAGCTGAAGTTTCAGCTAAACGAATAAATGAAGTATTAGATGCCGAAAATAGTATCTTTCCGGGAACTTTTACCGGAAAAACTAAAGAAAAAGGCACTGTTGAATTTAAAAATGTTTCCTTTAAATATCCTAATGCTGATGAATATTTATTAAAAAATATTTCTTTCAAAGTAAACCAAGGAGAAACAGTGGCCTTTATTGGTTCAACGGGTAGTGGTAAAAGTACCTTAATAAATTTAGTGCCACGGTTTTACGATGCTACTGAAGGGGAAGTATTAGTAGATGGTATTAATGTTAAAGAATATGAATCAAAGGAATTAAATAATCGCTTAGGTTATGTTCCGCAAAAAGCTATAATGTTTAATGGTAGCGTTAATTATAATGTAACATATGGTGAAAACAATAAAAAAACAAGCAAAGAAAAAATAAAAGAAGCCGTTAAAGTTGCCCAAGCGGAAGATTTTGTTTTAAAAATGGATAAGCAATATAATACTCATATTGCTAGTGGCGGGACAAATGTTTCAGGCGGTCAAAAACAAAGATTAGCTATTGCTAGAGCTATAGCCAGAGATCCAGAAATTTACATTTTTGATGATTCTTTCTCCGCTTTAGATTATAAAACTGATGCCACTTTAAGAAAAGCTTTAAAAAAATATACTAAAAATGCCACTAGTTTAATAGTTGCTCAACGAATTGGAACTATTATGCAAGCTGATAAAATAATAGTTTTAGATAGTGGAAAATGTGTCGGAATGGGGACCCACCAAGAATTATTAAAAAATTGTGATGTCTATAAAGAAATTGCTTTATCGCAACTATCAAAGGAGGAGTTAGAAAATGCCTAATAAAGAAGTAAACAACGCTCCAAGAAGAGGTCCAGGAGCTATGAATGTACCTGTGGCCGCCAAAGATTTTAAAGGTTCCGTTAAAAGATTAATTAAGGAAATTGAAAAATTTAAAATTTTAATTATTACAGCCTTTATTTTAGCTATATTAGGCGCGATTATTTCTATTTTAGCCCCCAATAGACTATCAGATTTAACTGATGAAATTTCAAAGGGCTTGGTCGTTAATGAAGAAAATATTCAAACCTTAACTAAAGAGCTAGAAAAAAGTGTTGGTGAAAAAACTTTAGAAAAAAAATTGCCAGCTATTTTAGCTTTTGATTTGTCAAAAGAAAACATAGCTAAAGTGCAAGCTTTAAATATTAGTACTCGTGATAAAGAATTGTTTATGAGCTCTTTAACGGAATTAGAAAAAGGAAATATGAATACTTTAAGTAAACTTCCAGATAGTATTTTAACAATTATTTTACCAACTACAACATATGATGGTGTTAAAATAGATTCTTATGATAAAATAGCAGTTGTTAAAAACATTGATGAAATAAATTTACCAAAAAGCTTTAGAGAAGTTTTATTTACTGAAATAACTATCGATGGCATTAAAATATCTAAAGATAGTCAATATAGTTTTGTTAAAACTATGAGTAATTTAGATAAAAACACTTCAGTAGATGAAATTTATAAAAAAATCGATAAACTGCCAGAAGATATTCAAAAAGTTTTAAAACCGGTTATGAATTTTAAAGCCATTAAAGGTTTAGCTTTACTTTTAGTAATAATGTATTTATCAAGTGCTCTTTGTACTTATATTGGGGCTATTTGTATGACTAATGTCGCTAATAATTTTGCCAAAAATTTAAGAAGCCGGATTGCTAATAAAATAAACAAATTACCTCTTAAATACTTTGATAAACATACTACTGGTGATATTTTATCGAGAGTAACAAACGATGTTGATATGGTAGCTCAATCATTAAATCAATCGTTATCGTCTTTAATTAGTGCTATTACTTTGTTTTTAGGAACAATTATTATGATGTTTATTACTAATTGGATTTTAGCTTTAACGGCTATTATAGCTAGTTTAATTGGTTTTTCTGGTTCAATTACTATTTTAAAAAGAAGTCAAAAATATTTTTCAGCAAGACAAAAAGAACTAGGTAATTTAAATGGTCATATTGAAGAAGTATACTCAGGTTTAAATGTTGTCAAAGCATATAATGGCCAAAAAGAAGCTGATCAAAAATTTGATTACTATAATAAAAAGCTATATACAGCTAATTGGAAAAGTCAATTTTTATCAGGTTTAATGCCACCAATTATGATGTTTATTGGCAATTTTGGTTATGTAGCTGTTTGTATAGTTGGTGCGCTTTTAACAATGAACGGAATTATAACTTTTGGTGTTATAGTTGCCTTTATTGTCTATGTTAGATTATTCACATCACCATTATCACAAATAGCCCAAGCATTTACATCATTACAATCAAGTGTCGCAGCTAGCGAAAGAGTTTTTGAATTTACCGACGAAAAAGAAATGGCTGATGAAAAAGATTTAAAAACTAAATTAGTTAAAGATAAAGTAAAAGGCGCTATCGAGTTTGATAATGTTGTTTTCCAATACGATGGTAATGAAAAGCCAACGATAAAAGGTTTTTCAGCTAATATTAAACCTGGGCAAAAAGTCGCTTTAGTGGGCCCTACTGGAGCTGGTAAAACAACAATGGTAAACTTACTGATGAAATTTTATGAAATTAATTCAGGGAATATTTTAATCGACAATGTTTCCATTAAAGACTTAACTAGAGAAAACATTCATGAATTATTTACGATGGTTTTGCAAGATACTTGGTTATTTGATGGTACAATTAAAGAAAACATCATTTATAACGGTTCTAATATTTCTGATGATATGGTATATACTGTTTGTAAAAAAGTAGGTCTTGATCATTTTATCAGAACTCTTCCAGACGGTTATGATACAATTATTAACGAAAGTAGCGTTTCCGCTGGGCAAAAACAATTAATTACTATTGCTAGAGGAATGCTTAAAAATTCGCCATTTTTAATTTTAGATGAAGCAACTTCTAATGTTGATACAAGAACTGAAGAAATTGTCCAAAAAGCTATGGATGAACTTATGAAAGATAAAACATCATTCATTATCGCTCACCGGTTATCGACTATTAAAAATGCTGATTTGATTCTTGTTTTGAAAGATGGCGATATTATCGAACAAGGTACCCATGAACAATTGCTTGAAAAACAAGGTTTTTATGCCAAATTATATAATTCACAATTTGAAATTTAAAAAAATTTAAAAAAATAGTCGATAAAATTTGACATTTTTAAAAAAATGTTATACAATTATATTGTTTGTTTAAGGGAGTGGTTTTGATGATTGTGCACACTAACGAATTACAAGTTTTATCTGATTTAAAAAATTGCTTTGCAAACGGGAAAAAAGATATTGATATAGGTTTTTATGAACTTATTGATAGTTATCTTGAAAACCCCTTTAATATAAGCGAAGACGACTTAAATAAAATCAATGATTTTATTAGTAGTAATACTACTGAAAAGTCAAAAATTACAGTAATAACTGGTGCACCCAATAGGGAAACTTTAACAGAAAAACTTGATAATATCGTACCACTTCAATTAAGCAAACCAACGGCGCCGATAAGGAGCTTGAATGGTAAACTCCCTAATCGGACAGTAATTCCAATTTACACTAATGTGAAGGAACTTAAGCTTGTAGCTTGAGTTTTTTCTTGTCTAAATAATAAGAAAATGATATAATGAATAAGACTTAAAAATATAATTATAAGAGGAGGACTTATGTTATTAATTTATATTATTTTAGGTATTATCCAAGGTTTTACTGAACCTATACCAGTATCTTCAAGTGGTCATTTAACAATATTTCAAAATATTTTCAACAATGAGGTATTAAATGATTTAAACTTTGCTATTTTTACTAATTTTGGTAGTTTTATTGCCATAGTTATTATCTTTAGACATGATATTTTAAAGCTTTTAAAAGATTTTTTTGCTTATATCAAAACTAAAGAAGAAAAATACAAAGATGGTTTTAAATATTGCCTGCTTATTGTTTTAGGTACAATTCCCGCTGGAATCGTTGGGCTTTTAACAAAAGATTTTATAGAAGAAAAACTTAGTAATGTTAAATTAGTTGGCCTTGCTTTATTAATAACCGCTTTATTCTTGTTTTTAATTAGAAAATTAAAAGGTTATAAAAAAGATAAAGATATTACCGTTTTAGATGCGCTTAAAATTGGTTTATTTCAAATGGTGGCATTATTCCCAGGAATTAGCCGAAGTGGGGCGACTTTAGTTGGCGGAATGTTTTGTGGTTTAACTAGAGAGGCCGCCTTTAAATTTTCTTTTATGCTTTATATTCCTATTAGTATAGCGACAATGGGTCTTGGCGTTGTCGATGTTGTGAGTACTGGCATTCACAGTAGTTTATTAATTGGTTATCTTGTAGGGGCAATAATTGCTGGAATTGTTACTTTCTTTGCTACTAAATGGTTTAAAGGCGTTATGCTTAAAGGAAAACTTATTTACTTCGTATATTACTGTTTAGTTGCGGGCACTTTAGTTATCTTATTTTTATAAGATAGCTTTTTTTCATAAAAAACACATATTTTTAAGGTATAATAATTAAGAGGAGGAAAAATTATGAAATTATTAATAGTCGATGATGAAAAATTAATTAGAGAAGTTATTGAAGAATACGCTAAAAACGAAGGATATGAAACTACTCAAGCCGAAAATGGTGAAATCGCGCTTAATATTATTTTAAATGAAAATATTGATTTAGTTATTTTAGATATAATGATGCCGCGCTTAGATGGTCTTGCTTTTTTAAAAGAAATGAAAAAAATTAAAGACATTCCAGTTATTATTTTATCCGCACGAAATGAAGAATACGATAAATTAATAGGTTTTGATCTACAAGCCGATGATTATATGACTAAACCATTTAGTCCTAAAGAATTGATGGCCAGAATAAAAGCTGTATTAAAACGCTATGGGCAAAATTTAAATGATATGTTTATTTATGAAGGCTTAAAAATAGATTTTAAAGCTCACAGCGTTTATATTGATGAGAAGGAAATTAAACTAACGCCTAAAGAATACGAACTATTAATTTATTTTACGCAAAATGAGAATATTGCTTTATCAAGAGAAGTTTTGCTAAATAAAATTTGGGGCTACGACTTTTTTGGAGAGGACCGCACTGTTGATACACATATAAAAATGCTTAGAAACAATTTAGGGAAGTACCGGGATTTAATAAAAACTGTAAGAAGGGTAGGGTATAAATTTGTCTTACCTCAAAAATAAGATTAAAAAAAATAGCTTAGTTACAAACATTTGGCTATTTTTAACGATTTTTTCGGTTATAATATTAGCATTTCTTTGGATATTTCAAATTTTATTTTTAGATAGTTATTATAAAAGCTATAAAAAGCATGAACTTGATAATGCAGCTCAAGAACTAATTAAAGATTACAATAGTAACAATTTAAATTCCATGGATAGCATTGCTATGAATAACGATATTTGTATTGAAGTTTTTGACGAAGAAAATGAAAAATACAAAGCCACTTATTTTAATCAAGGTTGTATTGAATTTGGTAATAAAAACTTTGCTTTAAAAAAAGATTTTATTAAATCTGGTTTAGAACAAAAAAGTTACAATTTAATTAATAATCAATTTGATAATAATACGCTTATGTATGCTTTAAAATTAGATACTAATACTTATGCCTTTATTAATGCTTCTTTAGTACCAATTGATTCGACAGCTAATATCTTACAAAGTCAATTAATTTATGTAACTTTAGTTGTCTTAATATTATCATTTATTATCGGTTACTTTATTTCTAAAAAGATATCAAAACCTATTATGAAAATAAATAATGATGCGAAAAGAATGGCTAGTGGTGATTATAATGTTAAATTTACTGCAAGCGAAGATATTTATGAGATAAATGAGCTAGTCGATACTTTAAATTATGCGAAAGATGAACTTTCTAAAACTGAAGAACTTAAAAGAGATTTAATGGCTAATGTTTCACATGATTTAAAAACACCGCTTACAATGATTAAAGCTTATGCGGAAATGGTTCGCGATTTAACTTATAAAGATGCGGAAAAAAGAACTAGTAATTTAAACACGATAATTAACGAAACAGATAGATTAAATTTATTAGTTAATGATATTTTAGATTTATCAGCACTTCAAACTAATAAAGAATTAGAATATGCAGAATTTGACTTAATTGAAATGATTAAGCAAATTATTTCTAGATTTAATATTTTAACAGAAAAAGAAGGGTATTGCTTTATTTTTGAACCGGTAAAAGAACAAATAATGGTTTATGCCGATAAAAAAAGAATTTATCAAGTTATTTATAATTTAATAAATAATGCCATTAATTATACTGGTAAAGATAAAAAGATATTTATTGAAATCGAAGAAATGCCAAAAATATATAAAATAAGTATTAAAGATACTGGAAAAGGCATTAATAAAGAGGATATTAAACATATTTGGGATAAATACTATCATAACAAGAAAAAACACAAACGAAATGAATACGGTACAGGATTAGGACTATCTATTGTCAAAAGTATTTTACAAAATCATCATTTTGAATATGGTGTTACTAGTTCAAATAAAGGTTCAACATTCTTTTTCGAAATAAAAAAGCGGGTTAAATAAACTCGCTTTATCTGTTTTCTTTTTTTATTAATTTAGCATGGATGACCAATCTTTCAGTTCCCGCATCATTATTACAAGTTGATAATGTTAATACTTTATCATTAGTGTTTACCGTGGCACTAAAATTAATTTGGCTCCGTTTTTTTATTGTTTTCAAAAATTCAGTATAACTATTATTGTTAAAACTAGTCGTAATATAATAACTTTCAACTGGTGTTGAATATATACTAAAGATTTGCCATAAAGTATTGTGACTTGGAGTTGAAAGTTTGATAATATGATTATCTTTATTGGAATACCAACTTTCTTTCATAACTTTTTTCAAACTCCCAAACATAGTTTGGTTATACCGACTGTGACCATAAATTATAGTATTATAATCAAAATTAGTTAAATCATTCCGATAATCAGCAAAAACCCAGCCAGCACTATTTTTTGAGCCATCAAAGGCATGGTTTAAATAATAACTATTATCATCTGTTTGAACAACTGGATAGTTGACATTAGTGCCATTTACCTTAACAAAAGCAACGGTATCAGGATTTTTCTTCTTGAGTTCGTTAAAGT
>CALVIK010000094.1 GCA_944329545.1 uncultured Bacilli bacterium
TAAAATATGAAAGCTGGATGATGCAAATGAAACAAAGGGGTTTTACTTTAGTCGAGTTACTGGCTGTAGTATTAATTTTAACTGGTTTGATGTTGATAATTATTCCTTTAATGACTATGCAACTGAAAAAAGGACAAGAAATTGTTAATCAACAAAACAAGGATAGTATTGTTTTAGCATCAAAAAACTGGGGAAGTGATAATAAAAAATTGTTGCCCAAAAATAATACCAAGATATGTATTAGTGTAAAAAATTTAATGGATGAAGGTTATTTAGATAACACTTCTGAAACTCATAAAGATAATAGTGTTGTAATAACTAATGATAATGGCGCATATTATTATAATTTTCAGAATAAAAGCTGTTTAAAAAATATAGAGTTATATAAAACCGTAACTTTTAATTATAAAACTAGTGATGGTAACGAAAAAAATAAAAAAATTAGTGTCATTCCTGGAAAGCAAGTAAACTTAACTGTGTCAGAACTTGATAATAATTCGACTTTTGTTGGGTGGAATACTAATAAAAAGGCCGACAAGGGACTTGAAACTTATACAATGCCATCAAAAGATGTAACATTATACGCTATTTATAATGAAAATTAAAAAAGTTTATTGTAATATTTATTTTTAATATTAAATTTAATTGAAGGAGAATAAAAATGGCTAAAAAAAAGAAAAAAAATAAAATTCGGTTAAGCCGTCAGCAAGGAATAACAATTATTTTAAGTATAATTAGTATTGCTGTTATAATTTGTGTTGTTTTATTAATTAGCGAAAGACCAGAAGCAAAGCAAGATAAAAAAATAAAAACTCTGTCTTTAGTTAATAATGATGTAGAAACTTTTGTTTTAGATGGATTAAAGTTTGTAACTAATGATAATAACGGACAAATGAAAATTTTGATAACTAATATTAATGATAAAAAAGTTGATATAAATAAAGTTATAATTAAAATTACTAATAAAGAAGATATGGTTGATAATTATTTAATTAATCAAAATCAAAGTTTAAATACTGATAATACTACTAGTATTACTTTAGCTTATGATATTAACAATATAAAAACGATATCTTTTGAATTAGCCGATTAAATGTTGTCGCTAGAAATAAAAAAATTATATAATTATATTTAGAAATAAAGTAGGTGAGAGATGTGAAAAAAGGATTTACATTAGTAGAATTATTAGCAGTCATTATAATATTAGCGGCAATAATGTTAATTGTAATACCGCTTATAACAAATAATGTTAAAAAAAGTACCGATGTAGTAGATAATCAAAGTAAAGATACTATAATTTTATCTTCAAGAAATTGGGGGAGTGATCATAAAAATTTATTACCAGAAGAGAATAAACAAATATGTATTAATATAACTGCTTTAATGGATGCTGGTTATTTAGACAATCCAGAAGAAAAATATAAAAATGGTAGTGTTTAAATAACTAATGAAAATGGTAATTACTATTATAAATTACAAAAAAAACTTTGTGATGCTGATATTAATTTGATGAGAACCGTAACTTTTGATTACCAAACAAATGGTGGAACTAATAAAAAAATTACTCGTGAGTTTTTGCCAGGTGATAAAGTTCTTTACCCTGATTCTGAAGGCAATAAAGCGGGATATGAGTTTATAGGTTGGAATACCAATAAAGACGCTCATAGTGGCATTGAATCATATACCATGCCTTCACAAAATGTAACCTTATATGCAATATATGCTAAAGAAGTAAAAGCTGATTTTGTGTTACAAAAAATGAAAGGTGCGGAAGATCTTGAAACGAGTAAAACTACTAGTACTTTAGAGACTTGTATGATATATAATAACGAAGGTAAATGTCAGATAAAAGCTCCTATTTTAACTAGTGTGCCAGGAAGTAAAGTAATTGGTTGGAACCAAGATCCAGATGCTAAAACTGCTGAAGTAGCTAGTGGCGCAACAGTTAATATTGATGATAATCGAACATATTATTCGATAGTTGAAAAAACAGATTATGAAGCCCCTGAATGTACTCTTACTATTAGTTCAGGGACTAAAGGAAAAAGTGATTGGTATATAAGTGATGTCGGTGTGCATATGGATACTCGCGATATTGGTGAAGCTGGGGTGAAACAATATGGTCTTACAACTTCAAATAATGTAACTTATAATTCGGCAAGTGATACTGTTCATCAAAAAGATGGTAGCAATATAGTTTATTATGGATATGTTAGAGATGGGGTTGGCAATACCAATAAATGTTCCATTGCTTTTAAAAGAGATACGGTAAAACCTACTTGTTCGATTAGTCTTACTGGTAATGTCGGTAAAGATAGTTGGTATACGGGCAATGTTACAGTTTCTTTATCTCGTAGTGATGCGACAAGTAAAATTGCAAAATATGGTTTAAGTACTTCAACAAGTGCCAGTTATAATTCGCAAAGTTCTGTAATACATAAAGATGATACTAAAGGAGTAACATATTATGGTTATGTTGAAGATGGAGCTGGCCATACTAATAGTTGCTCTAAATGGTTTAAGCGAGATGCTACCGGGCCGACTTATTCTAGTGGTGGTAGTGTAACTAAGGGTAATGTTACGGCAGCTACATTTACAGATAGTTATAGTGGAGTTAACGATGTAAAATATTTATTTTCTACATCTAGTAGTACACCTAGCGCCAGTTCAGGAAGCTGGTCAACTTCAAGAACGGGAACCACGGCTTGTGGCAAAACAATATATGTCTTTGCTAAAGCAACCGATAAAGCCGGTAATTACACTATTAGGCGTTTAGGAAACTATTCTACCGGTAGTTGTGTTAGCGCAACAGCACTAAATAATAATGTCTTAATTTGCCCTGATAATCAGGAAAAAAGAACATGGGCACAATGTCAACAGTATTTGTATAACTATATATATGTTTCTAGTGTTTCTGCTAGTGGAACTAGTGTAAAATTAAGAATTCAACTACATATGAATGATTTTGCTTTGTCATATCGAAATGGACGAACAATCACTCTTTGCATCGCAAAAGCTGGAACTAGTTCATGCTATTATGATATTGCTTCATGGCGGCAATCTAGTTCTTGGGCGCCTGTAGGTAAAGTTTTCTATGATCAAACAATTTCTTTGGATATATCATCGTGGGCTGCCGGGGAATATAAAGTTATAATAAATGGAAATTCAGATGGTAAATTTATGTTTACTGAAAATAGGCAAATAAGCATATTTAGAGTAAATAGATAAAAAAACTGTAATGAAATTTATATAATCATTACAGTTTTTTATTTGTTTGTAACTTTATTTTCCTTTTTAACGTCCATTATTACTGGTAAAATAATTGGTTTTCTACCTGTTTGGTTATTTATATAACCAGAAAGGGTATTGATAATTTCACTTTTTAAATCAGAATAATTAATGCCAGTTTTTATAACTTTATTAATTGCATCTTTACTAATATATTCTAATTTTTTAAGCAAATCAAGGTTTTCATTTACTTGAACAAACCCTCTTGTAATAATGTTTGGTAAAGTTAATAGTTTTTTCTCTTTTAAATTAATATTGGCAATTACAACCACAATACCATCATTAGCCATAATTTTTCTATCGCGCATTACGGCATTGCTGACATCACCAATACGGTTACCATCAACATATATATCATCAGCGATAATATGTCCAGCTTTTGCAACAATACCGTCTTTAATAGCTAAGACATCACCATTTTCTAAAACAAAAGTATTTTCTTTTGGAATATCGCATAAAGTAGCTAAATCGGCATGATGTTTAAGCATACGATATTCGCCGTGAAATGGCATAAAATATTTTGGTTTAATTAATCTAAGTAATAATTTTAATTCTTCTTCGTTTCCATGGCCACTAGTGTGGATATCTTCTAATGAAGAATTTGTATAGACGGTAACACCTCTTAAATATAAACGGTTAATTGTTCTTGAAATGCTTATGGCATTACCAGGAATCGCCGATGAAGAAAAGACGACAATATCATCGGATTTTAATTTAATATGTCTAAATGTTCCGCTAGCAATTCTACTTAAAGCAGCCAACGGTTCGCCTTGACTACCAGTACATAAAAAGCAAATTTTATTATCTGGTAAATTTTTGGCTTCTTCTGGAGAAACAAATATATTACGGTGTTTTATGTAACCACCTTCAATAGAAATTTCAATATTGTTTTCCATGCTCCGGCCAAAGACACATATTTTTCTTCCATGTCTTTTGCAAGTATCAACGATATGTTTAAGTCTGTAAATATTTGAAGCAAATGTTGCAATAATAATCCGACTATTATGTTTATTAAATAATTCTTCTAAAGTTTCATCAACTTTCGACTCACTATTACTAAAACCAGGATTTAAAGCATTAGTGCTATCGCTAAGTAATAGAGTAACACCAGCTTCACCAATTGCCGCCATTTTATGTATATTTGACATTGGACCAATTGGGGTTAAATCAAACTTAAAATCTCCTGTTGTCACAATAGTTCCGTTAGGTGTATGAATACAAATTCCATGTGAATCGGGAATCGAATGTGTTGTTCTAAAAAATTCAACACTTAAATTTTTAAATTTATATTTATTTTTTTCCGTATAAACATATAGATTATTGTATTTAATACCACGGTCTTCTAACTTTTTTCTAATTAAACAAGCCGCTTGATTTGGCGCATATATTGCCGGAATATTAACTGTTTGTAATAAATAAGGAATTCCACCAATGTGGTCTTCATGTCCGTGCGTAATAAAAAGGCCTTTTATTTTACTTTCGTTTTGTTTTAAAAATGAAAAATCCGGAATAACATAGTCAATTCCCATTAAATCATCACCAGGGAAAATAACACCCGCGTCAGTAATGACAATTTCATCATTATGCATTACGACATACATATTTTTACCGACTTCACCAAGTCCACCTAAGGCCATAACATAAGTTATGTCTTTTTTAAAAATCATATAAACTCCTTTCTTTAAAGATAAAAACTGACTATTACATTATATACTTTTTTTCGTAATTTGACAAGTTTATGAGTTTATGAAGGAATTTCAAGAGAAACCTTGATAAAAAAGAACATTTAGTGTACAATTGTTATAGAAAATAGGTGAAGCTAATGGGATTTTTTTCAAAAATAAAAAACATAATAAACAAAGAAGATAAAGAAGAAGTACAATTATACGAAAAAGGTTTAGAAAAAACGAGAAATAATGTTTTAAATAGTATCTTAAATTTAAATAAAAGTTATAAAAAAATAAATGATGAATATTTTGAACAATTAGAAGAAATATTTATTATGGCTGATATTGGCGTTAATACTGTCATGAAAATAATCGATAGGCTTAAACAAAGAGTAAAAAAAGAACATATAATAGATACCAAGGATTTACAAGATATTATTGTTGATGAAATGTTTGTTATTTATGTTGATAATGATATTATTGTTAACAAAATAAATTATAATGAAAATGGACCAACGGTTATTTTGTTTGTTGGCGTTAATGGTGCGGGCAAAACAACGACGATTGGTAAAATTGCTTATCGCTTGCAGCAAGAAGGTAAAAAAGTTTTATTAGTAGCTGGTGATACTTTTCGGGCAGGAGCTATAGAACAATTAAATGAATGGGCCAAACGCAATAACTGTGATATTGTTTTAAAAGAAGATGCTGATCCAGTTAGTGTAATGTATGAGGGGGCTATTAAAGCCAAGGAAGAAGGATATGATGTTTTATTAATTGATACAGCTGGCAGATTACAAAATAAAGTAAATTTAATGAAAGAATTAGAAAAAATTGGTAAAGTAATTGGTAAACTAATCGATGGTGCGCCTCATGAAACATTGCTTGTTGTTGATGCGACAACTGGACAAAATGGAATAAGTCAAGCTAAAAGTTTTAAAGAAATAACTAATATTACAGGTATTGTTTTAACAAAATTAGATGGAACAGCTAAAGGGGGTATTGTCTTAGCTATTAAAGATAGTACGGGTATTCCTGTTAAGTTTGTCGGTCTTGGTGAACAAAAAGAAGATTTGCGAGTGTTTGATATTGAAAAATATATCTATGGACTATTTAAGGATATGGAGGATGAAGATGACTAAAAAGAAAGGAAATTATCAAAATACTTATGGTCTAGTTATTCAACTACTTTTAGTATTAGCAGTTGTTGTTTTGCTTGTTTTATCCGCGTGGGATCGAATTTTTCTGCAAATAGCGGAAATTGTTACGGGTTTTGCTTTAATAGCAATGGCTTATAACAATCATACTGTTTATAATCGCAAGTATTTGACAGTAATCTATGTTATTGTCGGGCTTTTAGTTATTGTTGATGGGACGGTGAGTCTTATTGGATAACATCGTTTATTTAACTAATTTATACGATTATTATGAAAGTTTGCTGACGGAAAAACAAAAAGCCTATTTCCAAGATTATTATTTTAATAATTTATCTTTAGCGGAAATAAGTGAAAATAATAATGTTAGTAGAACTGCGGCTCACAAACAAATAAAAGAAGCCGAAAACAAATTAAAATTTTACGAAGAAAAATTGAAATTATATGAAAAATCGTTAAAAATAAAAGAAATAATTAAAAATTTAAAAGAAAAAGAAGAAATAGAAAAATTAATTTAGGAGGAATAAAAATGTTTGGAAAAATACTTTATATTAGTGATACTGAAGCTCATGTAGCGATTCCAAGCGATGGGGCGATATCAACAAATTTAATGAATATGCATGTTATTTTTGAGGATGACAAGAAAAAAATCTTAGGAGAAGTTGAAGATATTAGTGATCAAATAATTAAAATTAGATTTTTAGGGGAATTTTCTAACGGTCACTTCGCATCAGGAGTTATTAGAAAACCGTCATTTAACTCTAATATTCGTTTAATTAATGATGAAGAAATCGGCATTTTATTAGGTCAAAACGATGCTTCTTCATTCGTTATTGGCGAAAGTCCATTGTATGATGGTAAAACTGTTTATGTCGATATTAATGATTTGTTTAGTAGCCATATGGCTATATTTGGTAATAGTGGTAGCGGAAAATCTTGCGGGGTAGCGCGTATTTTACAAAATATTTTTGCCAACCCTAATTTATTACCATTTAGATCTAATTTCTTTATTTTTGATGCTTATGGCGAGTATCATAATGCTTTGCAGACGGTTAATCAAATAAACCCTAATTTACACTTTAAATTTTATACAACTAATATTAATCAGACTGATGGTGAAGTGTTAAGTATTCCGCTTTGGTTAATGGATGTGGATGACATGGCTTTATTACTACGCGCTGATAAACATTCACAGCTAACAATTATTGAAAGAATGCTTAAACTAGTTAACATTTTTGCGTCAAAGTCCGATATCGCTATTCGCTATCAAAATCATTTGATTGCCAAAGCTATTATGACAATTTTGTATACTAATCAAACTTCTAGTAGTAAAAGAAATGATGTTTTTCGAATAATTGCTACTTGTTCAACTAATGAGTTTAATTTAGAAGCTCCAGTTCAAGGCATTGGTTATACGAGAAAATTCAGAGAATGTTTTACTATTGATACCCAAGGAAACTTTCCTGAAAGTAATTTGATGACGGAATATATTACAAGTTTTATTGACGAATCACTAGATACATATGAACCGACAGAAGTAGAATATTATACTTTAGAAGATTTAGAAAGAGCTTTAGAATTTACGCTTATTAGTGAAGGACTTTTAAATAATGAAGAAACTTATGCAGATGCGATCACTTTAAAAGTTCGACTTCATTCGCTTACCATATCAGAAAATTCACGCTACTTAAGATATCCAAATTACATTACTATGGAAGATTATATTGCTTCTCTTGTCGCTTTAAATGGTCGTAAAGCGCAAATTATTAATTTCAATTTAGAGGATGTGGATGATTGGTTTGCTAAAGTTGTTGTTAAACTTTATTCAAAAATGTTATTTAATTTTTCTAAAAGTTTAAAACAAAGAGCTTCTATCCCTTTTCATATATTTGTTGAAGAAGCCCATCGCTATGTTCAAAATGATGGTGATGTGGAATTAATTGGTTATAATATTTTTGAAAGAATTGCCAAAGAGGGTCGTAAATATGGCATAATTATTAATTTAATTTCCCAAAGGCCAGTAGAAATATCTGAAACTGTTATTTCACAATGCGCTAATTTCTTGATTTTTAAATTAAATCATCCAAGAGATGTTGAATATATTAAGAAAATGCTTCCTAATATTTCCGCCGAAATTGTTGAAAAACAAAAGACATTGCAACCTGGTACTTGTATGGCTTTTGGAAAAGCCTTTAAAGTGCCGACAATTGTTAGAATGCAAATGCCAAATCCTGAACCATCTTCTAGTAGCTGTGATGTTGTTGCTAGTTGGAAAGTTAGCTAGTAATTTAGAAACCTTATGGGGTTTCTTTTTTTCATAAAATTATTTGTTATACATATATTGACAATAGGACATAAAAAAATAGTTTTATACATTTTAATATTGATAATAATTTGATATAATTGTTTTAAAGTAAAGGATGTGATATTATGGCTAGAGCTAGACACGGTAAGAAAAAAAGAAGAGGATTAAAAATATTTATTTTTTTAGTAATATGTGCTTTAATTGGTGGTGGAGTTTATTTTTATTTGAATCAAGATAAATTAGAAGAAGTTAAAGAAAAATTACCGATAAAAAAATTAAAAATAGTTGATGAAGATTCTAAAACAAGACCAATTGCGGTTATGATAAATAATAATCATGCTGCTTGGCCACACGCAGGTCTTCAGGATGCTTATCTTAGTTATGAAATAATTGCCGAAGGTGGTATTACGCGTATTATGGCTTTATTTAAAGACCAAGATACGGAAAAAATAGGCTCTGTTAGGAGTGCCAGGCCATATTATTTAGATTATGCCTTAGAAAATGATGCTATTTATGTCCATTATGGCTGGAGTGATAAAGCTAAATCAGATATTGCGTCATTAGGTGTTGATAATATTAATGGTCTTACTGATAATAAAACTTTTTGGCGTGATACTAAATTAAACAAAGCCACAGAACATACAGTGTTTACAAGTATGGAAAAAATTAAAGAAACAGCTTCAGAAGCAGGCTATATGCGTGATACAAATAAAGATTTATTACTACAATATAGCATAGATGAAATCAGTCTTAAGAAAAAAGAAGGTGCTTTAAAAGCTGATAATGTATATATAAAATATTCATATTATACTGATACTTCTTACGAATATGATAAAGAAAATAAAGTTTATAAAAGAAGTATGTCCGGCGAGCCTCATGTTGATGCGCTAACCGAGGAGCAATATACAGTTAAAAATATTATTGTAATAGGAGTTAACAATTATAGTTATGATAGTTATGGCCGTCAAGAACTTGAAAATATTGGTTCTGGAGAAGGATATTATATTACTGATGGCTATGCAGTACCAATAACTTGGGAAAAAGATAGTAGAAGTAGTCAAACTGTTTACAAATATGCTAGTAATGGTAAGGAAATAAAAGTAAATGATGGGAATACATTTATTCAAATTCAGCCTGAAGGTGAAACTTTAACTATCACAGGAAATGAAGAAACTGAAAATAATGAATAAAAATTTGAAAAAAATTTAAAAATATGATATAATGGCAAAGTACTTGAGGTGAAAAGCAATGAGAGGTCAAAATGACTTACAATATAGAAAAATAGTAAATCATATTTTAAACAATGAGGAATTTTTAAAAATTAAAAAGATTGAGCATCATGGGATTACCCGTTATGATCATTCTTTAAAAGTATCTTATTATTCATATAAGATAGCCAAAGCATTAAGATTAGATTATGAACAGGTCGCTAGAGGTGGCCTTTTGCATGATTTTTTCTTAAGTCCAGAGGATAGAACGAAAAAAGATAGATTTGTTTCGGTTTTTACGCATCCCAAACAAGCGGTTGATACAGCTAAAGAAACTTTTAAATTGACAGCTAAAGAAGAAGATATGATTAGAACTCATATGTTTCCAATTAATTTAGCGGTTCCTAAATATTTAGAAAGCTGGGTTGTTAGTTTAGTAGATAAAGCTGTGGCAGCCAATGAATTTTCCGTTAAATGTGGCTTTAGGCTTAGATTTGCCTATAAATATGCTTACAACTTTTTAGCGCTTTTAATGATAGGATTTATTAAATAGGGAGGTATATGATGGAAAGAACTTATATTATGACTAAACCTGATGCTTATGAAAGAGGTTTAGTTGGTAGAATTATTACAAGAATTGAAGAAAAAGGTTTTAAAATCACTGATATGAAAATGATGCGTTTAGATGAAAATATCTTAAAAGAACATTATGCACATTTAGCAGACAAACCATTTTTCCCAGAAATAGTAGAATATATGACTTCTGGTCCAGTTGTTGGTATGATTGTTGAAGGTAATGGTGTTGTTGATTCAATGCGTAAAATTATGGGACCAACTGACGGTTTAGAAGCAATGCCAGGAACTATCAGAGGAGATTTTGCTAATAACAAATCAGAAAATTTAGTTCATGGTTCAGATTCTGTAGAAAATGCCGAAATAGAAATTAAAAGATTTTTTGGCTAAGACTTTATGTCTTACTTTTTTTATGCTATAATGAGATTGTGTCCATGTAGCTCAGTAGGATAGAGCAATCGCCTCCTAAGCGATAGGTCGGAGGTTCGACTCCTCTCATGGACGCCATTTTTTTTATAAAAATATGTTATACAGCTTGACATAAAGTATACTTTAAGTGGTACAATTTTATTATAGTATATAAAGAAAGGTGGAAAAACATGGAAAAAGCAAAAGTATATTTTATTAAAAATATTACTCCGGAAAATATTATTAAAGCCTATGAGGCTTTAAATATTCAATTGCCGGGCAAAGTAGCAGTTAAAATGCATTCTGGAGAGAAAGGTAATCAAAATTACTTAAAACCAGAATTTGTTAGAGATATGATAAATTATGTAAATGGAACTGTTGTTGAATGTAATACGGCTTATGAAGGTGCCAGAAATTCGACAGAAAAACATAAAAAGTTAATTGCTGAACATGAGTGGAATAAATATTTTTCTTTTGATTTGTTAGATGAAGAAGGTCCTGATATGATTCTTGATATTCCAAATGGCAAAATTCTTAAAGAAAATTATGTTGGTAAGAATTTAAAAAATTATGATTCATTATTAGTCCTTTCGCATTTTAAAGGTCACGCTATGGGTGGCTATGGCGGAGCTTTAAAACAACTTTCAATAGGTTGTGCTTCTTCAGCTGGAAAGTCTTTAATTCATACAGCTGGAGTAACTAACGATCAAAAAGAATTATGGAATAATTTACCAGAGCAAGATCATTTTTTAGAATCAATGGCTGATGCAGCTTTAAGTGTTGTTAATTATTTTAAAGGCAATATCGCTTATATTAATATCATGAAAAACATTTCTATCGATTGTGATTGTGATGGTAATGCTTCAGCTCCTTGTATGCAAGATATTGGTATTTTAGCTAGTCTTGACCCAGTAGCAATTGATCAAGCTTGTCTTGATTTAGTATATAATAGTGTGGATCCTGGTAAAGATAAATTAATTCAAAGAATTGAATCTCTTCATGGTGTGCATACTATTGAAGCTGCTGCCGACTTAAAGGTTGGCTCTCGTGAATATGAGCTAATTACTATTGAATAAAAAAAATAAAAGCATGAAGCTTTTGTTTTTTAATTTGGAATTTTAAGAATTTGCCCAATAGCTAAATTGTTACTTGAAAGCCCATTTAACGATTTTATTGCATCAACGGTAGTTCCGTATTTTCTTGATATACTCCATAAACTGTCACCAGCTTTTACTGTATAAGTAGTGTAATTATTAGAAGAATTATTGCTAGGAATTTTTAAAACTTGCCCGATAGAAAGCATATTGTTAGTTAAGTTATTTAATTTTTTAATTTCATCAACCGTAGTATTAAATTTACGAGCAATACTCCATAAAGTATCGCCTGATACTACGGTATAAGTATTATTTGTATTAGTATTGTTATCATTACTTAAATTAGGTATTTTTAGAACTTGCCCAATAGACAAAGTATTACTAGTTAAATTATTTAATCTTTTGATCTCATCAACCGTAGTATTATATTTTTGCGCAATACTATATAAAGTATCGCCTTTTTTTACCGTATAATTACCTGTTATAACTGGAATATCTGGTGTTGGCGTCTCATCATTATTTAAACCAGGAATTTTTAAAACTTGCCCGATGGACAAAATATTACTAGTTAAGTTATTTAATCTTTTAATTTCATCAACCGTAGTATTAAATTTATTAGCAATTCCATATAAAGTATCGCCAGCTTTAACAGTATAAGTTCCAATTGGTGTTTCTGGAACATTATCGCTAGAGGAGTTTGGAATTCTTAAAACTTGCCCGATAGATAAAGTGTTACTAGTTAAATTATTTAATCTTTTAATTTCATCAACTGTGGTATTAAATTTTTTGGCAATGCTATACAAAGTATCACCGGCTTTAACTATATAAACATTTTCGTCATCCGGTAAAATTTCTTCACCATTAAATGTAGCAATAACAGCATCAACAATATTATCGACATAAGTTTTATAGTTGTTTTGAATTCTAGCTAAATCAGTAGGATTATTGATAAAACCATATTCGATAATTAATGGTTGTGTTTTGGAGCCTGTGTTTCGGTGAATAAAGTAGTAATCTTTGGAAGTGTCGCTAGGAAGTCTTCGCTGATAAAATTTTCTAACAACTTGCCCACTATTAGCAAAAGCTTGTAAAACATTTTCAGCTAAAGTACTGTTATTACGCAATGCATAAATGACTTCGGCCCCCTCTGAAGAAGGTGTGGTTGAAGAATTTATGTGATTAGATAAAATGACAACATTAGGGTTATCACCGTAAGCTGCTAATATTCTTCGGACTCTTTCGTCAGGAGATATTGTTTCATCAGTATCGCGAATTAAAGTTACAGGAATACCTCTTTTTTGGAATTGTTCATACATATATTTAGAAATCATTAAAGTTAAATCTTTTTCATAAATATTACCACTAACAGCTCCGGGATCAGTGCCTCCATGGCCAGCATCAATAACAACTTGTAAGTTATTCATATTTTTCCCCCTTCTAAAATAATGTATGATAAACACACAAAAGTGTTATAAATATAGGGAAAATTATAATAAAAAAAGAATAGCTTTTACTATTCTTCTAATAGCCAATTTATAATATTAATAATTTTTATGCCATTATAATCATTATTAAGCGGTTTGTCCATGGTTAGTATTATTTTTTCGTAATTATTATTGATGCTTTCGAGACTTCTTAATTCCCGTTTTTTCACATTTTCATCAGCTAATGTTTTAGTAACTTGAAAATATTTTACAGTATTAGGATTTTCAGCCACAAAATCAACCTCAAATTCACCAGATTTGCCAATATTTACTTTAAACCCTCGTCTAAGAAGTTCAAGATACACAACATTTTCAAGCAAATGACCTTCATCAATATTTCTAAAACCTAAGATTATATTTCTGATACCAGTATCTGATATGTAGTATTTGCCAAGTGTTTTTAATAATGCTTTACTGCGGACATCAGTTCTATCTGCTTTATACATAATAAAGGATTTTTCTAGCATATTTAAATAGTTATCTATAGTTTGATGATTGGATTTTTGACCAATTTTATTGCTATTTAGATAAGCGCTAATTTTAGTTGCTGAAATAGGACTACCTATATTATTAGATAAATATTTAATAATATTTTCTAAAAGTGCGGTGTCTTTTATATTGTTTCTGTCGATGATATCTTTTTTGACAATGGTATTATAAATATCATTTAAATATGATAAAACTAGTTCATCATTATTTTTTATTAATGTTATTGCCGGAAGTCCACCATATTTTAAATATTCTATAAATTTATCATCTAAATTATTATTATCATAATTATTAAATAGTAAAAACTCTTTAAATGATAAAGGATACATTTTTATTTCAATATATCTTCCTGATAATAAAGTTGATAATTCAGAAGATAGTAGGTAAGCATTGGAACCAGTTATATAAATATCTATATTAAAATCCACTTTAAAAGAATTAATTGCTTTTTCCCAGGATTCAACATTTTGTACTTCATCTAATAACAAGTATGTTTTATCAATTTTGATTTTTTCTTTAACATAATTATATAAATCTTTATAATTTTTTATATCATCATATAGTGCGGATTCAAAATTTATATAAATTATATTATCCTCACTAATATTGTTATTTAACAAATAATCTTTAAACATTAGTAAAAGCGTGGACTTACCACTTCGCCTAACACCCGTTATAACTTTTATAAATTCTGTATCTTTCGCATTAATCATTCTTTTTAAATATTTATCTCTAATTATCATAATTATCACCTAGATAAATATTATCACAAAACAAGAAATTTTGCAAGTACATTTGCAAAAAAACAGCATTTTGACATTTTTTTCAAATAAAAAACAATAATAATTTAATAAAAAAAGAATAGCTTTTACTATTCATTATTCAGTTCTAAGAGCTTCTACCGGATCTTTTTTACTAGCCATCTTGGCAGGAATTAATCCAGCAATAATAGTTAAAATAACGCTAATGATGATTAGGATTATAGCTGGAATAAATGGTAAAGATGCAATATTAGTTACCCCAATAATATTAGCTAAAATAATATTAATTGGAATAAGCAGTAATAAAGTAATTAAAATACCAATTATTCCAGAAATAAGGCCAATAATAAATGTTTCAGCATTAAATACTCTGGAAATATCTTTTTTACTGGCGCCAATACTTCTTAAAATACCAATTTCTTTAGTTCTTTCTAAAACAGAAATATAAGTAATAATACCAATCATAATGCTAGAGACAATTAACGAAATGCTGACAAAAGCCATTAAAACATAACTAATGATGTTAACAATTGTCGTAACTGAACTCATCATTGTACCAACAATATCACTATAACTAATCACATTTTCTTCTTTATCTTTATTAGTTTGTTTTTGATTATATTCATCGATTAGAGATGAAATATCTTCTTTGCTGGCAAAATCTTTAGGATAAATATTAATGGAAGTAGGGGAAGAAATATCAGTAATTCCTAATTTTTTCGCATTACTTTCATAAGTGGCTCCATAATTTTCATTGAAGTTATTAATCACATTAGCAGCTTCTTCACTAGATAAACTTGCTAAATACATTTTTTGCTTGTCACTTAAATCATTGTAATTAAATTCTTTGTCAGTAAATTCAACACCGGTAAAGACATTAATGTTTTTATTGTTTTTTTGTTGTTGGACAATAGCTGTTTCATTTGTTTTCTCAATAACATAATTTTGTAAATCTTTAGTATAACCAACACCGCCATAAGGACTATTAATAATAGAATTTTCATTAGGTCTAATAATGCCACTTACTTTAATTTTTTCACTGTCTTTCAACATTTCTTTGATATATTCTTCATCATTACTTTTATCAATCCACATATTGCTTTTTTTTTGGTAATAATTAGGACTTAATATTAATTTAAATTCCATATTTAACAATTCATCATAACTGTAATTAGGAATATTGCTTTTTTTAGCTTCTTGACCATTCATTAAAGCTTTAAACTTATCTGAAAGTTCATCAGAATCTAAAAGTCCTAAAGCATACAAAGTATAATCGCTAAGATTACCGTTTTCATCTAGCATAATAACTACTTCGTTATATTTACTAGGCCAAGAACCTTTTACTAAATCATATTGTTCTTTTAGTAAATCTTTATTATCTAGTAGTTCTTCCCAGACATTTGCAGAACTATATGAGCCAAAATTTTCTTGCATATTAGCCATTTCTTCCATTCCTAGTTTTTCCATTATTTCTGCTGGGTTTACTCTAGTAATGCCTCCTTGACCATTTTCATTATAAATATTTAAAGTGATGTCATAACCATATTGAATATCATTCGTATAATTATTAATTTTTTTATTATTATCTAAATGTTTTTTAAATTCTTCTAAATTATTTGTATTAACATTTGAAGACATCATATCTAAAACTTCATTCATGATGGCATTTGGATGAACTTTATTATCCTCATAATCTTTGTTTTTGTTTTGCATATTCATAACGGCTTCCATCATCACACTTATATCCATTTGGGATTTTTGGATAGTAATTGGATATGATGATAAAGTATCTTCTTCGACACGATTAATATAATTTTGAACGCCGTTTGATAAAGATAAAATTAAAGCAATTCCAATAATACCAATACTACCTGCAAAAGCTGTTAAAATTGTTCGGCCTTTTTTTGTTAATAAATTGTTTAAAGAAAGTCCTAAAGCTGTTTTAAAATTCATATTTGTTTTTTTATCAGGAGTATTTTCTTTCTTTTCGTTTTTGCTATCATAATAATTAGTATCATTAGTGATTTTTCCGTCTTTAAGTTCAATAATTCTTGTTGAATAAGTATGGGCTAGTTCACTATTATGTGTTACCATAATGACTAATTTATTTTGCGCCACTTCTTTTAAAAGATCCATAATTTGTACACTAGTTTTACTATCTAAAGCACCCGTTGGTTCATCAGCTAGTAAAATATCTGGATCATTAACAAGGGCTCTGGCAATTGCTACTCTTTGCATCTGTCCACCGGAAAGTTGATTAGGTCTTTTGTGTATATGTTTTTCTAACCCAACTTTTTTTAAGGCTGACTTAGCTTTTTTGATTCTTTCTTTTTTAGGAATTCCTGATAAAGTTAAAGAAAGTTCAACATTAGTTAAAATTGATTGGTGAGAGATTAAATTATAATTTTGAAAGACAAAACCTATTTTATGATTGCGATAAGTATCCCAATCGCGATCTTTATATCGTTTAGTACTAATGCCATTAATAACAAGATCACCAGAAGTATAATTATCAAGGCCGCCAATAATGTTTAACAAAGTTGTTTTGCCACTACCAGAAGGTCCTAAAATAGAAACAAATTCACTTTGTCGAAAATTTATGCTTATATTATTTAATGCTTGTTGTTTTAAATTACCAGTTTGATAGGTTTTATTTATTTTTTTTAATTCTAACATTTTTTCTTCCTTTCTGTTAATTATATTGTTTATAAAAATATTTTAACAGTTATTAAGCAAATAAGTCAATTTTATATATAAAAAAGTTGAAAAAATATAGTATAATAAAAAAGGAAGGTGAATCAAATGCAAATAGTTGATATAAATAAACATATATTTAGAGAATATGATATTAGGGGAATTTATAATGAGGATTTAACTGAAGATGTTGCTTATACTATAGGTAGAAGTTTTGGAACTTATATTAAAGGAAGAGGTCATTATAAAGCTTTAACTGGGCATGATAACAGAAGTTCTTCGCCTGAAATTTCAAAGGCTTTAATTAAAGGTATTACGGATAGTGGTATGAATGTTATTGATTTAGGTTTAGTTACAACGCCAATGTATTATTTTGCGAGAAAATATTTTAATATTGCAGCTGGTATTATGGTTACAGCTAGTCACAATCCTAAAGAATATAATGGTTTTAAAATGGCTTTTGATGACTTTGGGAATGCTTATGGACCAATGATTGAAGATTTTAGAATGTTTACTGCCAAAAAAGTATTTGATACTGGCACAGGTGAAGTAGTTAAATATGATATTAAAGAAGCTTATATTAATAATATTGAAGAATCTATTAAGCTAGGAGGCAAAAAAATAAAAGCAGTTATCGACTGTGGTAACGGGACCGCCAGCACAATTATTAAGGATGTTTTTGTGAGATTTAATATTGATACTGAATATATATATTCTGATAGCAATCCAGATTTTCCTAATCATATTCCAGATCCAGCAGTTGGCGCTAATATGGTAGATTTAGGAAGTAAAGTGAAAGAACTTAAATATGATATCGGTATTGGTATTGATGGTGATGCTGATAGAGTAGGAATTACAGATGAAAA
>CALVIK010000095.1 GCA_944329545.1 uncultured Bacilli bacterium
CTATATATTAGCTAAAATAAATGATGGAATAGATGAATATAGTAGTACTTATACAGTAGTAGTATAAAATAAATAAAAATTAAATAATTAAATATAAACACGGCTCACTAAAATTCTTTGTCTCATATTCTCTATTAGTGGGCCGTGCTTTTTTATTGAAAAAAAATCAGGATTAAATTCCTGATTTATTTGTATAACGAATATTTTCATTTGATATATTAAAGACAATTCCCATTGCTAGCATATAACTAAGTAAGCTCGAACCACCATAACTAATAAAAGGCAAAGTAATACCAGTAATAGGCATTAAGCCGAAAGTCATGCCTATATTTTGAACTTGCTGATAGATAAGCATTCCAACAACACCAGCTAAAATATATTTATTAGTTAAACTATTAGTTTTTAGAGCTAAAGTAATTAATCTAATATCAAAGAAAGCAATTAAAGAAAGTAGTAAAATGCAACCAATAAAGCCAAAGTGACTAGCAAAAGCTGCAAAGATAAAGTCTGTTTGCGCTTCTGGAAAATAAATTGGATTAGTCATAGGCCCATGACCAAATAACCCTGCTGAACCAATCGCACTCAAACTGTTTTCAAGTTGGTAACCACTTTGATTAGACCAGTCAAGTAATCTATCAATTCTAAGAAAAAAACTAGTTCCAAAAATATTAACAAATAAATCTTGGCTGATAAAATAAATTATTAAAATAAAAGCAATTAATATAGCAAACAGACCAAATACAATAGCAAACCAACGATATCTAATTCCAGAGACAAAAAGCATTACTAAAGTAATTAATAAATAAATTAAAACAATACCGGTATCAGGTTGTAAAAAAGTTAAAATACTAGGTATTAAAACTACTAACATCACTTTAATTAAAAAGAAAAATTCTTCTCTAACTGTTGGATTTGGGAAATTCTCGTTAAATTTGGCAATCAAAGTAGCGTTAGTAATAATTAAAATAATTTTCATAAATTCACTAGGTTGAATGGTTCCAACGCCTTTTATTTGGTACCAGCATGTCGCATCATTAATAGATGTTCCAAAGAAAAACAAGCCGATTAAAGAGATAATACCTAATCCATATAAAAACCAGACAATGCGATAAATAAAAGTGTTACCAACAGTCATTACTAAATATGCTAAAGCAAACCCACATATATACCAAATAGTTTGTTTTAGAGGTAAATTACCTAAATCATTGTCAATAATGCTACCAGTCCCATATAAAGTAAATATACTTATAATCGCAAATAAAATTAAAGGTAGTATAATCGACTTATCAATTTTGTACTTAGATATTTTCTTCATAAGTATCACCAATAAATATAATACACTAAAAGTAATAAATATACAATTTATATAGAAAAAAAGTTTAAAAAAATTTCAAAATATAGTATAATGAAATAGGTGATAAAAATGATTTGGCAATATATAATAATTATAATTATTTTAGTAATAGTCGCTATTGCTATTATGAAAGCAAAAAAAATGGATTCTAAGATGGACGCCAATAAATTGGTTGAATGCTTAGGAGGTAAAGCTAATATTATTGATTATCAAGTAAACGCCTCAAGATTTGTTGTTAACCTTCATAATATTGATTTAGTAAATAAGGAAGCTATTCAAAAAATGGGCGCTCAAGGTATTGTAGAAATTGATAACCAATTAAAAATAATCTTAGGAGATGAAGCTAAACAATTAAAAAAACATATTGACGAACTAAAGTAGAGAAATCTACTTTTATTTTTTTGACAAAAAAACAAAAAAAACGGTCAAAAAACGCAAAAAAAGCAAATAAATGTTAAAAACAGTTGCATAAAATATCAAAAACACATATAATATAACTAGAAAGGAATGATTCTATGATATTAGAGTTTAGTGTGGAAAATTGGTTGTCTTTTAAAGATAAAGTAACTTTTAGTATGTTAGCTAATTCTAGTACAAAATTAGAAGAAAACTATATTTTAAAAAACAAACATCGTATTTTAAAAACTGCGGCCTTTTATGGAGCAAATGCGTCTGGTAAAAGTAATTTATTTAAAATTTTAGCGCAAGTTGTTTTAATGTTACGAAGGTCAAATAATTTGGATATAAATGCAAAGTTACCTATAATGCCTTTTAAGTTTCACAGTAAAAATATTAAAAAACCTAGTGCTTTTGAAATAAAATTTATATTAGATAGTACTGAATATGTTTATGGATTTGTTGCTGATCGCAATGCGATATATGAAGAATATTTATATTATTATCCTAATGCCAAAGAAACAAAGATTTTTTATCGCTATGATATTGATAAGTATGATTTTACTGTGCGTGAAAGCAAATTTTTGAAAGAAATAGTTTCTAAAAATAGTCCTAGCAAATTTTTCTTAGCAACTGCCACCAACTGGAATTATGAAAAAACAAAACCGGCTTATGATTTTTTAACACAGTCATTAAATGTATTTTTTAATTTAGAAGAGTTAAAAAATACAGCTTTTAAACTTTACGAAAATGATAAAAATGGCCAGTTAAAGCAATTTGCTTTAGAATTCTTAAAATCAGCTGATTTTAATATAATCGATTATGAAGTTTTAAAGGTTGATATATCTGCAGAGCTCTTATCTGGAATGTCTGATATTGTAAATATTAAATTGCCGGAAAAAATGAAAGCGTATCAAGTAATTTTTAAACATAAAGGAGAAAATAAATTAGATTTAAGTGAGGCATCTTTTGGAACGCAAATAATTTTTGCCTTTATTCCTTTTATTGCTGAAGCATTAAAAGAACAAAAAATATTAGTAGTTGATGAGCTTGATAAAAGTTTACATCCGTACTTAGTACAATATATTGTAAGGCTTTTTAACAATTTAGAATTTAATAAAAGCAATTCACAGCTTATTTTTAATACTAACGATACTAATTTGCTTGACTTAAATCTTTTAAGACGCGATCAAATTTGGTTTGTAGAAAAAGATAATGAAAATGGGCAAAGTGATTTATATTCACTTAGTGACTTTTCAGTACGAAAAAACGAAAACATTGAGAAAGGTTATATGTTAGGAAGGTATGGGGCCGTACCATTTATTTCTAATGATATTAATTTATGGTTAGAAGAGTAGATAGGGAAATCAGTCAATATCGAACCCGCCGTCCACATAAACAGAAACGAACCCATTTTAATTGCCACTGAAGGGAAAAATAAAACTGAAAGATTGTATTTTGAACATTTTAATAATCGAAATAACAACTATGTTTTAGTATTTGCCAAAGGTAATACTACAGATCCTGTTAATATGGTAAAAGCGCTTATTAATGAGATGAAAACGAGAGAAATCAATACTTCTTTAGGAGATGAAGTGTTTTGTGTTTTTGATACTGATGGTATTGAAAGTAAAAATAAGCAAATAAAAGAAAGTTTAACTTTGGCGGAAGAACATGGTATTCAAATAATAGCCTCTACACCTTGTTTTGAGGTATGGATACTTTGTCATTATGAAAACTCAACAGCAGCTTTAACTAGTAAAAAAGCAATAAAGCAAGTGCAATATTATCTTAAAAAATATGATAAAAACTATGATGTTTATCCAGAGATAAAAGATAAAACTGAAAATGCAATAAAAAATGCTAAAATTAAAGAACAATATCATCTAAATCAAAGTAGAAATATAAATTTAAGTGAAGCAAATCCATCCACACAAGTATATAAAATTATTACTTCATTGCAAAAGTTAAGTAAGTAGAGAAATCTACTTTTTTTTACACCATTTTCCTTTTTTCGACAAATTTTGACAAACATTATTTATTATAATTTTACTAGAGGTGAGAAAATGGAAATTTTAAATAATTTGTTTTTAAATTTAATGCATATTAGCTTTCCTATTTTAATTTATTTAGTTTATGTTTGTTATAAAAAAAGTTATAATCAAAAAGAAAATGATTTAGCTATTATAGTAACTATTTTTTCTGTTTTATATATTATGTTTAAATTTAATGATCCTTTATTTGCCGATATTCCTATTATGCTCGTAAACTTAACATTAATTATGGCTTTTTTTAAAAAATCTGATATTGGCATTTTAATTTCTAGTATTATTGGTATTAGTTATTACTATATATTTTATAATAACTATTTAATTATTTTTATTTTATTATATATCAGTTATTATTTTTTATATTTAAAATTAAATCATATTTATAAAACAAATATTTTAATTACGATAATTCATACTTTATTAATTATAATACTTACTTTTATTAACATTAAAAATCATTATTTTGTTTATTTTTACGAAATTATTTTTATTAGTTTTGTAAATTACTTAGTTATTACTTTAATTATTTATATAATGCTAAAAGCTGAAAAAATATTAAAACTTTATATGACTAGTAAAGAATTAGAACATGAAAAACAAATAAAAAATAGCTTATTTAAAATTACTCATGAAATAAAAAATCCTATTGCTGTTTGTAAAGGATATTTAGATATGTTTGATATTGATAATAAAAATCATGCTAAAAAATATATCCCAGTAATGAAAGAAGAGATTAATAGAACACTATATTTGTTAGAAGATTTTTTAGCCATGAATAAAATAAAAATAAAAAAAGAACTAGTTGATATTAATTTGCTTTTAGAAGACATTTCTGATCATTTTAAATTAATGTTTAAAGAAAAAAATATTGTTTTTGAAAGTAAAATAAACGATGATGAACTTTATATCAATGGGGATTATAATCGGCTTACGCAAGTGTTTTTAAATATTTTAAAAAACAGTATTGAAGCTATTCAAAATAATGGAGAAATTATTTTATCAGAAGAAATCAAAAATAAAAAAATATACATTTCCATTAAGGATAATGGTAGTGGTATAACTAAACAAGACCTTAAACACATCAAAGAAGCTTTTTATACTACTAAAATAAAAGGCACGGGTCTTGGAGTATCTTTATCTAATGAGATAGTTGAAGCACATGGTGGTCAGCTTAATTATGAATCTAAAATAGGGGAATATACTTTAGTTACTATTATATTACCTTTAGAAGAAATATAAAAACACAAGAATAATTGAGTCTTGTGTTTAATTTTAACCAGCTTCTGGGTAATGATTAGCGTCAAAACTATGATTAGTCTGGTCAAGTTCACTTAATTCGGTTGTCGTTACTAAGAAAAATTTATGAAGTAGTAAATTAGAACCATCAGAAGTAACCGGATCATTCCAAGTTAAATCTAAATGAAGCCATTGCCCGTCAATATAAAGCAAATTCCAAATATGTTCATCGTTGGCAATCTTGTAATTAGGAATATTAAGTTCATCTAAATATAATTTCATCGCATCACTATAACCACTACATAAAGATTTACCTTCTAATAAAGGACCATTTGCTTTATGTGAATTATAAGCATTGGTTTCCGTGTTACCTTTTTCAATATTGCGAGCGCGGTCTTCATCGTAAGAAGAATTGTTGATAACATAATCGTGATAAGCTGATATTTTTTCTCGGTCACTCATATCATCTTTAATAACTTCTTTTTTAATAGCGTTAATTTTTTCAGTTATTAATTTAATATCTTCTTTAGAATATAATTTATCGACAGAAATTGTTGCTTTACCATATGTATTAGTAGTCATATATAATTTTTCATAACTATTAAAAGGTGAAACCATATTATTAATTACTGATAAAAGAACTTGATCATTAGAAATTTTTGCTAAATCATTAGTACAAGATTTATAGTCATTGTCACAATAAAAAGTAAATTCATTCCATCCATTATTTAAAACCGTATAAATAACATTTAAAATGTCTTGATAATTTTTGACATGAAAATCATCAGTTTCTTTTACAAACTCAAACGAAAAATCTGTTTTATAATTATTGGCATCTTTAGCTTCAACATTAACAAATTGTGTAGCATTACCCATAACGAATTTAACAACATCTTCGCGATTAAAAAAGCAAAATACTAGTAAACCTAATAAAATAATAGTCCATAACCAACTAAAAATTTTTTTCATAATTATTCACCTACAATTATTATACCAAAATAAATAAAAAAAAGTAAATTAGCTCATTTGATTTACTTTTTTTGTTAATCTAGATTTTTTGCGGGCTGCTGTGTTTTTAGCCACTACCTTCGCACTTACAGCTTTATCAATTCTTTTGATAGCTGTTTTTAAATTTTCTTCTGCTTTATTTTTATCTTTACCAGCAATACTTCTTTCAACATTTTTACAAGCTGTTTTCATACTAGCGCTATACATATTGTTTCTTACTTCTTTTTTTTCATTTACTAAAACTCTTTTTTTTGCGTTTTTCATATTGGCCATAATTTTCACCTCCCAGCCATTAGCAAATATATTTTAACAAAAAAATTAAGAAAATGCAAATAAAAAAGCACTTTTTTGGAAAAAATAATTTATAGGTGATAAAATGGGACACGAAATTGATTTAAAAAATTATGAAGTACATACTGATTTAGCTATTGAACTTGTTGAAAGTGGTAAAGAAAACATAAAATATGAAGACATAAAAGTTACTGATATTATTTTAGATAGTGATAATGCACAAAAAATAAATAAAAAAGCCGGAAGGTATATTACAATTGAATTTGAAGATATTACTGATTATGAAAATAAAGAAAAAGTCAAAAAAGTTTTAAATAAAGAATTACAAAAATTAATCAAACCTGTATCTTTAAATGATAATAGTTTAGTATTAATTGTTGGCCTTGGTAATCGAAAATCTACACCAGATTCTTTAGGACCTTTAGTTATTGATAAAGTCTTAGTGACTAATCATTTAGCGTTTTATAATCAGTTAGAAGCGGGATTTAAAAAAGTAGCGGCATTTGTTCCTGGGGTTATGGGAGAAACGGGAATTGAAACTAGTGATATGCTTTATAATTTGGTGAATTTTTTAAAACCAGATTTAGTAATTACTATCGATGCTTTAGCGGCTAGCTCTATTGAAAGATTAAATAAAACTATTCAAATGACTGATGCAGGAATTAATCCTGGAAGTGGTGTTGGTAACAAAAGAAAAGAAATAAGTAAAGATACTTTAAAAGTACCAGTTATTGCTATAGGTGTACCCACAGTCGTTGATGCCTCTTCCATTGTTAGTGATACAATAAATTATATGTATAAACATTTTGCATATTCTAAAGAAAATTATGATAATCCTGCAAGTAAATTACAAATTGGTGTTAATTATTTAGACAAAAGCATTAATATTGCTGAAGCAGATAAAAAAAATTTATTTGGTATAGTAGGTTCTTTAAGCGAAACGGATATTAAGCATTTGGTTTTTGAAGTTTTAAATCCAATTGGCTATAATTTAATGGTAACCCCTAAAGAAGAAGATTTTGTGATTGAAAAATTAGCTAGTTTAATTAGCGATAGTTTAAATCAATCACTTCATACTAAAGTAAAACATACAATTGACTAATAAACTAGATAACTGTATAATAAAAATGGTGAAAAAATATGAAAAAAGGTTTTACATTAATTGAATTATTAACAGTTATTGTTCTTTTAGGAATAATAGCAGCAATCACAGTCCCAATTATAGTTGATACAATTCAAGATTCTCGAATAAAGTCTTGTGAAGAAACGGTTAGAACTATTGAAAGTGCAGCGGAAAGATGGCATGCTCATAATCCAAATGCCGCCACAATTATTACGGTAAAAGAATTACAAGATGAAGGATATTTATCAGCTGAAGATGAAATTGTCAATCCAGTAATTACTAGCGGAAATAATAGCATGAATAATGAAGAAATAACTATAACTTATGATAAAACATATAATCAATACAGTTATAAAATGCGCGCTGATATTTGTGAAAAATAGGTGGGACAATGATTAAAGAATTATATTTTAAATATAAAGAGATAATTAATTATTTAATTTTTGGCGTTTTAACAACTATTGTTAGTGTTATTACTTATGTTTTGTTTGCTAATTTACTATTTACTGAAAAAACTGATATTACAGTTCAAATAAGTAATGTTTTATCTTGGATATGCGCTGTTATTTTTGCTTATATAACTAATAGAAAATATGTTTTTAATAGTAAAACTAAAGGAAGAGATAAATATAAAGAAATTTTTAATTTCTTTATAGCGCGTTTTTCTTCTTTATTAATTGATATGGCATTAATGTTTGTTTTGTTTAGTTTAATGCATATTGATGATACTATTAGTAAAATTATTGTTCAATTCGTTGTGGTTGTAGTAAATTATATTTTTAGTAAAATTTTTGTTTTTAAAAATAATACGGATTAAATTCTGTATTTTTTTTTGTAAAAAAAAGGGATTTTAAAATAAAAATTCTATAATACATAATAAAGGGGCAATTTAAAGAAGGTGGTGTTTATGAATTATTATAATGAAATAAAAGAAGTACTAGTTAAAAATGAGGTTTATAAAAAGGTAAAGGAGTATTCAAAGAATAAAAGTGATCTAAATGCTTACTATGAAGTAGGAAGATTAATAGTAGAAGCTCAAGGCGGGGAAAAAAGAGCAAAATATGGTAATAGACTTATTAAAGAATATTCAGAAAAATTAACTAAAGAACTTGGTAAAGGATATAAGGTCAGTAATTTAAAAAATATGCGCCAATTTTTTTTGAGATTTAGAAAAGGCCAGACAGTGTCTGGCGAATTAAGTTGGTCTCATTATTCTGAATTGATTCGTATATCTAATGACAAACAAATGGCTTATTATCAGTATCTTTCTATAAAACTCAATTTATCAGTAAGGGAGCTTAGAGAAAGAATTAAATCAAAAGAATATGAAAGGATAGGAAAGAAACAAGAATTAGAAAAGCCAAAAGTAAATACATTAATTAAAAACCCAATATTAATTAAAGTAAAAAATAAAAATGAGAAATTAACTGAGTATGCTTTACATCAAGTTATTTTAGAAAATATTGATGATTTCTTAAAAGAGTTAGGTGTGGGATTTTTGTATGCAGGTAGTGAAGTAAAAATAAAATTAGGTGACAGCTATAATTATATAGATTTCTTACTATTTAATTATATTTATAATTGTTTTGTTGTTATAGAGTTAAAAATAGCAGAATTAAAAGCTGAACATATCGGACAAATAACTAAATATATAAATTATGTAGATAAACATATTAAAGAAGTATTTCATGAAAAAACCGTAGGCGTTATTATTTGCCGAAAAGAAAACAAATTTATTATGGAGTACTGCACTAATCCAAATATTTTTGCATCCACTTATCAGACAATATAGAAAGAAGTGATACATTGAACTACTATAATGAAATAAAAGAAGTACTAGTTAAAAATGAAGTATATAAAAGAGTAAAAGATTATTCTAAAAATA
>CALVIK010000096.1 GCA_944329545.1 uncultured Bacilli bacterium
ATGTTGGCGCAAGTTCATAAGGCATAGCACCTCTAGCCATAGCGGCATCGGCTCCTAGTGAAGGTATTTTTTCTGCTACCCAGCAAGCGGGCTGTAATGGTGTCCAGAAAAATCCTGGGGCAATCGCATTTACTCTAATATTTTTTAAAGCTAAATTTCTAGCAAGAGCTCTAGTAAATCCCACAATCGCACCTTTAGTAGTTACATAATCAATTAACTGTGGATCACCATAAAAAGTAGTAACAGAAGTTAAATTAATAATAGAAGCTCCTGATTTTAAATAAGGTAAAGCTGCTTTAGTTAAATAAAACATGCCATAAATATTTACTTTCATAGTTCTATCAAATTGTTCATCACTAATACATTCTAAAGAATCTTGTTGATATTGAACACCAGCATTATTAACTAAAATATCAATTTTACCGAAGGCTTCTAATGCTTTTGTAACAATGTTTTCGCAAAAGCTTTTATTTGTTATATCACCGGATAAAAGTAAACATTCACCGCCTAAAGTTTCAATATATTCTTTTGTAAATAAAGCATCTTCATGTTCATTTAAATAAGGAATAACAACTTTTGCCCCTTCTTTTACAAAAGCAATAGCAGCGGCTCTTCCGAGCCCACTATCTCCGCCGGTTATAATTGCTACTTTTCCTTTTAATTTTCCGCTACCTTTATAATTTGGATTATCAAAAATTGGATTAGGTGTCATTAAGTATTCCATACCTGGTTGCTCATTTTGTGATTGCTCAGGTGCCATAATATTATATTCAGTACTTTTAACACCCACATTATTATAGTAGTTATAAAATTGATTGCCAAACTTGTAATCGTAATTCACTTTATTTCCCCCTTTATTTTAATATATGTTGTAATAATTATTAGGTTAAAAAAATGTATATTATTTTAATATTTAACCAATATATATTTGGAGGGATATAAATGAAAGATGAAAATGAAGTAAATGTTTTAGATGAACTTAATAAAGGTGCCTGTATGGGCAAAGATGCTATTCATTTTATTTTAGATAAAGTTGAAGATAAAAAATTAAGAGAAGAATTAAATAATCAGTATAAAGGATATGAAAAAATTT
This sequence comes from uncultured Bacilli bacterium, assembly GCA_944329545.1. Taxonomy (GTDB): domain Bacteria; phylum Bacillota_I; class Bacilli_A; order RF39; family UBA660; genus Coprosoma. The sequence goes on from CALVIK010000096.1 coordinate 1,094, forward strand.
CAAATAAAATTAAAGAATTGTATCCAGAATACAATGATGATAAACCGCATGAAACGAATGCCGTTAATAAAGTAATGACTTGGTATGGTATTGAGATGAAAACTTTAACTGATGAAAGCACTTCCAAAATAGCTGAATTGTTATTGCAAGGAACTAATATGGGGATTATTGAAGGAAGAAAATTATTGAATCATAAGTCCGTAGATTCTGAAGTTCATTCTATTGCAGAAGAATATGTGAGTATGCAAGAAAAAGCTGTGGAAAACTTAAAGAAGTTTTTATAAATTTCCTGATTTTGGGAGATTTTTTATTTACACATATAAATAAAAATGTTATACTTTTTTTAAGAAGTGAGGTTTTATTTTGAAAGCATTAGAATATATTAAAAATTATAAAAAAGGATTTGTTTTTGAACAGTATACTAGGATTATAGCTAATTTTAAAGAATATGAAAAAATAACAAAAGTAAAAATGCTTGAGGCTTTATATAAAAAATATGGTAATCCGGAAGGTATTATTAGTATTTGTACTGAGAGAGAATTGAAATATTTAAAATTAGTTTGTGTTAAAAATAAAGAATATTTAAATGACAAATATAATTGGGAAAGAACTACTTTAAGAAAAAAATTTATTATTTACGATGATTTTGATAGTGTAGAAATATATGAAGAATTACAAGATGCAGTTAATATTGCTTTGAAAAATATCGATTGGAAACAAGTAAAAGAAAATGATAGAATAAATGAATTTTTAGTTAGTTTTTGTAAAATTCAAGGAACATCATTGGTTTTCCCTTTAATAAATCTTGGCTCGGGATTTTTAAATATTGATAGAAATAAAATTATCAAACATATTGAGACTAATTTAGTTTTTGATTATTATGTAGATATTATTGGTCGCACTTATGAAGAATTAGATGGAGAAATTCAATTAGCGGTTTATGATGATTTTTATGAGATTATTGATGAACTTGATGAAGAACGAGCAAAACAAGGAAAAGCACAAATGACACCACTTACTATTGAGGATTATAAATCACTATTTTATAATGATTTTAATATGAATAACCCAACCATAAAAAAATTTTATGATGAATTAATGAAATTGCCGTTTTTTACTTTTTCGGCCATTAAACCAATTCAAGAATGTGCTTTGTTAAATATAGATAGGAAATCTTTAAAAGAAGCAATAAGTGCAATACCTGCACTAGAAGATATTGATTTAACAGATTTCTTTAAATTAATGGATGAGGCTATGGATGAAATGCCATCGGGAGCTTTAAATGGGCTTACTCCTAATGATTTAAAAAAATTAGAAGAAGAAGAGTTAAAGTATAAATTACAAAAAGAGGCGAATTATACTCCGCAAGTAAATGCCTGTTTAAATCATAAAGATGCTAAATTGTTTTATAAATTATATTTTGCATTATTAGAATTTACTAATAAAAAATATCAGATAATTCCTGGATATAAAATATATAACATGAAGGGAATAAATCCTGCAGAAATAAATGATATTATTGAAAAGTTTTGGCAAGTCAAAGATGAGATTATTTTAGCATTTACTTTAGCTAATCCATATAATTTTACTGCTGAAGAAATAGAACTTGTTAATAATTTCAAACAAGGTTTTCGTGGAAATTTTGTGTTAGCTAAATTTGAAAAAAATTATACGGCAATTATGAATGATGAAAAAGTATTTATGATTAAAGGGATTAATGATAACATTGATAATGTTGTTTCTTATGATTCATTACCTACCATGATTACAACAGCAATATTACCATTTAAAAATTATATTATTTATGATGGCATTATTTCTTCATATCAAATTTCTTTTGGACCAGGTTTTAATAAAATTGTAGAAGAAGAATATAAACACTTTATGAAATATTATCATTTGTAAAAAATCATATTTTTTTTAAAACAAATGTATCAAAAAGAAGAAAATATATGAATCAAGAAATGGCTAATTTTATTTATAGCGGTTTAATAAATATGCATAGATTTATGTTAAAACAGTTACCGCATGGCAAAAAATATTTTACAATAAGAAGGCTGCATTCTGAAGTTCTAGAAAGTATGATTAAATATTTTAATACAGATAAGTTTGATGCTTCAAAAAATTTTGCAATTATGGTAAATGCCACTTGTAAAAAAGGATATGAAAAGGATATTTTTCTATCAATGGATAATGAAGCAGATACTTCAATATTATTGGAATTATTTTTTTACAAAAATCATTCAAAAGTAAAATCAATTACAGAAATATTTTTAGAAACTCATAGATTTAAAGCTGAAAAGAAAGTGAAAATGCTTGAAGCTATGCGAGATTCTTACGCTAGTTTATTTGTTATAAAAGATATTGATTCTAACAATGGATATGTTACTTTTGAAGATGTTTTTACTTATAAAAAATATAAAGTTGTTGATGTTTCATTATCTATGCCAAACCATGAAAAAATAATAGATAAAGTTTATTTTTATAATCGCATTATTACTTATGAAGGAATTAGTTTTACCACTGCAATTCGTTGCGTAATACAAAGTGATAATAAAGAAGTAAAAAAATTTATCAAGAAACATAAATATAATCAAAACCATCCTTGTATTAGATGTTTAAGATTGTATGATATTTCAAGGCAATGTAATAATAAAATTGGTATATATACACCTGTTTAATAGATGAAATCAGTATAAAAAATATTATAATTAGGTTTAGTAATAAAAAAAGCAATTAAATGTGAATATTATTTTATACGCACATTAATTGCTTTTTTAGTATAAAAATTTTCTTTGTTAAATATTGGCTATTTATGATACAATAGGATAAAAGATACATAATGATTAAAAAAAATGACTGCCTAAGCAGTCCCTTACACAAGTAAGTATTTAGGGTAAAACCTTTATTTTAACTCACTATGTCATCTTAAATGGTATTAAAACAAAATTATATGAATTTATTGATAAGGTGGTAAGAGATGAATAAAAAAATTATTGAAAAATTATTAAAAACAGAAACTAAAGAAGAGTTTTTAAAAATTTTGACTTCACAAGATGAAGAATATGAATTACATAAAGAATTATGGGATAAAGAAGTCATCAATCACTTTTTAAAGTTATTTAATATGACTAAAGAAGAATTTAATAAGCAATTTATTCAATATCCACCAATCGATGACTGTGATGATTAGCACTCAAAAATAGAGTGCTTTTATTATACACTGCTTTATAGGTAGTGTGGAGAGTATTGTTCAGGGATACGAGGGCGTTTTAGAAATATGTCATCTTAAATGGTATTAAAACTTACTTGATAATGATAGAATGTTAATGCTAGTTTTAGAACTATGTCATCTTAAATGGTATTAAAATGAAAAATTGTTATTTTGGTTATCTGGCAATGGTGCAATTAGTGTGTCATCATAATTTTTTCTTAATTCTTCTACCTGTTTAACTTGTTTTCTAAAATTATTTTTCTCTTTTAGGATATAGTTATTATCATTATAAATTAACGAATTAAGTCTTTTTATTTCTTTGTTAATTTCTTATTTATTATTAAAAAAAGAACTATTTCTAGTCCTTCATCATTATGAATATTTTTTACCCTACTACTTTTACTATCTTATTTATAAACCACTTTATTATTTTTGATTTTGTCTTGAATTGATAATTCCAAATTTTGTAAATCATTTTCAGCACCTCTATTTTGAACACTATCTTGTTTATTTGATTGCAATAGTTTTTCCCTAATATTTTCATATTTAGGGGGTGTTTTGCTTGTTCTGGTAATACAATATCTTTTAACTCTTCTTGTGTCAAGTTTAAATTAATCTTTTGGCAATCATTTTTATAAATGATACTGTCTAACACTTTTAATATGCTTCATATTATTATATAATTATCCTTGAAAGGGGATAATTATTTTAATTATTTTTAAGATATGCCTTATTCGATTTAAGATTATTGTTAGCTTGTGCTATATTATTTTTAGGATAACTTGAATCGTTGCCTATTTCGTGCATTAGGAAAAGTTTTTTTAGAGTATTATCCGTAGTGGGAGAGTTTTTTTCCTATTATACGAAAAAGCCGACATAGTCGACTTAAGGTGCTTTTGTAGGATTTGCACCTACTAAAACTATTAAGGCATATAAAAAGCACTCTATTTCTTTTGAGTGCTATATTTTTTTAGTTGTTCTAAATAATCAAAAAAATTTTCAGGAATTTTTTCTTTTGTTTGTTTTAGCTATGTTTGGACTTTTTTTATTCTTTTTAATTCACTATCAAAATCATCTTCAATAGCAACTTTTTTATTTTCTTTCCCTTCCATATTTCCACCCTAACTTTTCAAATATTTCTTTGTATGATACAAACCATTCTTCATTTAAATTATTATATTTGCCAAAATTTTTGTCAGATAATGTAGCCAACCGTTTTTCTAACCACATTGAAAACTCATCTAAATGTTCGCTGACATCATTTATCTGATTTAATTTTGGTTCAAAATAATAATTATATTTTTCTGTTGAAACTATTATACCACATAAGCCTTTTTGTTTAAAGACATCATACAAATCTTCTATTGAAGGTATATTTTCAGTTGGATGCGTATGGATTGAATATAATTCGTTAGTATGCTCTTTTAAAATTTTATATTGTAAATCTGAATAGTCAACTTTAGAAACATTTTTAATATTATTTATGCCACCTATAATTTTATTTTCCTTCGGATTATATAAAGCTACATTTTCATAACCATTTTTTTGATATTCTCTATAAACCATATTTGATGCTTTTTTTAATTCAGAATTTATTGTGTTACTATTAATATTTCTAATATCTTGATTTGCTTTTCTAATTTTAGAGTTAATATCTGATATTTCTTCTTTAGCATCTATTCCAGCTTGTTCATAGATTTTTTTAGAGCGTTGCAAGTTATATTTTTTTCTTTGGTTTAACAATTTCTGGTATTTTTCAAAATTAATCATTT
>CALVIK010000097.1 GCA_944329545.1 uncultured Bacilli bacterium
GTATCATAACCATCTGGAAGTGTTGTTATAAAATTATGTAACTGAGCTATTTTACAAACTTCTTCGATTTCTTCATCGGTAGCATCTTTTTTAGCAAATTTCAAATTTTCTTTAATTGTAAAATTAAAAATATATGGTGATTGAGTAATAATGGAAATATTATCTCTTATAGTATCTTTATCTAATTCATTTATATTAACATTATCAATTAATATTTCCCCACTATTTGCTTTATATAAATGGTCTATTAAACTAAATATAGTTGTTTTTCCGCCACCACTTTTACCAACAAAAGCTACTGTTTCATTGGCATGTACTTTAAAACTTAAATCTTTTAAAATAGGTCTACTTTCTTCGTAAGCAAAATTAACATGCTTAAATTCAAAATTACCTTCAATTTTTCCTAAATTTTTACTACCAAATGTTTCTTTAGTAAATTTACCATCTATTACTTCAAATATTCTCTCAGAAGATAATGTGAATGCTTTTGTCTGTTCTATTAAATCAACTATTGATGCTAATAAATTAAATGTTCTACCTTGATACATATAAACAATTACAAAATTATCAATAGTTAAATTATTAGATATAACTAAATAAATTCCTATAATGATAAACATTAAATCGAAAACATCTTTTAAACTTCCACTTAATAAATGATATTTTCGCATAGTTGTATTAAGCTGATATTTTTGATCATTTGCTTCTCTAATTTTAGTAATTATTTTTTTCATAAAATCTTCAGCAGAATTTAAAACTTTTACATCACGAATTCCTCTTACTAATTCCGCAATTAATCCACTATTTTTTTCATTTAATTCTCTATTTTTTTTATCTAAATGATACCATTTACTAATACGCACTTTCTCTATTCCAAATAAAAGGATCATTGATATTATTAAATAAACAAATAACACTTTATCAATAATAAAAATAGCCCCTAAAACTCCTATATTTTCTAAAATACGCATTATATAATAAATTATCATTTCAAAAACATCAGCCATTTTACTAGCATCTTTAGTTAGTCTATCAATAAAAACCCCAGAAGAATTTTTATCAATTTCTTTAATATCTAATTTTAATGTTTCTCTTGCGAGTTCTACCTGAATATCACTTAAAACTTTAATATAAAATAATTCTGATACCTTTTTGGAAAAATAATTAAAAATATTGCGATTAATTTCTAAAATAAAAATAGCTAGGGCAACTATTAATACTTTATCTAAAAGATTATCTGTAATATTTAATATTAGTTTGGCTGATAACAAAGGAACAACAACACTTATAGCTATTAAAAATAGCATTAAGATAAAATACCCAATTAAATATTTTTTATATTTTTTAGCATATTTCCATGTTGTTTTAATATTTTTAAAAATTTCACTGATTTTAACTTTTTGCTGCAAACATCTCACCTCTACTTAAATAAGTATAACATTCCACTATATGCTATTGTCAATAGATTTCTTTACTTATTTAAAAAATGGATTATTTTTTATTTCATCTTTTAACATTGTAAAATCACCATGTCCAGGAAAAACTTTTGTATCTTTTGGATATTTTTTTATTTTTTCTATTGATTTTTGCATCTCAAGAACATTTCCACCATCTAAATCGGTTCTACCAACAGTTCCTTTAAAAAGAAAATCACCGCTAAACATTACTTTTTCATTTTTAAAATAAACAGTAATTAAATCTTCCTTATGACCTGGAGTTTTTATCATTTCAAAAGTAAAATTTTCTATATTGTTTATTCCTTCTACTAAGTTATTTACATCATAAACCGTTACCTTATATTTTTGAACTAGTTCTTCTAACGCTCCTATATGATCATTATGATAATGCGTGATAACTATCCCTATTAATGGATATTTTAAATTTTGCTCTATTTTTTTAACCTCATCCCCCGGATCAATTATTAATGATTGATTATTTTGTTCTAGTACATAACAATTTGTTTGTAGAGGACCAACAACAATTTTTTTTATATTCATTTATTCACTTCCTTTAACAAAAAAACTGCTTTTAACAGTTTTATTTATCAATAATAATAGTTACTTGATATTTATCGTTTAAATCAGCTTCATCGACATTAATATTATAACCCATTGCTTCTATTTTATCAGTGCATTCTCTTATTAGATGAATAACACTGCTAAAATTAGCGTTTACTGTTTTAGTCGGCGTTCCTATCATACTTGGCAGATTATCTGGGGCTAATGAATCATTATCTTCATAAATATCTTCTTTAGGAATATTTTCTAAAATATTATTATTATTATTTTGAGGAATACTTTGATTATTTAAATTATTTTCTGGAGCATTAGCAAAATTTTCTAATGAACTAGCCGATATTCCTTGATTTTGTATTGTTGAAGGATTTGTATTTTCTAAAGTATTTGCTGAAGGTGAATTTATCTCAGAAATCGAAGGTGTTTGTAAATTTTGATTTTCAAAACTATTTATATTTTGAGGTGAATCCACATTAGGAGTTACCGGAATATTTTGAGATTCTAAGGTATTTGGAATATTATTTAAATTTGATTCAGATTTTGTTTCTACGGCCTTGTTATTAACTTCATCAAAAGCAGCCGATACCGCTGAGGCTATATTATTTTCTGTAACACTTGAATTTACTACTGGCTCTTGTGGTTTTTGACTTTGAATAGTTTCTGGCGTTGCATTAAATATGCTATCAAAACTAACGCCATTAGGATGTACTGGCTCATTTTGAGGTACTTCTGGCTCTTCTTTTGGAATATAATGAACAAATTTATTATCATCATTTTCAATCGGCTGTGAATTTTGTGGCGCTGGTTCCATGTTTGCAGAAGGAGCTGAAGGAATACTACTTACTGGATTAATAGTCTGAGTATTTTGATTATTAATATTAGTTTGCGCATCTTGCTGCATTAATTTGTTCATATCATTAGTTTTATTTTCCGTATTTATATCTTTTGCTTCACGCATTATTTTATCAATATCCATAAAACCGTCCTTTCTTTCATCATTTTTTAATGTTTCTAATTCATTAAATAAATTTTCTGTATTATTACTAGTTTGTAAAAAAATAGGTTTTTCTTCTTGAGCCACCATAACTTCTTTTGGCTGTTCTATTTTCATATTTTGTAATTCTTTAGCTATTTCTTCATCGGTTTTTCGAACTGTTAATCTTTCTTCAATAATTCGGTGAAGCATTTTTTTCTGAATTTCGCGATTTGTAAGTTTTAATAAAGAGCGGGCATGTCTTTCAGATATTTTTCCGTGTAATAAAGCTTCTTGAACTTCATCATCTAAATTTAATAGTCGAACTTTATTAGCAATAGTTGGTTGTGATTTACCAAGTTTTTTAGCTAGTTCTTCTTGTGTCATATACCCAGAATCTAATATTCTTTTATAAGAAACAGCTTCTTCAATAGCCGTTAAATCTTGTCTTTGAATGTTTTCGAGAAGAGCTATTTCTTCACTAGCTCTATCTGTTAAGTTAGTTATAATAGCGGGAATGGTAGCTTTATTGGCAAGTTTACTTGCTTTAAATCTTCTTTCACCAGAGATAATTTCATACTTATCGTTAACTTTGCGCACAATAATTGGCTGAATTACCCCATATTCATATATTGATGATGCTAATTGATTTAATCTTTTTTCGTCAAAATGAATACGCGGTTGAAATCTATTTGGCAAAATATCATTTATATTTATTTCGGCAAATTCACCATCGATATGCATAAAGTACCCCTCCCTTCTATTCTTTCATTATTATCATACTATTTTTTGGGAAATAATTCAATATTTTTTTGCAAAGTAATAAAAAAACTAGATTTTTTCTAGTTTACAAAGGATGTTTTTTTATTTCACTATATTTTCTTGGATATTTTAATGGAGTGTTTTTTATTTTTTTTACTTTAATAATTGTTCTTTGACTGTTTTCAAATGGAAGATTAAATTTTTCAACTTGCATGATTTCAGAAAATAATTCTATTAAAACATTTTTATAACTATTTTCATCTTCATGACCTTTTAAAGCTATAAAATACTTTTCTTTTTTAACTAAAGGCATTGAATATTCTAATAAAATGTTTAAAGGAGCAACCGCTCTTGCTGTTACAACATCAAATTTTTCTCTATTTTTCAAAGCATATTCTTCTGCTCTAGCATGAATTACTTCTACATTTTCTAATTTTAAAACTTTAACTACTTCATTTAGAAAAATTAATCTTTTGTTTAAAGAATCAATTAAGGTTACTTTTAAATGCGGAAAAAATATTTTTAAAACAATACCAGGAAAGCCAGCTCCCGTACCAATATCGCATAAACTTTCCTCTTTATTTAAATCGATAACTTTAGTTAAAGTTAAACTATCAAAAAAATGTTTTAAATAAACTTCTTTTTTATCGGTTATAGCTGTTAAATTCATTTTTTTATTCCATTCAACTAATAATTCATAATATTTTTCTAATTTAGATAATTTTTCTTCTGTATAATCAATATTCATTTTGGCAATAGCCTTAATAAATTCTTCTTTATTCATGTCTATACTCCTTTTTTAAATAAACCATTAAAATAGATATGTCGGCAGGATTCACCCCACTAATTCTTAAAGCTTGAGCTAAAGAAGTTGGTCTTACTTCTTTTAATTTTTGCCGAGCTTCACTAGCTAAATTATGTATTTTATCATAATCAATGTTATCAGGAATTTTCTTTTTTTCTAAATTTTCCATTTTTTCTGCTTCTTTTATGGCTTTATCAATATAACCTTTATATTTAATCATAATATCTACTTGTTCTAAAACTTCTTTATTATAATTATTACTTAAATATTTTGTTATTTTATTAATATCAATTTCTGGTCTTTTAATTAAATCATATAAAGTTATTCCATTATTTAAAGGCGTTGTATTTAAAGTAATTAAATAATCATTTTCTTTTGCGGTTATTTTTATTTGTTTTAATTCTTCTAAAAGCGTTTTTATATCATCTTTTTTCTTTAACAATATTTGGTACTTTTCATTATTTATAAGACCTACTTGATGACCGTATTCACTTAATCTTAAATCAGCATTATCATGTCTTAATAGCAAACGATATTCCGCCCGCGATGTCAATAATCTATAAGGATCTTTAATACCTTTAGTAATTAAATCATCAATTAAAACACCTATATATGCTTCATTTCTTTTTAAAACTAAAGGCTCTTTTCCTTCTAATTTTAAGGAAGCATTTATCCCAGCTATAAGGCCTTGCCCCGCTGCTTCTTCATAACCACTTGTGCCATTTATTTGACCTGCTGTAAACAAGTTTTCTATTACTTTTGTTTCTAAAGAAGCTTTTAACTGTGTTGGATAAATAGCATCATATTCAATCGCATAAGCATATTTTAATATTTTTGCATTTTCCAGTCCAGGTAAAGAATGAACCATTTGCTCTTGAACATCATAAGGCATACTTGTAGAAAATCCTTGTAAATAAATATCATCATAATAGATACTTTCAGGTTCTAAAAAAAGTTGATGTTTTTCTTTATCCCGAAATCTAACGACTTTATCTTCTATTGAAGGACAATATCTTGGTCCAACTCCTTTTATATCATCTAATCCACCATACATACTAGATTTATTTAAATTATCTAAAATTATTTGATGAGTGTTTTCATTTGTATAAATCAAATGACAAGGCACTTGTTTATTAACATCATAATATACTTTATTATCATAACTAAATGTATGAATTTCTTTATCACCGGGTTCTAATTTTGCTTTAGTAAAATCAATGCTGTCTCTGGCAATTCTTTGCGGTGTTCCCGTTTTTAATCTAATTAATTTAAAACCATTTTTAGCTAAATTATCGCTTAAATAATTAGATGGTCTTTCTCCATGAGGACCTTCTCTTCTTCTTGTACTACCAACTAAAATGTCGGCTTTCATATATGTTCCTGTTGTTAAAATAACTATATTAGATGTTATTTTAGTACCATTTTCTAAAATTACCCCTTTTATTTTTTTATTTTCAATAAGTAAATCTTCAACTAATGCTTCTTTTATTTCTAAATTATCGGTATCTTTTAATGTTTTTAACATATTTTTCGGATAAGTTATTTTATCAGCTTGCGCTCTTAAAGCTCGAACAGCAGGTCCTTTTGAACCATTTAACATTTTTATTTGTAATAAACTTTTATCAGCATTTCGTCCCATTTCACCGCCTAAAGCATCTATTTCTCTGACGACAATACCTTTAGCACTACCGCCAATTGAAGGATTACATGGCATATCAGCTATATTATTAATATTTCCTGTTACAAGTAAAGTTTTATGACCTTTTCTAGCAGCAGCTAAAGCAGCTTCACATCCCGCATGACCGCCACCGACAACAATTATTTCATAATTCATAAATATCACCACATTTCTCACATATTATACTACAAATTCATAATAATAAAAAGAATTATTTACCGACGCAAAAACGACTAAATAATTCATCTAATAATTCTTCTTCATATACTTCACCAATTATTTGACCAAGTAAGTTCCAAATATTTCTTAAATCGATTTCTAACATATCAATGGCTATATTATTTTTAATTCCTTCATTAATATCGTTAATACCTTGCAAAACTTGTTTTAAAATTGCTTTATTTCTAGCACCTGTTAAATATGTTAAATCGCTTGTTTCAATTTGCTCTAAATTAAATAATTTTTTTATTTCATTTCCTATGTTTTCCACATTTTCATTTTTTAAAGCACTGACATATACTTTGTTTTGTAGTTTTTCATCATCTATTTGTTTTTTTAGATCTGTTTTATTTATAACAGTTATATAATTTTTATTTTTTAATTTTTCTATTATTTGCCTATCTTCTTTAGTTAATTTTTCATTATAATTAACAACAAAAAGGATTAAATCGGCTTGATCAATTAATTTAAGACTTTTTTCGACACCAATGCTTTCAACAAGGTCATCAGTTTTCCTAATACCAGCCGTATCAATTAAATTTAAAATAATATTATCAATAACAATAGAAGCTTCAACACTATCTCTTGTAGTTCCTTGCACACTTGTAACAATAGCTTTTTCTTCCCCTACCAGACAATTTAAAATACTACTTTTTCCAACATTAGGTCGGCCCACTATAACTGTTTTAATTCCGGTTTTTAAAAGTTCTCCTGTATTACTTTGTTTTAATATTTTATTGATTTTATCTTTTAATTTACTTAAACTATCATTGATTTTACCAATAGTCATCTCTTCAATATCTTCGTATTCTGGATAATCAATATTAACTTCAATATTAGCAATAATACTAATTAAATCTTCTCTTAAATCTTTTATCATATTAGATACTTTTCCACTTATACCATTTAAAGCCATTTTACTAGCATCTTCGGTTTTAGCTTCAATTAAATCCATAATACTTTCAGCTTCAGTTAAATCTATTCTTCCGTTTAAGAAAGCTCTTTTGGTAAATTCACCTGGTTCAGCTAAGCGGCAACCATTTATTAATAACAATTCTAATATTTTATTTGTTGTTATAATTCCTCCATGAGCGTTTATTTCAACAATATCTTCACAAGTAAATGTTTTTGGGGCGCACATTTTGCTGACTAGCACTTCATCAATTTTTTCTTTCCCATCAATAATATAACCATAATGAACGGTATGAGTTGGAGCTGTTTTCAAATTTTTGTTAGTAAATATTTTTTCCACAATATTAAAAGCTTCTGGTCCACTTACTCTAATTATTGATATAGCCCCTACTCCTTGGGCTGTGGAAATAGCCGCAATTGTATCATGCATAATTTCACCTCTTTTTTTCGGTACTATTATACTATAAAAAAAGAATAAAACAAAATTTAAAAAATAATAATTTGATTTGATATTTTTTTGATATTCATATTACCTTTAAATTTTGGTTATTAAAAACAGTATATAAAAAGAAGATTTTTTTAATCCTCTTTGTATTTTATAATAACATATCTATCTGGTGTTTCACCTTTACTTTCAGTAACTAAATTTGGATATTCACTAATAATATTATGAACAATTCTTCTGTCATAAGAATTCATCGAATCTAATTTTGCTGGCAATTTTGTAGATAAAACTTCTTTAGCTATTTTTTTTATTTCTTCTTTTAGTTGTTTTTCTTTTTGCCATTTATAACCAGCAACATCTAAATTAACTTTTATATCAATATTTGTTATATTTTTTAAGGTTTCTCTTAAAAGAAATTGAATACTACTTAAATTTTTACCATCTTTACCAATTATAATGGCATTATCATCAGTTATAATTTCTACATTAAAACCTACTTCCGTTTCTTTAATTTCTAAAACAAATTTAGTATTCATAAAATGCGCTAAAGAAATTAAGTAGTCTTTAATAAATTCTTTTAATTCATATTTTGTAACAGCCGTTACTATAAAATTATCGAAATTATCTTCGATAGAATAAAAAACTTCATTAATACTTGCATTCAGTTGCTGAAGTACTTCTAATAAAGCTTTTTCTTTATTTTGATTTTCTTTCCTTACTATTTGCATGTTTCTTCCTCCTCAATATAACACTTTGAATAATAGTGAATAAACTTCCAGTTATCCAGTAAATAATAATACTTGTAGACATCGTAAATGAAGCAACAATAATAAATATTAATAAAATATTCATCATAATCTTCATTTGTTTAGCTTGATCTGGAACTGTCGTATTAAGACCAGAATTTAATTTAAATGAGAAGAAGGTCGTCGCACCTACTATAATTGGCAATAACAAATATATAAAATCACCATTACTAAAAGATGCAGCAAAATGATTAAAATCAAAACTACCACCAAATAATGCATTAAATGGACTGGTACCTAAATTGAAACCAAATAAAGTTCCTTCAAATACAGCTGGTATTCTGTTTAAACTTTCTAAGAAAGCAAAGAATAGTGGCATTTGAATAAAAGCAAATAAACAACCAGACATTGGATTAATATCATATTTTTTATATATTTGAAGCATTTCCTGAGCTTTCATCATTTGTTGTTCTTGTGATTGTTTATTACGATATTTCGCTTCTAATTTTTGTAAATCTTTGCTAGCTAATTGCATATTTTCCGATTGCATAGCTGATTTTTTACTAATTGGAAAAATAATTAACCTAATTAACAATGTTACAACAATAATAGCAAGACCATAATTAGCAAGTAACTCACCTATTTGAATAATAAGCCAGCTTAATGGTTTAATAAAAATAGTACTCCAAATTCCTTCATAACCACCATCAGCTGGGGTAAATTCAGAACACTTTGGATAATCTTTTATTTTTATACCATTTTCCTTATATGTTTCAATAACATTTTCATCTTCAGGTTGGCATAATATGTTTTTAGCTAAATTTTGACCAGTCGTTTCTTCTTTGACCATCGCCCCATTTTCATCTTTTAACCAGGTAGTACAACCCGTTAAAGATAAAGACATCAATAATAATGTAATAATAAGTATTATTTTTTTATTCATCTTTTTTCTCCTTTATCAAATTTAATTTTCTTAAGGCATTTATTAAATTTATTTCTTTTTCATTAAAAGAACGGTTTAAAATCCCCTTACCTACTATAATAACACAATTAAAATTATTTTTAAATTGATACTTATCTAAAATATTTTTTAATTGTCTCTTTACTTTATTACGCGTTACAGCGTTGCCAATTTTTTTGCCAACAGAAAAACCAAAATTATAAACACCACTTTCTTTTTTTTCTACATATATAATATAATCAGCATATTTAAAAGAACGATTGTTTTTGATAATTCGCGTAAAATCATTACTTTTCTTTAAAATATTTATTTTTTTCATGTTATCACCTTATAAAAATAAAAACCACTGGACATTTAGTGGCTTTCTAATGAGATAAGACTTTGCGTCCTTTTTTTCTTCTTCTTTTAATTATATTAGTTTGCATTCTAGCGAAGAAACCCATTTTTTTACTTCTTCTTCTATTATTTGGTTGAAAAGTTCTTTTCACAGTACTCACTCCTTCCGTTTTTTTCTTTGCTTTAATAATTATATATATAAAAAGATATTTTGTCAATTATTTTTTTTATTTTAATTTATGTAAAAATTACATTAATATTGTTTTTTTCTTTTGATAATTTGTCCAACTTTATTAACACGAAATTATGTTCTAAATTAATTTTTCCTCTTTTTTTTCCACTTAAAAGTTTGTTGATTTTTAAGCTTTTCTTACACTTATAAACATATGTGGATAATTTTAATTTTATGAATTATGGGGATTATTTTTTTATCCACATTTTATGTGTATAACTTACAAAAAGCGTCTTTTTTCGACTTTTTTGGCTTGTGGATAAGTTTTTTTGACTTTTTCCACAGTTTTTATAGAAAAATTATTAAAAATAATGTACAATGATTACAGAGCTGTCTAATAATTGCGGGGGATGTTTATGGAATATAATGAAATATGGCAGAATTTTTTAGAAAAAATTAAAATGAAAGTTAAACCAGTTTTGTTTCAAACTTGGTTTAAAGATACGAAATTAATAAAATTAAATGATTCCTATGCTTTTGTGGAAGTACCATTAGATGTGCATAAGAAGCATTTAAAAGAAAATTATAGTGAATTAATTGAAGAAACTTTTATGGAAGTTACCGGAGAAATTTTTAAATTTGAATATGTAACAGAAGAAGAAAATGAAGTAGAAGTAAAAGTAGCCGAAAATAATACAGCTATTTTTGATAGTGGCCTTGATTCCAAATATACTTTTGATAATTTTATTTCAGGAGAAAGCAATAAATTTGCTAAAGCGATTGGCCTGGCGGTAGCAGAAAAACCAGGTTCAATGTACAATCCTTTGTTCATATACGGTAATAGTGGGCTTGGAAAAACTCACTTAATGCATGCGATTGGTAATTATATAAGTGCGAATTCTAATAAGAAAGTATTATATGTTACTAGTGAAAAATTTGTCGACGATTTTTTAAATATTTATCGCAAAGGAGAAAATAGTAATTTTAATGCGGTGGAAAAGTTTAAAAATAAATATCGTAATATTGATGTCTTAATGATTGACGACATCCAATATTTAGAAATTGCTAGTAAAACCCAACAAGAATTTTTCAATACATTTAATGAACTACACACAAAAAATAAACAAATTATTATTTCTTCAGATCGTTCGCCAGATGATTTGAAAAAATTAGAAGAAAGGCTTCGAACACGCTTTAATTGGGGATTAACTATTGACATATTACCCCCTGATTTTGAACTTAGAATGGCCATCTTAGATAAAAAAGTCGAAGCTCAAGGAATTAGTAATATAGTTCCCACTGAAGTTAAAGAATATATTGCTAGCAACTGCACAACCGATATTCGGAAACTAGAAGGGGCGTTAACTAGAGTATTTGCTTATGCAACAATTATGAATGGTTCCGAAATTACTATTGAACTTGCGGTAGAAGCTTTAAAAGATTATATTGGGAAAGCTGTGATTGCGAAAAATAAAATTGAACAAGTGATACAACTAGTTGCTAATAATTATAACATTACGGTGGATGATATTAAAAGCAAAAAACGCTTAAAAAAAATAGCCGTGCCAAGACAAATAGCAATGTATATTTGCCGCTTTCATTTAAAAGAATCATTACCTAAAATCGGAAGTGAATTTGGGGGAAAAGATCATACAACCGTTATGCACGCTGTTAATAAAATAAAAGATGAACTTAAAAAAGATAATAATTTAGAAATTGAAATATCAAAAATTATAAATCAAATAAAGTAGGGGATAAATAAATTTTATCCACAGGGAACTTTGAATAACTTTTATTAAATTTCCTTTGATATTATTTACTTTTTCTACTTTATCCACATTTTCCACATCAATAATAAAAATATATATTAAATAATAAAAAAAGAAAGGAAGATATTATGAAATTGGAAATTAAACAAGAAGTTTTAATGGAACATTTAAACTATGTTATAAGGGGAATATCGACAAAAAATTTACGACCTATCTTAAATTGTATTAAATTTTCCTTAACTGAAGAAGGCTTATATTTAATGAGTACCGATAATGAAATTGCCATCAAAACTTTTATTGATAAAAAACAAATTAATAAAATAGAAAATCTAGGAGAAATTGTTATTTCCGGAAGATACATTTTTGAAATTATTAGAAAACTTCCTCATGAGATAATTAATTTAGAAGAAGTTATTGGTTCTAAATTATATATTACTACTAAAAATTCTTCATTTACTTTAAATTGTAATAATGCTGAGGAATTTCCTGATTTAGAACTTGAATATAGTAAAAAACCAATAATATTAAATCAAAGAGTTTTTAAAACGATTATTAATCAAACTGCTTTTGCGACTTCAACCGGAGAATCAAGACCGGTTTTAACAGGGATTAACTTTAAAATAAATGGTAATATTATGGAATGTACAGCTACTGATTCTTATAGATTAGCTACCAAAACAATAACTTTACCAGAAGCGATAAATGAAAATATTAATATTATTATTCCCACTAAAAATTTAAATGAACTTGTTAAATTATTAACCGAAGAAGAAGATAATATGGAAATCCATATCTTTGCTAATAAAGTGATTTTTAAGTTTAATCAAATTACAATGTTAACGCGTCTTATAAATGGTACTTATCCTGACACATCTAAATTAATTCCAAATGAATTTGAATTAGAAATGGTTGTTAAATTAAGTGATTTTTATAATGCCATTGATAGAGCTTCTTTACTAACGAATGAAAGTGATAAAAATACCATAAAATTAGAAAGTAATGGAAATACAGTAGTTATTTCATCAAATATTCCTGAAATTGGTAATGTTGAAGAAACTATTACCGTAAATAAAAATAATGATAAAGATATAAAAATAGCATTTTCATCAAAGTTTATGCTTGATTCTTTAAGAGTTTTAGAATCAGAGGAAATGCAATTACTTTTTAATGGTGAATTAAAACCTATTATAATAAAAAATCCTGAATCAGATGATTTAAAACAGTTAATATTGCCGATAAGAACTTACTAAAAGTTCTTTTTTTTGACAAAATATGCCTTTTTTCGACAAAAAAATATGATATAACAAAGATGTATCTTTTTTTGATACAAAAGGGGGAATTTTTGTGGAAAACTATTATGAAGTAAATGAAGAAACTTCACTTATCTTATATAAAGATAACGGCTCGGAAATTGTTGAGGGCGATAGGGTATTTAATTTAAATTTAATACCAAATAATATTATCAGTTATAGCTGTGAATATTTTGGTAGTTCACTTTTAGGAAGAATAATAGGAAGTAAAAATATGCTCGGTATGGGTTATAAATTACCAGTTATTGTTGAAGAAAGTAGAGAAATAATATTTATGCCAACTATATCTGCAGAGAATAAAGAATGTAGCTGGGTTAATATAGCTAATATAAAAAATTATAAAGCTCATAAAAATAATGTTCTTGTGACATTTAATAGTGGGATTAAAAGAGAACTTCCTATATCTTATTTTTCCTTTGAAAATCAATTTTTTCGGGCTTCTAAACTATTACTAATATTAAAAATGCGAAAAAAAACTCTAAAATAAGCAAAATGCTTATTTTTTTCTATAAATAAAGCTATTTTATGGTATAATTATATATAGGTATAGGAGTACCACAAAATAGTATTTGGTTGTTAAAAACTTATAATAAGCGAAAAGAGGCCTGGTTATGATAATAAAAAACATAGAAATCAAAAATTTTCGCAATTATCCAAAATTGAATTTAGAATTTGGAAAAAACATTAATATTGTTTATGGTGATAATGGTGTTGGAAAAACTAATTTATTAGAAAGTGTTTATGTTTTAGCTTTTTCTAAATCTCACCGCTTTTTTAATCAAAACAATTTAATAAAAGAAGGAGAAGAATCATCTTTAATTAGAGGAACAATTGAAAATAAAATACCTTACAAATTAGAAGTTTTATTAAATAAAAGTAAAAAACAAGTTAAAATTGATAGTCATATTATAAAAAAAATAAGTGACTATATTGATAAAACTAATATTGTTGTATTTTATACGGAAGATTTGGATTTAATTAAAGGAATTCCAACTATTAGAAGAAAATATTTAGATATTTCTTTAATGCAAATTTCTGTTAATTATTATAACGCACTTAATGACTTTAATAAATTACTAAAATCGCGAAACGAGTATTTAAAACAAATAAGTGAAGGCGTTAAAGTTGATTTTAATTATTTTGATGTTTTAACAGATTACTTTATAAATAAATCAGTTTTTATCTATCAAATGAGGCATAAGTTCATTCAAAGAATAAATGAAATTTGTCCTAGTATTTATCAAAAGATAACTGGTAAAACAGGATTTAAAATAGTCTATAAGCCAGTAATAACTTTTGATAGCTATGATAATGATTATTTATTTAAAACATTAAAAAAATCTTTAGAAGAAAATTTAGAAAAAGAAATTAAGTTTAAAGCAACTTTATATGGACCACACCGTGATGATTTTGATTTCTTTTTACAAAATCAAAATTTAAAAAACTTTGGTTCACAAGGGCAACAAAGAGTAGCAGTTATTGCTTTAAAATTATCAGAAATAGAGCTTTTAAAAGATTATAAACAAACAAATCCTATTGTTTTATTAGATGATGTATTTAGTGAACTTGATAATAAAAAAAAGGAAGGTTTACTTTCTTATATAAATCGTGATATCCAAGTCATTATTACAACGACAGATTTAAATAGTATTGATGAAAAATTATTAAAGGACGCTAAAATATTTCATGTTGCAAACAACGAAGTATTGGAAGGAGAGATAAATCATGAATAACGAACATTATGATGCTTCAGATATTCAAGTGTTAGAAGGTTTAGAAGCAGTTCGCAAGAGACCTGGAATGTATATAGGGACAACTGATGTAAAAGGTTTGCATCATTTAGTATGGGAAATTGTCGATAACAGTATCGATGAAGCCTTAGCTGGATTTTGTAACAATATTGAGATTATTATTAATAAAGATAACTCAATTACCGTTAAAGATAATGGCCGGGGAATCCCGGTTGGTGTGCATCCTAAAACAGGTTTATCCACAGTAGAAACAGTTTATACAGTTTTGCACGCTGGTGGTAAATTTGGCGGTGGTGGTTATAAGGTTTCTGGTGGTCTTCATGGTGTTGGAGCTTCAGTAGTGAATGCTTTATCGAGCTTTGTAACGGTTACTGTTTATAAAGAAGGAAAAATTTATGAAGCTAAATTTGCAAACGGTGGAAAAACAACACAAAAGTTAACAGTTATTGGTGAATGTGAAAATGATAGAACAGGAACAACAGTCACTTTTAAACCTGATCCTAATATTTTTGATACTGATATATATGATTATGAAACTTTAAAAGTTCGAACTAGAGAATTAGCCTTTTTAAATAAAGGACTTATGCTTACGCTAAGAGATGATAGAGATGATGAAGATACTACTGGTGAGACTTTTCATTATGAAGGTGGTATTAGTGAATATGTTAAGTATTTAAACGCTAATAAAACACCTATTCAAAGTGAAATTATTCATTTAGAAGGTGAAGAGGCTGGAGTAATGTTTGAAGTAGCATTACAATATAATACAGGGTATAATGAAAATATTTATTCCTTTGTTAACAATATCAATACACATGATGGTGGAACTCATGAAGAGGGTGTTAAAAGAGCTTTAACAAGGGTTTTAAATAATTATGCGCGAAAAAATAACATTTTAAAAGAAAAAGATGCTTCTTTAACTGGTGATGATGTTAAAGAAGGTCTTACGATGATTGTCTCTTGTAAACATCCTAATCCCCAATTTGAAGGGCAAACAAAAGGAAGACTTGGAAATTCCGAAGTTCGTAAATTAGCCGATAAAGTATTTTCTGAAGGTTTCGAAAGGTATTTATTAGAACATCCTGATGAAGCTAAATTGATTTTAGAAAAAAATATGACGGCAGCTCGCGCTAGAGTTGCTGCTAAAAGAGCGCGGGAACTTACTAGAAGAAAAGGTGGATTAGAACTTACTAATCAATGGGGAAAACTAGCTGATTGTTCTTCAAAAAATCCGGCCGAATCAGAAATTTTTATTGTCGAAGGAGATTCAGCAGGTGGACAAGCTAAACAAGGAAGAGATGCAAAAACGCAAGCTATTTTACCACTTAGAGGTAAGATTTTAAATGTTGAAAAGGCTAGATTAGATAGAATTTTAGGTAATGAAGAAATAAGAAGCATGATAACGGCTTTTGGTACCGGAATTGGTGAAGATTTTGATATTAATAAATTAAGATATCATAAAATAATTATTATGACCGATGCCGATGTCGATGGATCACATATCAGAACATTGTTATTAACTTTATTTTATCGCTTTTTTAGACCAATTATTGAACAAGGTCATGTTTTTGTCGCGCAACCACCTTTATATAAAATTACGCATGGAAAAACATTTAAATTTGTTTTGACCGATGAAGAAAAAGATGAATATATTGCTTCTTTACCTGAAAAAACCAAATATGTTATTCAAAGAAACAAAGGTTTAGGAGAAATGGATAAAGAAGAATTGTGTTTGACAACTATGAATATTGAACACCGAACTTTAAGAAAAATAACTATTGAAGATGCAATGCTTGCTGATCAAGTTTTTGAAACACTAATGGGCGAAGAAGTAGAACCAAGAAGAAAATTTATTGAAGATAATGCTCAATATGTGGAAAACTTAGATATTTAGAGGTGATAATTTATGGATAAATTAGAAAATAGTAATATAGTAACAGAAATGCAAAAATCATTTCTTGAATATTCAATGAGTGTTATAATTGCGCGAGCTATACCTGATTTACGCGATGGTTTAAAACCGGTTCATCGTAGAATTTTATATACGATGTTAGAATCAGGTTTTACCCCAGATAAAGGCTATGTAAAATGTGCGAAAACGGTCGGTGCTGTTATTGGTAACTATCATCCTCATGGTGATACAGCGGTTTATGATGCTATGGTTCGAATGGCTCAAGATTTTAGCTATCGTCACCCTTTAATTGATGGTCATGGTAATTTTGGTGCTATTGATGGTAGTACAGCTGCTGCTTATCGTTATACCGAATCAAGAATAAGTAAAATATCTATGGAACTTTTAAGAGATATTAATAAAAACACTGTTAACTTTGTGGATAATTTTGATGCATCTAGAAAAGAACCAGAAGTTTTACCATCTCGTTTTCCTAATATTTTAGTAAATGGAACAATGGGAATAGCAGTCGGCATGGCAACGAATATTCCCCCACATAATTTAGGTGAGGTAATTGATGGTTGTGTTGCTTATATTGATAATAAAGATATTGATACTTTAGAATTAATGCAATATATTAAAGGGCCAGATTTTCCAACTGGCGGTAGTATTTTAGGAAATAGTGGCATTAAAAAAGCTTATGAAACAGGAAAAGGCACTATTTCTATTCGCGGAAAAGTTGATATAGTTGAAAAGAAAGGGCGTTATGAGCTTATTATTACGGAAGTTCCTTATCAAGTAAATACATCCGCACTCATTAAAAAAATTGCTGAACTTGTTCGCGATAAAGTTGTTGAAGGAATTTCTGATTTAAGAGAAGAAACTTCTTATAAAGATGGTTTAAAAATTGTTATTGAATTAAAAAAAGATGCTAATCCTAATGTTGTTTTAAATAATTTATATAAACATACGCAACTTCAATCTTCATATGGAATAAATATGCTTATGTTATATCAAGGGAAGCCACAAATTATGGGATTAAAATCAGTTATTAGCAATTACATTGATTTTCAAAAAGAAGTTATTTATCGAAGAACTAAATTTGAATTAGAAAAAGCTGAAAAGCGCGCGCATATTTTAGAAGGTTTAAAAATAGCTTTAGATAATATTGATGAAGTTATTAAAATTATTAGAAATGCTACTACTGATGCGGAAGCTAAAGAAAGAGTAACAACTAGATTTGGTTTAGATGATGTACAAACCGAAGCAATATTAGAAATGCGTTTAAGAAAATTAACTGGTTTAGAAAAGGAAAAAGTTTTAGAAGAATTAGAAAGTTTAATTAAGTTAATTGAACATTTAAAAGATATTTTAAGTAGTGAAGAAAAAATTTTAAATGTAATTAAAGAAGAATTATTAGAAATTAAAGCTAAATACGCTACTCCTAGAATGACAAATATTGATATGACAGCTATTGATTATATTGAAGATGAGTCTCTTATTCCTGTGGAAAATGTGGTTATTACGCTTACAAATAAAGGTTATATTAAAAGAATGACTAGTGAGACTTACAAAACGCAAAACAGAGGTGGCGTTGGTATTAAAGGTATGACAACTAATGAAGATGATTTTGTGGAAAATTTAATATCTATGACAACACATGATTATTTAATGTTCTTTACAAATAAAGGTAAAGTATATAGAGTTAAAGGTTATGAAATTCCACAATATAGTAGACAGTCTAAAGGTTTACCAATTGTTAATTTATTACCACTTGATAAAGATGAATCAGTTAAAGCTATACAAAAAGTTAGTAGTAAAGATGAAAATCGATTTATTGTATTTTGTACACAAAAAGGTTTGGTTAAGAGAACTTCTTTAGATGAATTTGAAAATATTAGGGCTAATGGAAAAATAGCTATTACTTTAAAAGAAGATGATCAATTATTAGCTGTTAAAAAAACAACCGGCGATAATGAAATTATTATTGCTTCTTCAAATGGTCGAATGATAAGATTTAATGAAAATGAAATTAGAGCTATGGGTCGTAGTGCTTCTGGTGTTAAAGGTATTGATTTAGGAGATGGAATTTGCGTTGGATTAGAAGTTGCCAAAGCCAACCAACAAATTTTAGTAGTTACTGAAAAAGGTTATGGCAAGAGAACTGATGTAAATGAATATCGAATGACTCATAGAGGTAGTAAAGGTGTTAAAGCATTAAATGTAACTGATAAAAATGGAAATATAGTAGCCTTTAAATTAGTAAATGGCGATGAAGATTTAATGATTATTACTAATAGTGGAATGATTATTAGATTATCAGTAGAACAAATTTCTACGACAGGTAGAGTTGCTCAAGGTGTTAGATTAATCAATTTAAAAGCCGAACAAAAAGTTAGTAATGTAGCATTAATAAAAGATGAAATATGTGAAGAAGAAAATATATCTGAATAGGTATATTTTTTTTGAATTTATATAATATATAAAAAAATGTTCCATGTGAAACATATAAATATATATATAAAAGCAATGTTCCACGTGAAACATATAAATACATAAATAAAACAATGTTCCACGTGAAACATATAAATACATAAATAAAACAATGTTCCATGTGAAATATATAAATACATAAATAAAACAATGTTCCACGTGAAACATATAAATATATAAAAAAAACAATGTTCCACGTGAAACATATAAATACATAAATAATGTTGTTTTACATACAATATATAAAATAACTTGATTAAATTCATAAAATAATATATATTATTTATGGCACAACGATTATGTTTGAACCAGGTCAGAGTTGGAAGACAGCAGCCTTAAAAACCACTATTCGTGTGTGCCTTTTATGTAGGTGAAAAAATGAATAAATTTATTGTAGAAGCATTGAAAGAAGCTAAAAAAAGTTTAAAAACAGATGATGTTCCTGTTGGAGCAATTATAGTTTATAATGGTAAAATAATAGGACGAGGACATAATACTAGAGAAAAACAAAAAATGATTACTAGACATGCTGAAATTAATGCGTTAGAGCAAGCGTGTAAAAAGAAAAAAGATTGGTATTTAAATGGTTGCGAAATATATGTTACATTAGAACCTTGTCCAATGTGTATGAATGCTATAGCGCAAGCCAGAATAAAAAAAGTATATTATGCGGCGGCGCGTGATAAGATTGAACATATAAAATTACCATTAAAAGAACAATGTTGTGGAAAAAAAGAATCACAAGAGCTATTACATGATTTTTTTAAAACAAAACGAGGAAAATAATTTGAAGTTATTTTCTTTTATTATACATAAATGATATAATATATAAAGCAGAGGGTGATAAAATGTATCAAGCATTATACCGTAAATATAGACCTAAAACATTAGATGATATATGTGGTCAAGATGCTATTGTCAAAATAATAAAAAATTCTATTTTAAATAATAAAATAAGTCACGCTTATTTATTTACTGGTCCACGAGGAACGGGAAAAACTAGTTTAGCAAAAGTTTTTTCCAAAATAGTAAATTGTGAAAATCCAGTAGATTGTAAGCCTTGCGATAATTGTGTAAATTGTACACAAATTAATAATAGCGATATAATTGAAATAGATGCCGCATCTAATAATGGTGTTGATGAAATAAGAGAATTACGGTCTAAAGTCAATTTAGTTCCATCTTACGGTAAGTATAAAATCTATATTATTGATGAAGTTCATATGTTAACAACAGGTGCGTTTAATGCTTTATTAAAAACATTAGAAGAACCACCAGCGCATATTATATTTATTCTTGCAACTACTGATCCTCATAAAATCCCTGAAACAATTATTTCAAGGTGTCAACGGTTAGATTTTAAAAAAATAAGTTTAAACGCAATTGTTAATAGATTAAGAGAAATTGCCGATAAAGAAAAAATTAAAATAGAAGATAATGCTTTAAAAGAAATAGCTATTTTAGCTGATGGTGGTATGCGTGATTCTTTAGGAATGCTTGATGAAGCCGCATCTTATACTGTAAATACGATAACAGAGCAAGATATTCATGATATTAATGGAACTTTAACTAAAAAAGATTTAATAGAATTAATAACATTATTTAGTAAAGACGATTTAGAAAATATTTTAAAAACATTTGATATGTATAATAATAAAGGAAAAAACTTTGTTAAATTAACTGAGGAAATAATACTATTTATGCGTGATTTATTGATGGCGCAAAAAGCTCCGAAATATTTTTCTACAATAAATAAAGATATTGACAATTATCAAAAAATAAAAATTAATAGCGAGAAGTTGATAAAATATATTGAGGAATTAAATGAATGTATCATTAATATGAAAAACACCAATAATCCTAAGTTAATGTTAGAATTATCAGTTATAAAAATGATAAATAAAACTGAAAATACTAATAAAAATGTTTTTGAAGAAAATATGCAAAAAAAGGAAATTAATAAAAATTTTAATAACGAAAAAAAAGAAACATTAAAAGTTATTGTCAATAAACAAGAAAAAATAAAACCAATTAATAATCAAAATTTAACAGATAGCAGCAAACAAAATATTAATTATGAAAAATTAAATGAATTAAAAAAAATTCGTAT
>CALVIK010000098.1 GCA_944329545.1 uncultured Bacilli bacterium
AGTAAATTATAATTCCCAGTAATGCCATAATAATTAATAAAAGAAAAAATGTAAAGCAGCCAGAGTTTTCCTGCTTATTTTTATAAACTACTTTCTTTTTAGGTTTTCTTCCCCTACTTTTTTTGACAATTTTTTTAGTTTTATGTATTTTTTTGTTTTTTGTTTTATTTTTCGATGTTTTTTCATTGTTTTCATCTATATTTTCCATAGTTTCATTATTTTCATCATAATTATCATATTGATTCATCAAATCACCTCACGCTAATATTATACAACCTATAAAAAAATAGTCAAATTAAAAAAATATAAGTTATTTATAATAAATTGATTCCAAAACTATATAAAAGTAAAGAAATAGGTTTACCAATTAATATAGCGATTAAAAACTTTTTAAAAGTCATTTTACTAGTTCCCGCAATAAAACAAATTAGATCATCAGGTAGTCCTGGTAAAAACATCGCAATTATAAATAGTAAATAAAATTTATCTTGACTAATATAATTTAAATATTTATCTGTTTTTTTGTCATCGAATAAAGCTCTGATAATTTTCATTCCTAAAATGCGAGCTAAATAAAAAGCAATGATTGAGCCTAAAATAATACCTATATAATTATAAATAAAGCCGAATACTGGGCCAAAAGCGATGACGCCAGCTAAGCTACTTACCCCACCAGGAATAACCGGAAGGACCACTTGAATAATTTGAATAATAATAAATATTATGGGCGCTAGAATACCAAAGCTATCAATATAATCAACTAAAACTTGTTTATCGTGAAAAATGGTTATATTAAGGCCGTATATAATAAAACCTAAAAAGGCAATTGTTAAAACAACTGTTAGTATTTTTAAAATTAATTTAAGTGTTTTTTTGCTCATATAACCACCTCCCTACTTTTATTTTGTCTATAAAAGCTTAAGATATTCCGTTAAGTTTCCTTACATATTATAACAAAATTTTTAAAATAAAGATAGCTATTATAAAAACTAATGAAATATTACTCATTAGTCTTAAAAATAAAGGTACTTTGA
The DNA here is from genome assembly GCA_944329545.1 of uncultured Bacilli bacterium. Classification (GTDB taxonomy): domain Bacteria; phylum Bacillota_I; class Bacilli_A; order RF39; family UBA660; genus Coprosoma. Next base: position 1,035 of record CALVIK010000098.1, read on the forward strand.
AGTTTTGTATTACTAAATGTTTCATATATAAATTCCCCTTTAATTATAAAATATATATAATTAAAATTAAAGACAATAAATCCTAACAAATTAAAGTAAAATAAATAAAAATAAATAATAATAAATAAAATATTTCTAATAATTATTTGTTTCAGCTTTAAATTTTCTTTTTTACCAGTAATAGTAATATGCATAAATAAACCGGCGATAGTTTTTCCTTTAGTAAGAAAAGGAATAAATAAGTAATAAATAATTAGAGAAAATATTGGTAAATTAAATAAAAAACTAGTAGCAAAATAGAAAACGGCCCAAATGAATAAATCTAAGAAAAACAAAGTCATCCTTTTTAAAATAGATATTTTAAAACTTATTTTATTAGAATTTTCGGTTATTTCCTTTTTCGTCGGTAAGATTTTTTTAAATAAATTTAAGCTATAAAAACCAATAATCCCGCCTACTGTATTTAGCATCAAATCATCAACATCAAAAAGCCGATAACTATGCGGATATATATAATATAAACCAGTTAGTTGTGTTAGTTCATAAAATAAACTTAATAAAAATGAAAATAAAATAGTTTGTTTGAAAGAACAATTAAAATAATATCTTAAGTATAATCCAAAGGGAATAAACATTATAATATTAAATAATGGAACATAGACATAAGAACTAGTAATAGCATTTAAATAAGTATTTGTTTTACTTATATCAAAACCACTTTCCCTTATAAAATCAATAATAAATGTAAAAGGAATTAATTGATAACTTTCTGCCTGCATATTTATTTCACTGATATTAGGAAGCGGCATAATTACTAAAAAGTAACTTACAAGTAAATATAAAATAAATGAATAAATAATAAGTACGCGAAAATAATAAATGGCTCCATATTTATGGTAGTTATATAAAATAAATGGAATTGTAATTAAAAAAGCAATTATGGGAAACATAATTACTGCACTAACAATTGATGTAAGATAATCCATAATTCTTTTTTACTCTTTTATAATATTTTTACTACAAAGATATGTAATGATAAAATAACTACCATATATAACAACCAAGAAAATAGCTGTCATAATTATCGATTTAAGTAACTCATCGTCGCCAAAGGTTTCTAGTAAGTAATTACAAAATATAATGCCAAATATTGAATGAATAATCGCTAAAATAAGGGGAAATATGAAGAAGATAGCAATTTGTCTAAATAACGCTTTATTAAGCATTTTTTCATCGGCTCCTAAACGGCGAAGCATCCTAAACCTTTCTTTATTATCAGTGCTTTCTGAAAGTTCTTTTAATGCTAAAATAGCGGCTGAAGAAATCAAGAAAATAATTCCTAAATATAAACCGATAAAAGTAACTAAGGCCCCGAGGCCAACACTGCCTTCATAAATTGATATTTTTGTAGAAGCACTCAAATTCGTTTGTGTAGCATAAGCCTTTTCACCTAAAGTGCTAATTTTATTTTCAATTTTCTTCTTACCTTCTTCATCATTTGCCTTATAATTAGCTAGAAGATGTTCTTGCTCTTTTATAGAATCATTAACGGCGTTATCAGGAACAACAAAGATTCCGGCATTAATATGATTAGATGAAATATTTAAAAAGCCATTTTTAACTTCTTGATATTTTGGAAAGTATGTTTTTCCTAAAATAGTAATTGGAGCCTTTTCTTTTAAAGCTCTATTTCTAATACCAATCCATCCATCAAAATCAGCAATTAAAATATATTCGTTATCTTTTAAAGTAAAAGTTTCATTACCATAAAGTTTGGCTACTTTATTATAATCACTAATTGTCATTATAGCTTCACTACTATTTAAATCTAAATATGGGTAATTTTTCTTAACATAGTTTAAAGAACCACCTAAAGTATCTTTAGTAGTTAATTCATCAGCCGCATAAATATAAACATCGGTTATATCTTTAAAATTATCATTAATATTAAAATTTAACTTTTCTAAAGTTTCTTTAATAGTAATTTTGGAATCATTAACAACTTCAGGACTATAACCATATTCGGCGGCGTGCTCACTTGTCATATTAACGGTTTTATATAATTCAATGTCGATAGGTGCTAGCTCTTTTAAATTAGCTGTCATACTGTTTTTTATCGATAAAGAGCTTGATAAAATACAAATAGTAAAGAAAAGCATAATACAAATAATGGTCATTGAAAAAACTGTCGTATTAATTTTACTACTTATTTGTCTTAAAGTAAAACTATTTAAGCCTTTATAATAAGTGTTTTTCATATGTGTAACAATTTTTAAAATAAGTCCAGAAATTGACCAAATAATAAAGAATGTCGAAACAGCTCCTAAAATAATTGGAATAAATATTCCGTTAGCCCCGTCCATTTGCTTTACGCCAAAGCTTACGCACCAGTAAGCATACGCTAGTAAGATAGCAGAAATTATAAAGATAATAATACATAAAATAGGATTTTTAAGTTTTATTTTTTCTGACTGTTTACTAGCATATAATAAATCAATTAATTTACATTTACCAACACTAATAGTATTAAATATCATTACTAATAAATACATAATACCAAAGTAAATAATGGTTTTTATAATGGCCTCGCTAGAGATTATAAAAGTAAATTTAGTCATATCAGCTTCAAACATATTAGCAACAAAAACGCTCATTAACTGAGAAAGTAAAATACCAATAATAAGCCCAGTTACTAAAGAAAGTAAGCCAATTATCATTGTTTCAATTAATAAAATAGTTGATATCTTTCTTTTGCTCATACCTAAAGTTAAGTAAATACCAAATTCTTTATTTCTTCTTTTTATTAAAAATCTACTAGCGTAAATTATTAAAAAGCCTAAAACAATAGATACAAAAACGCTGACCCCTGATAGCATATTAGTCATTAATTTAATTATTTCTTTGGTTGAAGAAGTTACATCCATTAAAACTGTTTGGCTATCAATGGCGTTAAAAATATAGAAAATAGCGACGCCTAAAAGTAAAGTTATAAAATATATCGCATAATCTTTAAAGCTTTTTTTAATGTTTTTTAATGATAACTTATAAAGCATCGTTTATTTCTCCTCCAAGTAAGGAAACGACATCGATAATTTTATCAAAAAATTCTTTTCTAGTATCAGATCCTTTAATTAGTTCATTAAATATTTTTCCGTCTTTAATAAAGATTACTCTACTGGCATAGCTAGCTGCTAAAGCATCATGGGTAACCATTAAAATAGTGGCTTTAAAGTTTTCATTTAAATTATCTAAACTTTCTAAAAGTAATTTACTGCTTTTAGAATCTAAAGCTCCCGTTGGTTCATCAGCTAAAATAAGATGTGGTTTAGTAATTATGGCTCTGGCAGCAGCTACTCTTTGTTTTTGACCCCCAGATAGTTCATATGGATATTTATTTAAGATATTATTAATATTTAATGTTTTAGCGACTTCCTTTACTTTAGTATGAATTTCTGGATATTTTTTATTTTGAATAGACAGAGCTAAAGCAATATTTTCATAAGCTGTTAGTGTATCTAATAAGTTAAAATCTTGAAAAATAAACCCTAACTCTTCTCTTCTAAATTTATTTAAGTTATTGCCTTTTAAAGTAGTTATATCTTCACCATTTACATAAATATGACCAGCCGTAACTTTATCAATAGTTGATATTAAATTCAGTAAAGTGGTTTTACCACTACCACTAGATCCCATAATAGCGACAAATTCGCCTTCACTGACATCTAAGGAAATATTATTAATAGCTTTGGTTAAACTAGAACGGCTACCATAATACTTCTCGACATTTCTAATTTTTAAAATATTTGTCATAATTTTTCTCCTTTCTAAAATCATTATATAAAAAAAGAAAGAAAAAATCGTTTGTTTAATCTTACTAAAGGTTACAATTTTGTAACTTTACTTTAAAGTGCTTGTATAATTATTTTTTCCAAAAGTAATGGTTACTTTCGTAAATTTGTCTTTAACGGATTCTATTTTAATATCATGGCCTAGTTTTTTACATAGGTTGTAGCAAATATAAAGGCCCATACCAGTTGATTTGCTTTCTTTTCTACCATTTTCGCCAGTAAAAGATTTATCAAAAACTCTAGGTAGGTCACTTTTTCTATTATTTTTACCATTGTCAAAAATAATTAATTTAGTATTTTCTTTATTTTCTAAAGCGGTTATTTTTATATATGAATCTTCTTTTTTATATTTAATACTATTATTTATTATTTGATTTATTATGAATTCTAACCATTTAGAATCAGTTAAAACAGTTTTATTTAAATCACTAACGATAAAAGAAATATCATTATAAAGAAAATTATCTTTATTTTTTAAAGCAACATTTTTAATAATATCTTCAAGATTACATTCTTTAATTAAGTAGTCTTTTTCGGAGTTTTCACTGCGAACATAATAAAGTATTTGTTCGGTATAATCTTCAATTTGGTTAATTTGTTTCATGATTTTAGGTGTTTTTAAGTTTTTATTATTATGAATGATTAATAAAAGACTTGCAAGTGGTATTTTAACTTCATGAATCCATATTTCAATAAATTCTTTAAAATCATTGACACTTTGTTTATAAGTATTAACTCTTTCAGTCATTGATTTATCTATTTCATATAGAGAATCATATAATAGTTTCCCTTCGTAAAAATTAGGTTTTTTTAATAGTTCTAAAATTAAATATTTTTGATCAAGTTTATTTAAATTAGTTATAAAATTATTATAAAATGATTTTTTTCGATAAAAAT
>CALVIK010000099.1 GCA_944329545.1 uncultured Bacilli bacterium
GTTTTAAATTCAAGCATAAAAAATGTCCTCCTTCCTAGAAAGAGAACATTAAAGTTTAATATTTATATAAAATAAAAACTTACGAACTTCTTACAGTCCGTAAGTTGTCTTCAAATGGAGCAAGTGACCGGAATCGAACCGGCATCTTAGCCTTGGCAAGGCCATATACTAACCGTTGTACTACACCTGCATAAAGAACTTTAAAGTTCTTTTTAATTATATAATAAAATTTTATGCTTGTAAAGCTTTTTTTATTCTTTTTTGAATATTTTCCATACCTAATAATTTCATTATTTCATATAAATCAGGAGTCATATTAAGGCTAGTTAAGGCAACTCTAATAATCATGCTTATATCAGCAATATTGCCTTTATAGTTATCGGGGTTTTCTTTATATTCTTTCATGTTTCCAGCATAACCTAGTTTTTCTGCCATTTCTTTCATTTTGTCAAACCAAGTTTGTTTATCATCGTTTATATTATAATATTCATTAATATAAGTATTTAAAATTAGTTCAATTTCATTTTTATCGGTTATGTTTTGCCAATTGTAGTTAGCGGGCATAAATAATTCTTCATACATATACCAAACTTGATTTTTAACATCACTAAAATAAGCGATATCTTTTCTTGGTTTTTTTTGTTCCCGCTCAATATTAAAAATTTTTATACTATAATCTTTATTAGTTTCTAATAAAGTAGCAAAATTTTTATCATATATTTTTGCGTGTTCTAAAGCCAAATCATAAACTTCACTAGCTTTTAACCGGCTTATATAATTTTTAGAAATATTAATTAATTTATCATAATCAAACATCGTTCCACCAGTACTCATGCGTTTAAATTCAAAAGTGAAATCATCTAGATTTTTATCTTTATTTTGTTCCATCCACATTTCAAAATTAGAATTAGCTAAAGTAGCTAAATAAAGCATAATAGCTTTATTAGGAATGCCTTTTTCATGATAAAAACTAATAGCGGCTTCGGGATCTTTTCTTTTACTAATTTTTCTTCTATTGCCATTATCTTCTTTAAGAAGAGGGGAAATATGAGCATATTTTGGAGTTTTAAAACCAAGCATTTGAAATAACTGAATATGTTTAGGAATGCTTGAATACCATTCATCGCCGCGAATAACATGAGTAGTACGCATTAAATGGTCATCAATGGCATGCGCAAAATGATAAGTTGGAATACCATCGGATTTTAATAAAACAAAATCTTCGTCATTTTCTGGAAGTTCTGATTTACCTTTAATACAGTCTTTAAAAGTAAATCTTTTGTTAAAGTCACCATTAGATTTTAATCTAATAATATATTGTTCACCGTTATTAATTTTTTCCAAACATTCTTCCATACTTAGATTTCTGCATCTAGCCCACTTACCATAATAGCCAGTTCTTTCTTTTAAAGATTCTTGTTTTTTATGATTTTTCATATTTTCTTCTTCGCTGCAGAAACAAGGGTAAGCTTTGTCTTCAATGATTAATTTTTTAGCAAAAGCCCAGTAAATGTCTTTTCTTTCACTTTGGGTGTATGGGCCATATTTTCCTTTCTCTCCATCTTTGGTAACGCCTTCATCAAATTTAATATCAAATTTAGCTAAGTCATCAATTATTTTATTAACACCATCATCAATACTTCTTTTTTGATCAGTGTCTTCTATTCTAAGAAAAAAAACACCATCAGTTTGCTTTGCCATTTTCCCGGCAATAAAAGAAGTATAAAGAGCACCTATATGAATAAAACCAGTTGGACTTGGGGCATATCTTGTAACAATCGCGCCTTCTTTTAAATCTCTTTCGGGATACATTTTTTCATATTCTTCATAAGTATGTTTAACATCAGGTAATAATATATCTGCATATTCTTCTCTTGTCATATTAATTCCTCCTTTTATATATTATCTACTATTTATAAAAAAAAATCAATTATTTAAAAACAAAAAAGCATTTAAATTTAAAGATGTTAGTATTTTGACATAAGTATTAACTAGTGGCATAGATATGTTCTTCTCTTATTTTGTTGATTTTTAAACTTACTATCCTCTAGCACAATTATCTCATTTTTTTAGGTAAAATACATTACCATACTTGTCTGATTAGTGCTTGGAGGACTACTAAATATTCTTTTTTAATATACTTAAGTGGTGATACTATGAAAATAATCGCACATAGAGGAAACGATAATATACATAAAGAAAATTCTTTAGAAGCTATAACTAATAGTGTAAATAGTAAATACACTGATGGAGTAGAGTTTGATATTCGCTTTACAAAAGATTATAAATTTATCGTTCATCATGACTTTTTTTATCAAGGACATTTTATAAAAAAAACAAAAGCAAAAGTTCTTAGAAAAAAAGGCTTAAATACATTAGAAGAAATTTTAAAAACGGTAACTAATGATAAAATAATTTTAATTGAAATCAAAGAAGAAAGTAAAAAATATAAATATTTGGTTTATAAACTTATTAAAATATTAAAAAAGTATCCTCTTAATTACTATATTTGTAGTTTTAATTATCATCTAATAAAGTATTTTCATCAAAAATATCCTTTTTTTAAAACAGGGCTTATTATTGGACCGATTAATAATTTAAAATATATCAAAAATGATTTTGCTTTTAACTCAGTTTACTATAAAAACATTAATAAAACCATAAAAGAAACATTTGCTTGGACTATTAATAAAATAGAAGATATTCCTAAAACAGATGTTAATATTATTACTGATAAATATAAAGAAATTTATACCTATCTTAAGAAAAGCTTTTAACTTTTTCCGTTGTTATTGTACATTTATCATCATAACTTTTAATTAATTCAATAATAGAATTAGTTTTTTTTCTTGGACAAGTAATCATAATTAAAGTATTATTATTTTGTTTGATATCTGTTATTTTATATTTTCTTAAATTGATTTTAATTTTTTCAGCATTAACATTACTCGTTTCAGTCATAACAATATTAGTCCCTAAGGCGATTTTTTCTTCTAGAAAACTACCAAAATAAGAGCCAACTAAAGAGCCTAAAGCAAAAAACACTACTTTTAAAGGGTCTTTATTAATATTGCTTATAACAGTTCCCGTTACTGCTACCCAGACAATAGCATTGGCAAAATGTAATAAAGCACCAAGTTTCTTTTTACCATTACTGACAACAATAATTCTAAGTGTTCCTAAAGCATCTTCAATAATTTTAAAGACAAATATTCCAATATATATCAGCATCTTTTCTTCACCTAAAATTATTGTTCCAAAAAAATAATGTAAATATACTTTACATTTTTCAACAAATATAACTTTTATATTTTACGAAAAAGTTATATAATTAAAATAGGAGGGACAGTTTATGAATATATTAGACATTATCGCAAAAAAAGTAAAAAAACTAGAACTTACAAAAAACGAACTAGAATTTGCTGTTACAGGTTATGTCAAAGGGGAAATTCCTGATTATCAAATGAGCGCTTTACTTATGGCTATTATGTTAAATGGAATGACAGAAAAAGAAACTGCTTGTTTGACAGAAGTCATGTTAAATAGTGGTGACAAATTAACTTTTGATTATAATATTGTCGATAAACATTCAACAGGTGGTGTTGGTGATAAAACAACTTTAGTTTTAGTTCCATTAGTCGCTTCTTTGGGAACAAAAGTTGCTAAAATGAGTGGCAGAGGACTTGGACATACTGGTGGAACTATTGATAAATTAGAAGCAATTGAAGGTTTTAATACTAATTTGACGGTTGAAGAATTTAAAAAAGAAGTTGAAGAAATTGGGGCTTCTATTGCCGGGCAAACAGGGGATTTGTGTCCTGCCGATAAAAAAATATATGCTTTAAGAGATGTTACAGGGACTGTTGCGTCAATCCCTTTAATTGCTTCTAGTATTATGAGTAAAAAATTAGCCAGTGGCGCTAATAAAATAGTTATCGATTTAAAAGTTGGTATTGGGGCTTTAATGACTAATTTAGAAGATGCCCGAAAACTAGCTAATTTAATGGTTAAAATAGGGCGTCTTTCTGGGAAAGAAGTTATTGTTGTTTTAACTAATATGAATGAACCTTTAGGGTATGCTGTTGGTAATGCCCTAGAAGTTCATGAAGCGATTGACACACTAAAAGGACAAGGACCTAAAGATTTAGAAGAATTAGTCATTAATCTGGCTTCTTTAATGGTTTCTTTAGATCAAAATATTCCAATGGAAATACTTTTAGAAAATGTTGAAAGAGCTTTAAAAGATGGTGAAGCTTATGAAAAATTCAAAGAAATTATTCTTTATCAAGGTGGGGATATTAATAATATTAAAATAGCTGATAATATTACTGAAGTAATTGCGGAAAACGATGGTTATGTCAAAAGTATTGATGCTTTAAAAATTGGCGAACTTGCTCGCCGTCTTGGAGCTGGAAGAGTAAAAAAAGATGATATAATCAATCCTAAAGTAGGAATTGTTTTAACGAAAAAAGTTAGCGATGAAGTGAAAAAAGGCGATGTATTAGCTAAAATTTATTATGATAATACCATTATTCCCACTCAAGATGTTTTAGAGTGTTTTAAAATTACTAAAGAGAAAGTTGAAAAACCAAAATTAATATATGAAATAATAAAGGAGTAATTATGAAAGATAGACTTAGAGAACTTTTAAAAAACAGTTATTCACCGGTATATAATTATCCGGTAGCGGCCATTGTAGAATGTAAAGATGGTCAAACATTCGAAGGCGTAAATGTTGAAACTTCATCACCAGCTAGCGGTGTGTGTGCTGAAAGAAATGCTTTATATAGTGCAATTTCACAAGGTTATAAAAAGGAAGATATTGAAGCTATTTATATCATGAATAAATCTGATAATATTTGCTTCCCTTGTTTTGTATGCCGGCAAGCATTAAATGATTTATGTAGTGAAGACACTTTAATAGTTAGTTTTAACTATAAAGGTGACAAATCAACTTCGGTCACAGTTAAAGATTTATGTCCTTTTAGTTTTGGGACAAATGATATAAATGTTAAATAATGTCAAAATTTTAAAAAATTTTAGGTTTTGACAAATAAAATTATATAATAAAAAAAGGAGGGGAAAATATGTTATATCCATCAATTGATAATTTACTTAGTCAAATAGGTTCTAAATATTTACTTGTTAATGTCGTTAGTAAGCGATTAACTCAAATAAAAAAAACCGGACATTATCAATTAGAACCTAGCGAGTATAAATCTACAAAAAATATTGGAAAAACCTTAGAAGAAATATCAAAAGGACTAATACACATTAAGTAAAAAACTTAATTTTTTTTATTTTTTATGAAAATAAAAAGGGATTTTTATTTTTTTATTCTATAATACATAATAGGGAGGTATTTATGGAAATAATAAAAGTAAAAAATCTATATAAAACATACAAACAAGGCTCAGATAAAATAATAGCTGTTAATAATACCAATTTAAAAATCAAGCAAGGAGAATTTATCGCTATTGTCGGACCAAGTGGCAGTGGGAAAAGTACTTTACTGCATATTTTAGCTGGGCTTGATATGCCAGACAGTGGTGAAGTTTATATTAATAAAACAAATATTGTTAATTTAAAGGGCGATGATTTAACTTTATTTAGACGAAAACATATTGGTTTTATTTTTCAATTTTATAATTTGTTACCGTTTTTAACAGTTAAAGAAAATATTTTGTTACCAGCATTTTTTACCAACAAAAATTATAGTAGTTATAACAAATTAATTAATTCTTTGAATTTAAAAGACAAAGAAAATTATTTACCTAACGATTTATCAGGGGGCCAGCAACAAAGATGTGCGATTGGCCGGGCATTAATAACTAATCCGTTAGTTTTATTTGCTGATGAACCAACAGGTAATTTAGATAGTCACAACGCCAAAAAAATAATTAATTTATTTAAATATTATAATAAATTAGGGCAAACAATTATTTTTGTTACTCATGATAATTATTTAGCTAAAAAAGCGAAGCGAATAATCACGGTTAAGGATGGAAAAATTGTTAAGGATATAAAAAATGTTAAAACTAATTTTTAATAATTTTAAACAAAATAAAAAAACAACAATTGTATTTTTACTCAGTATTGTTTTAGCGAGTATGCTGATATTTATATTTGTGTTTCTTTTTTCAGGTGTGCATCAGTACTTAGTGGATGAAGTTATTAAAAGTAAAGGTGATTACCATGTAAAAATCAAAACAGATTTAAAAGGCTATGAAAATTTTACTGTTATAAAAAAAATAAAATGGCAAAACGAATATGTTTTAATTACTTATAATGACATTGACTTAACATATAAATTAACAAATAAATTATGTCAAAAAACCAAGTGTCATGATATTAAGTATAATGATCCTTATTTATCTTTATATGGCATCAGTAAAAACAATAATTTGTTAAAAACTTTTAAAAATTTAATTATTGTTGTTTTATCGCTTATTTTAATTGCTTCTTTTGGAATAATTTATAATATTTATAAAATTGTTTTAGTTACAAAAACAAAACAACTAGCTATTTTTCAAAATTTAGGAATGTCTTTAAAAGATAGGCGCCATTTTCTATTACTTGAAACTTTATTTTTCAGCGTCATTGGCCTTACTATAGGTTTTATTTTAAGTATTTTAATTTATTTAGTCATTAGTAATTTTAATTCTTTAAAATTCATTATTAATATGAAATTTTTATTTTATGCCTTTATTTTTATTTTAATTTTAGTTTTTTTAATATGTTTGTTACCTTTTTTTAAAGCAAAAAAAATAAATGAAAAAAGATTACATAGTAATCATTATATAAAAAGAAAGAAAAAATTTAAAAATGTAGTTTCCTTAATAGCTTATTTAAACTATAAAAGAAGTAAAAAACAATATCTCGCACTTATTATTAGTTTAATTATTTTTTTAGTTTTATCATCTTCATTTCATGTGTTTGTAATTTATACAGAAAATATTATTGATAAATATATAAAAATACCTACTTATGATTTTGAAATAAACGCTTTAAATACTAAAGAAAACTTTGATTTATTGAAAAAATTTGCTAAACAAAACAGTACAAAATACGCTATTTATGAAGTAAGTAATAAAAAAATTAATATTGATATTGAAGATTTTTTTGTCAAAGGAAGCGCTAATTTATATATTATAAAAGGGAATAATTTTTTTATTAATAAAAGGGAAGAAGTTGTTTTTAAAGATGATAAAATTTATTTAGCGAAGCAAAAATATTCTAAAGATAATATTGTATTAACTATTGACAATCAAAAATTAAAATTAAAAGCGCAAAACAAAGTACCTTTTGGTTTTGAAAATATACTAAATAAAAATAACTTAGTAATTGGGGTAAATGATTATCCTGAATTTTCCAATTTAACTTTATTTATGAAAAGTAATACAAAAAACTTAGTAAAAAAATTAGATAACCTTTTAAAAGATAATAATATTTTATATTATGTGGATGCTTCCAAAGGAAAGAAAATTATTAATAATATAATTATGGTTATTAAATTTTTTGTTTTTATGGTTTTGGTTTTAGTTTTTTTAATCAGTATAAGTATTACTATTAGTAGTAGTTATTTAAGTATAATGTACCGGCAAAAAGAATTTGGTTTATTGAAAAGTATCGGCTTTTTAAATAAAAATTTTAAAGATATGTTGGTTATAGAAAGTCTTTATATTACTTTTAAAGCTTTTATTTGTTCTTTACCCATTATACTGTTTATTAATATGTTTTTTGTAGAAACGATAAATGAAATTATTGATTTAAAAGGGATAAGCATTTTTAAACCGTTTTTACTATATACTTTAATAAGTTTATTAACAGTTAGAATAATTATGAATATTTTACTAGGTAGTATAAAAAATACTAAAACTTTAACTTTAGTAAATTGTGATAATATTTAATTTTTTTGCATAAATATGCTATAATATTAAATAGAAAGAGTGATAATATGCGTGTAGTTATTAGTGCTGGTGGAACTGGAGGTCATATATATCCAGCTTTAGCCATTATCAATAAAATAAAAGAAAAAGAGCCAAATAGTGAGTTTTTATATATTGGAACACATAATCGAATGGAAAAAGACATTATTCCTAAAAAAGGTATTCCTTTTAAAGCTATAGAAATGTATGGTTTTAGCAAAAACATTTTAAAAAATTTCAAAACAGTAAAATGCCTTATTAAAAGTTATCAAAATTGTAAAAAATGGATAAAAGAATTTAATCCTGACATAGTAATTGGTGTTGGTGGATATGTAACGGTTCCCGTTATTATGGCTGGTAAAAAGCTGGGTTATAAAACATTTTTACATGAACAAAATTCTATTCCTGGTAAATCAAATATTTTTTTACAAAAGTATTGTGATTTAATTGGTTTGTCTTTCGCTAGTTCAAAAAAATATTTGACCAAAACCCAAACATATTTAACTGGCAATCCTTGTAGCGAGGAGGCTATTAAAGTCAAAAAAGCTAGTAAAAAAGAATTTGGTTTTAGTGAAAATAAAAAACTAATTTTAATTGTTATGGGTTCTTTAGGAGCAAAAACAATTAATAAGTATTTACTTGATATTATGCCAAAATTTAAAGATAAAGATTATAATATTTTGTGGATAACTGGAAAAAATACAGAAATAAAAGAAAATAATCTTCCCAATAATGTTAAAGTTTTACCATTTTATGAGGGATTAGCTAAAATAATGAAAACAACCGATTTAATGATTTCTAGAGCAGGTGCTTCTACTTTAAGTGAAATTATCGCTTTAGAAGTACCAACCATAATAATCCCTTCACCATTTGTTGCTAATAACCATCAATATATAAATGCTTTAGACTTAACAAGTCAAAATGCTGGTATTATGTTAGAAGAAAAAGATTTGATAGATGATATTTTAATTAATAAAATCGACAAAGTGATAAATGATGATAAAAAATTACAAACAATAAAAAACAATTTAAAAAAATTTAAAGTTGAAGATAGTGCGGAAATAATATATAATAAATTACGAGATTTAATCAAGTAAGAAGGTGACTTATGGCTAAAAAAAGAGTAAAAAGGCGTAAATTAAAAAGAAAAAGTTTCTTGTTTTTATTTCTTATTATTATTTTAATTGTAATTTTATTATTATTTTTAGATAATTTAAAAATTACAAGTATTAATGTTAGTGGAAATACTCTTTATAGCGAATGGGAAATTATCAAAAAAGCTGGACTGGAAGATTATCCTTCTACATTAAGAAATTTATCAGGAACTATTGAAAATAAATTAGAAAAAGACCCTTATATTAAAAATGCCGAAGTTACTAAAAGTTTTTTTACTAATGTTAAAATAGAAATCGAAGAAAATTTACCTTTATTTTATTATGTTCCTGAACGCCGGACTATTTTAGCTGATAAAAGTAAAACGAAAGACAATTTTCCAGTTCCAACAGTTATTAATTATATACCGGATAAATTATATACTGTTTTTTTAAAAAAATTAGAAAGTATTGATTATTTAATTATCGAAAGAATTTCTGAAATAAAATATGACCCTAATGATGTTGATGAAGAAAGATTTTTATTAACAATGAACGATGGTAATTATGCTTATTTAACACTGCACACTTTTGAAAAAATAAATAGTTATTTAGATATTATTAAAGAATTTAACAATAAAAAAGGTATTTTATATTTAGATTCTGGGGAATATTTTAAAGTGCTAGAGTAGGTGATACTATGGATTATATTAAAAGAATTTTATTTGTTATTTTATTAATTGCGTTTTTAATTGTCTTTTTTCACTTTTTTATTTTTATTCTTTTAGCCGCCATTATTGCTTATATAGTTTATAAAGTTTATTTAAAGGTAACTAAAAAGGATAAGAGAAAAACAAAAAAAGAACATTTAAAAGTCAGCAATGTAATTATAGATGCCGAATATACCGAAAAAAAGTAAAGTTGTTGACTTTGCTTTTTAAATATCTTATAATTTATAATAGGTGAATGATATGAAAAAAGGTTTTACTTTAATTGAAATGATTGCGGTTATTGCTATTTTAGCTTTATTATTACTAATTATTGTTCCTAGTGTTAATGGTATATTAAATCGTTCAAAAGAAAAATTAAACGATGAACAAATTGCCCAAATAGAAAATGCCGCTCGAAATTGGGGACTAAAAAATATTGAACTAGAGGATATAGATGGTGATAACCAATTAGAACCAACCCCCTCATTTGTTAGTATAAAAACTTTAAAAGACACGGGTTTTTTAGAAGATAAGGTTGTTAAAGAATTAGAAACTAATAGTGAACTTAAAGATGACACTAAAATATGTATCACTTATGAAAAAAATCAATATATTTATACTTTGGAAGGAGATTGTTAGTATGAAAAAAGGTTTTACTTTAATTGAACTACTAGCAGTTATTTTTCTTTTAGGAGCGATTGCTACTATTGTTTCGATAGCTATTTTATCAATTTTAAATACTTCGAGAGAAGATCTTTATCAAGAGCAGATTAATACTATTGAAAAAGCTGCTAAAAATTATCAATTAGCTAACCCCAGTGCGACTGAGGTGAGTTTAAAAGTTTTAGCTAAAGATGGTTATTTAGATAGTGCTGATTTAGAAGATCCGAGGGATCGCTCACAGTTATGTGGTTATGTAAAAATAACTTATAAAGAAAGTAATCATCAATATTATTTTGAATTTGTCGAAGAAAATTGTTAACCTAGATTTATTCTAGGTTTTTATATTGCTAATAATATTTTTTCTTTTTTTATTATTTGTGATTTTTGCTTTAATAAATTTTCTATTTTTAGAAAATCTTTTTCCTTAATTAGAAATTCGTAAATTATTTTATCAGAAAAAGTTTTATTTATTTTAAGATTTTTAAGTAAATAGTCAATATCTTTAATATTTTCATAAACCAATTCTATTGTTACTTGATAGCCAGAGACAAGATTTACAATACTGCCTTTTTTAATAGCTTCACTCGCACTTTTGGCATAAGCTCTAGTAAGTCCACCAGCGCCTAATTTAATACCGCCAAAATATCTGATAACTAAGCATAAAACATTGGTTAAGTTTTGTTTTTTTAGAACATTTAAAATAGGCATCCCAGCCGTACCTGATGGTTCTTTATCATCATCGCATTTTTCATAACCATTTATGATATAGGCTGTACAGTAATGAGTTGCATCTTTGTATATTTTTTTATATTCATTTATTTTTGTGTTTACTTCATTAATATTGTTTATATTAATTAAGATAGTAATAAATCTTGATTTATTAATAATTATTTCATTTATAACTTCTTCTTTAATTGTTTTCATGTTATCACCTTAAATATTTCTAAAAATATTATAAGTAAAAAAATATTTAGTGTCAATTAACAATTTTAGGGTAAAATAATCTAATATAGTAGGTGATAGTATGGGACAGTTTATTGGATTTTTTTATATGTTTTGTTTAATATTTTCTTATTTTCAAAAATATGCTAGCAAATTACTTTTTTACCAGAGTTTAGCTTTTTTCTTTAAAAGTATTCATTACTTTTTACTTGGTGGATTAAGTGGGGCTTTAACTAGTATTATTTCTTTTATTCGCAACTTATTTTTTACAAAAGGAAAATCTAAATTTTTAATTGTTTTATTTATCATTATATATGTAGTAATAGGTATAATTACTTTTACTGATTTATTTAGTCTATTACCAGTATTAGCTACCATTTTTTATAGTTTTTTTGTCTATATTAAAAATCCTAAGTACTTGCGCTTATCTAGTTTATGTACTTCTTTTATTTGGCTTAGTTATAATATATATTTAATTAGTTATGCTGGTATTTTAACACAACTGATATTAATTGCTGCTAATGTTTTAGCTATGTTAAAACTTGATAAAAAAGATTAAATAATCTATAATACTTTTAGGTGATTACTATGCTTTTAGAAAAATTAAAATTAGTACCTCATAGGCCAGGTTGTTATTTAATGAAAAATAAAAATGGGGTTATTATCTATGTCGGTAAAGCTAAAGATTTAAAAAATAGATTAAATTCTTATTTTCATCAAAAACACACCGGAAAAACGGCTAAATTAGTTAGTGAAATAACTGATTTTGAATATATTGTTGTGGGAAGCGAAACAGAAAGTTTAATTTTAGAGATGAACTTAATAAAAAAACACGATCCTAAATATAATATTTTACTTAGAGATGATAAAAGCTATCCTTATATTGAACTTACAGAAGAAAAAGTTCCTAGACTTAGTATTGTGCGCAATGTCAAACTTAAAAAAAATAAAACGAGACTTTTTGGACCATATCCAAATGTTTACGCGGCTAAAAAAACCGTTAATTTATTAAATAGAATTTTTCCACTAAGAAAATGTAAAACTTATGGTAAAAGGCCATGCCTTTATTATCATATTGGACAGTGTTTAGGTTACTGTACTTATAATATTTCACAAGAGAAAGTTAAAGAAATGGAAAAAAGTATTATTAAATTTTTAAAAGGAGATGCGGAAGAGGTTGAAACCAAAATAAAAGGGGAAATTGCTAAAGAAAGTGCGAAAATGAATTACGAAAAAGCTTTGGAATTAAAAGAATTTTTAGATTATATTAATATTACTTTAGTAAAACAAAAAGTTGAACTTAATGACGAAGTATCACGCGATATATTTGGCTATTATAATGATGAAAATTATTTAAGTGTTTTTATTTTCTTTATCCGCAATTCAAAAATTTTAGGTCATCATCATAACATTATTCCTTTAGTAGATACTAAAGAAGAAGAATTTACTAGATATATTGCGAAATTTTATGATAAACAAATATTACCTAAAGAAATATTAGTACCCGACATTGCAAATACAAAACTTTTAGAAGATTATTTAAAGATTAATATTAAAATTCCGTTAAAAGGCGTTAAAAAGAAACTTGTTAGTATGGCTAGTGATAACGCTAAAAGAGAGCTAGAAGAAAAACTAACCTTGCTAGTTAAAGATGAAGAACGAACTGGTGGGGCTAATGAAGAACTTAGAAAATTATTGCATTTAGATGTTTTAGATCGCATTGAACTTTTTGACAATTCCAATTTATTTGGCACTTTTAATGTTTCAGGCATGGTTGTTTTTATTGACGGAAGACCTGCTAAAAATGAATATCGAAAGTATAAAATATCAACAAATAAAAATGATGATTATGAAACGATGCATGAGGTTATTTATCGCCGTTATTTTCGGGTTTTAAAAGATAATTTATCGCGTCCTGATTTAATTATTGTCGATGGGGGAATCGGGCAGATGAATGTTGCTAAAGAAGTAATTGATAGCTTAAACTTAGATATTAAAATTGTCGGTCTTAAAAAAGACGATAAACACGCTACTAATGCTTTAATTACTTTTGAAGGAGAAATTCCTATTGAAAAACGCAGTAATTTATTTCATTATTTAGAAAGAATGCAAGATGAAGTTCATAATTTTACAATTAATTATCATAAACAAATTAGAAGTAAAGGTTTATATGCTAGTGTTTTAGATGAAATTTCAGGTATTGGCCCTAAAAGAAAAAAAGAACTTTTGAAAAAATTTAAAACAACTGACAATATTCAAAATGCTAAAATAGAAGAACTGGAGCAAATTGTCCCTCATGATGTTGCTTTGAAAATAAAAGAAGTATTTAATAAATTAGTATAAAAAAATTCACACTGTTAAATGTGAATTTTTTATATGTTTGTTTATTAAAGTTTGTTTTCTATTCCGAATTTTTTTGCCACGGCAAGTTTTTTCGGAATAGAAAAACTCCACCATAGTGAAGTTTACATCATTTGATAATTATTAGTATTATAATTATTAGTATAATTTTTATTAAGTGCGGTTTCTAAAGCGCTAACTCTTGCTTCTAAATTATTTACTTTACTAGCCAAATCATTTAATAAATTTTCATTAGTGTTTGGATATGTATTTGGATACATATTCATGTCTGGATATATTGGAAGTGGCATTGGCATCCCTCCCATGTTTGGATAAATTGGATATCCACAATTTCTGTCTTTTTTCATAGTTATTTCCCCTTTCACTACCATAATTATATGATTTAATTAAACTTTTGTGCCTATTTTTGATTTATTTTTATCAAGGTTTATGTTATACTTATATGGGGTGTAAATATGCGACTTAGAAATGTTAAAGGAGCTTCAAATATTATTGAAGCCTCATCTTATATAATTGCAAATCCGGAAAAATATCAAGGGAATTTTAAAACTTTATTTAATAATGATAATCCTTTACATTTAGAAATAGGAATTGGTAAAGGCAATTTTATTATTAATATGGCTCAAAAACATCCGGAGATTAATTTTATTGGGATTGAAATGTATGATAGTATTATGGTTAGAACTGTTCAAAAATTAGAAAATGAAGAAATACCTAATTTAAAATTAATTAAAATGGATGCGACTAATATTGAAAATATTTTTAAAAACGAAATTGCTGTTCTTTATTTAAATTTTTCTGATCCGTGGCCGAAAAAAAAGCATGAGCATCGTCGCCTTACAAGTATGCGCTTTTTAAAAAGATATGATTTAATTTTTAAAGGACAAAAAACGATTATTCAAAAAACTGATAATCGTCATCTTTTTGAATTTTCTTTAAAGTCTTTTACTGATTATAATTATAAAATAGAGGAACTTTCTTTGGATTTGCACAGTGATAATTATGATAATGTTTTAACAGAATATGAAGAGAGATTTTCAGCTCTCGGACAGCCTATTTACATGGTAAAAGTCGTAAAGTAGACATATTTTAATAATTTAAGTAACAAAAGTCTATAAAAATCAATGAAAATTTGGTATAATCAAAGTAAGCAGGTGTTATATGAAAAATAAAATAATTATTTTATGTTTATGTGTATTTCTTTTGTCAGGCTGCACATTTGTTCGAATTGATACAACAAGTATTGATAATATTGTCAATGTTGTTTTGTCAAAAGACAATACTATATATAACCGTGTGGGAATAGGGTATAAGTATTATGTTCCAAGAGGGGTTACTTATATCGATAGTGCAGGAACTAACGATAAACTTTATTCTAATGGGGTTTATTATTATCTTTATTTAGATGAAATTGGTTATTATTATAAAATAAGTCAAAAATATAAGGAAGATAATAGTAAATATTATTCGCGTAAATTAGACGATGGATATTTAGAAATAACTAAAAAGGAAGATAAATATTTAGTTGAATTTGTTTATAATTATGCGAAAATAGAAGCTTTAGTACCCAAAGAAGATATTAACGATGTAGTTTTAAACGCTTCATACATTTTATCGACAATTAAGTACAACAAAGATGTGATAAAATTATCTTTAGATGATGATTTTCTTACGAATCGGGAAGAAAAGTATGAAGAATTTACATCAAAACAAGAATCAGATAGTTTCTTGCGTTATGAAGAAAAGTAGAGGTGTTAAACATGGGATTAATGGATAAATTTAAAAATTTATTTACCGAAGAAGTAGAAGTTGAAGTAGAAGAACAACCGGTGAAAGCGACCAAAACCCAAGTCGAAATTGCTTCACCAACGCCAAAAAGGTCAGAAAAACATCATGATATCGCGCCTTTAGAAGAGCCAGATATCGTAGAAGATGCAAAACCAAAAGAAGAAGAGTATAAATTTCCATTTTTTGACGATAATGATTTTGAGACCATTGAACATAAAGAAGAAAAAGAAAAGAAAAAATCATCTTATCGTAAAGAAGTTTATAATCCACCAAAACCCGAAAAAAAGGTGTTTAAACCAACACCAATTATTTCGCCAGTTTATGGTATTTTAGATAAAAATTATCAAAAAGAAGATATTGTTCCTAAAAATGGGGCGAACAATTATTCTAATCCAAAAGAAGATATGATAGATGCTTTTAGAAATAAGGCTTATGGAACTTTAGAAGATGATATTGAAACGACTTTATTTGGCAATAATCGGATTTTATTTGATGATACTGAAGAAAAAGTAGAAAAATTAAATGATGAAGTCGAAACAAAAAAAATAGACGAAGAATACAGTCATGTTTTAATTAGTGATCCACCAAGACATGGAATAGTGGAAGAAGAAGATTTAACTGATTTGCTAGAAGAAGAAATGAGTAAAGATGAAGTAAAAGAAGAAAAACCAAAACCAATTAGTGATGAAGAATTATTTAACATGATTGATTCATTTTATGAAAAAGGGGATAAGAAAGAATGATTAGTATTTTAGATTTTTTCATATTATTATTATATATCGCAGTAATTGTTTTAGTTGTTGCTTTAATTATTTTAGTTGTTAAAGCTATTGGCACTTTAAATAAAGTTGATAAAGTTGTCGATGATATTAGCGTTAAAAGTTCTAAATTAGATGGATTATTTAATATAGTTGATAACACTACTGATGCTTTAGTAAATGTCAGTGATACAATTATTACATTTATTGCTGATACAATTAACAATATATTTAAAAGAAAGAAGGATAAAAAATGAGTAAAAAAGGATTAGGTAAGTTTTTAGCTGGCGCAGGTATTGGAGCTGCTTTAGGATTATTATTTGCTCCTAAAAAAGGATCTGATACAAGAGAAGATTTAAAAAGAATGTTTGCTGATTTAAAACAAAAAATTCAAAATATTGATGCTAAAGAAGTAAAAGAAAATGTTGAAGCTAAAATAGCTGAATTACAAGCTGGACTTGAAGATTTAAATAAGGAAAAAGTTTTAAAAGAAGCTAAAAAACAAGCAAAAAAATTACAAGATGCGGCTCAAGAACTTGTAGAATATGCGATTGACAAAGGTACTCCTGTAATTGAAAAATCAGCTAATGCTATTAAAGCTAAAGTAATTGAAACTTGCCAGCAAGTAATTGATAAACTTTCAGAAAAATAAACTGAAAGTTTTTTTGTCAAAAAGAGTTAAAAAAAAGATTTATCAAATAAATTACTTGTTTTTTTGGTGATTTTATTGTGGGCGGTGACAATTATGGCCATGTAAGCGTATACGATAATTCTGATGTTTGTGCTGTGGAAGGTGGAATTTCTTCCTGTCAGGATGAAAACAGATAATTTGTTAAATCAAATGTAACACTTACTCAGAACTTCTGTTATAGTTTCATTTGGAATTTTATAACTAATACATTTTTTAGTCCTATTATTAACTAGGTCTAGTTTTTTTAATTTGTCATTATTAGTTTTGGATAAATTCATTCCTTTAGAATAATATTCTAGTCATTCGCCAAAAGGCGAGTGTAGACACCGGCTTGTCAAAAAAAAAATAAATATTTTCTGCTGCATTAATTTAGGTAAAAACATATTATATGTTTTTATAGGGATATTTTAATTAAGGCTTCTATACCTTTAATAGCTGTAAACTAAAAAGCGAGAAATTAAAATAAAAAATTTGAAAAAATAAAAAATCGTAACAGAAAATGTTATGATTTTTTTGTAATTAAATAAGTTTTAAATAATATAATTGGGTAGGAGGGGAAAATATGAAAAAAATAATTCCATTTAAAAAAGAAATAACTTTAGAAACTA
>CALVIK010000100.1 GCA_944329545.1 uncultured Bacilli bacterium
GGAGGTTCTGCAGCTGAAGGTAGTTTTAATGATTTAAAAAAGACTTATCCCAATGTTAATTTTATAAAAGCAAAGCGATTTAATGGTTATGAAAATGCTGAAGATTATTTAAATTTTATAGAAGAAAAATAAAAATGCCAAAAAATATTTGTAAAATAACACCTCCTGGCAATTAAGCTTAGGAGTTTTTTGGTATTTTTTTAAAATTAATGTATGCAAAAACCCTTGAAAAATCAAGGGTTAATTTCATAATGGAGCAGGTGAGGAGAATCGAACTCCCGTAGCAAGCTTGGAAGGCTTGGGTTCTACCATTAAACTACACCTGCAAATTACTAAGACAATTATAATTATACGGGAAAGACTTAAAGAAGTCAAGTCTTCTGCTTTAATTTATTATATTTTATGCTAATTTTAAATAGATATATCTGATTTAAATATTTGTGTTAAAAAAGTTTTATATTGTTGTACAAATGACTTCAATGTGGTAGAATAATAATAGTTATTATAGCAGTTATAAGCTATATAAAAAGTAGTACTAAAAGGAGGATATGTACATGGGAAAAACAAAAGTAATCGTTGTTATAGTTTTAATAATAATAGTAGGGGGCGCAAGTGCATTTTATATTTTTAATAAAACAGAAACAAATAGAAAATTAGAAAATAAATTAACACCATTAGCCGAAGATTATTTTCAAAATTATATGAGTGCTAATACAGGTAGTAATATATATGAAGTTACTTTAAAAGATTTAAAAAAAGCAAATGAAGAAGATGCTAATTACGATTTATCTAGTTTTAGCAAATGTCAAGATGATACAACTGTAAAAATTACTATAGATTATAATACCGGTAAAGTTACAAAAACCGAAACTGAATTAAACTGTAAATAGCGGAAAGCTATTTTTTTAATAAAAAAAGTAGAAAATTACATTTCTACAAAAAACTTTTTATACCAGATTAAAAAGACATAAATATTCCAAATCTTGCGACAATTATTATGTTTGCCATGATAATGGTCATCTAATAATTTATTAATTTTACTAATATCAAAAAATTCATTAACGAACTTTTCATTGAAAGTTTTTTTAACAATATTATAATATTTATCAGTTTTAAACCATTCATTAATTGGTACAGGGAAACCTTTTTTTCTTCTTTTATACCAAGCTTCAGGAATGTGTGTTGAAGCGGCTTTTCTTAAAATGTATTTGGTAGTATCATGAGTTATTTTATAATCAGTTGGAATTTTACTAGCTAATTTAAAGACTTCTTTATCGAGAATTGGCACTCTAAGTTCTAGAGAATTAGCCATACTCATTTTATCAGCTTTTAGTAAAATATCATTAGGTAGCCAAAAATGCATATCTAAATATTGTTTTTTCGTAACATCGTCTTTATCTTTTACTTTATCGTAATAAGGTTTAGTAATATCCCATGTATTAATATTAGTTTGATATTTACTAGTTAAAATGTCATTAGCTTCTTTATTGTCAAAAACAAAAGCATTACCAATATAATATTCTTCAACAGGACTGCCACCTTTTATTAAAAAGTTTTTACCATGAAATGATGGAAGGGGCGAGACAATAGTTTTAAGCGTTTTTCTAATAAATTTTGGTAACTTGCGATATTTAATTAACCATTTATCTTCTTTATATTCATTATAACCACCAAATAATTCATCAGCGCCTTCACCAGATAAAACGACTTTAACATCTTTACTTGCTAGTGCTGATAAAAAATATAATGGAACCGCGGAAAGGTTAGCATTTGGTTCATCAGAATAATATTGAACTTTATCAATGTTTTCGAAGAAATCATCAGAATTAATTATTTCATTTTTGTTTTCGATATTAAGCATATTAGATAAATCTTTGGCTAATGGGACTTCGTTAAAATCTTTGTATTCAAAGCCGACACTGAATGTTTTATCAGGTTTTAAATAAGATACAACATAAGAAGAATCAATACCACCAGAGAGATAAGCACCAACTTCGACATCGCTTATAAGGTGAGTATCAATTGAAGAAGTAATAGTTTTATCAACTTCTTTAACCATCTCATCGAAATTTTCGTCACTAGCTTCAAATTTTATTTCATAATATTTTTTAGTATCAATTGTATTTTTCTCCATATTGTAAATAAAATAATGTCCAGGTTTTAATTTAAAAACTCCTTTGAAAAAAGTTTCTTCAAAAACTGATGTTTGAAAGCTTAAATAAGATTTTAAGGATTTTTGATTAATTTCTTTAATAAAATCAGGATGGTGTAAAAAACTTTTAATCTCTGAGCCATACATAAAAGTATCATTCATCAAAGCATAATAAAATGGTTTTTGTCCAAAATGATCGCGAGCGCCAAATAAAGTTTTTTTATTTTTGTCCCAAATTACAAAAGCAAACATTCCTCTTAATTTATCGAGTATTTTTTCGCCATATTCTTCATAGCCATGTAAAATAACTTCCGTATCTGTTTTTGTTTTAAAAACATGACCCTTTGCTAGAAGATCTTTTTTTATGTCATTAAAATTATAAATTTCTCCATTAAAAGTAATAATCATACTATCATCTTCATTGCTGATAGGTTGCCTTCCACCAGGAAGATCAATAATACTAAGGCGTCTAAATCCCATAGCAATATTTTCATCAGTATAGTAACTTTCATCATCCGGTCCTCGGTGAATAATGGCATCATTCATTTTTTTAATATAATTTTTTTCTTTTTTGTTTATGTAACCAACAAATCCGCACATATTAATCTATCCTTTCTTTATCAAAATAATTTAAAATAATTTCTGTTTCAATTTCTAAAGGATCAACAAAGTTTTTGTTTAATTTTAAGTCTTTTTTAATAACAGAAAGCTCTGTACATCCTAATATATAAGCTTCTACATCTTTTGATATATCATTTATTAAATCATCCCAAATATTCTTATGAATTTTTTTTCCAGCTTTTACATAATTATAAATAATGTTCATAACTTTATTTTGATTCGGTAAAGTGTAAGCAATATTGTTGCTAACAAGTTCTTTTTGATAAAGACCGGCTTTTATGGTGCCGGTTGTTGCTAAAACGGCAACTTTTTTTATGTTTTTTTCTTTAAGATAATTAACCGTGTCTTTAATCATATTATTTATCGGAATATTAATTTCATTTTGTAATTTTTCATGGAAGAAACATGAAGTATTACAAGGAATAACAATCATTTTTGCGCCTAAGTTTTGTAATAATTTACAATCTTCTAATAAATAAGAAAATGGGTTTTCTTTTGTGTGATCTAAAATATAAGTAGTGCGGTCTGGAATACTCGCATGGCTTAATAAGATAATATTAATATGATCTTGATCTTTATTAGCTTTAGTTTTTTTTGTAATCATTTCATATAAATAACTACTGGCAAGAGGACCAACGCCACCAATAATACCTAAACTATTTTTCATGTGTCACCTCTATCTTTGGTGGATACATTTTGTATCTTTTATAATCTTTAAAATAAATAATATTAGTCCAAAAAAGACGATACAAACTGCAATCTTTAGGGTTTTTTAAAGTAAAAGAATATTTTTTTTCTTTAATTAAAGTTAATGCCTCATTTAAAATGTTTTTATTAGGGGCATATTTTTTTAGAACATTAATAGGCACTGCAAGCCACAGGTGTTGATGGTAATTATATTCGATATCTTTATCACTATTTAAAATATAGTCTTCAACTAAATATTTAGCTAAATTTAAACCTGCGCTAGTTGTAAAATAGCTACTTCTTCCTTGTCTAATATTAATTTCAAAAATTTTATATTTTTTATCACGGTAATCATATTTTAAATCAAAGTTGGAAAAACCAACATAATTTATATCTTCTAAAAAATTTTTGATTTTTTGATAAATTTCTTTATTTCCTTTAGAAATAATAGCTTTATAATTACCAATACCATAAGGGGTGTGTTCTTCTAAAATGCACTGACCAAGACACATCATTTTGACTTGCCCTTTTTTATTAGAATAACAGTTTAAAACCCACATAGTATCATCATTCCCAGGAATGAAGTCTTGAACAATAATTTTTTCGCGGTAAGCGGATGAATAAATATCTTTAATAATTTTTTTTAATTCAGCTAAAGAATTAGCTTTATAACTTTTTTCTTTACCTATAAATTCAACTTTAGAATAAGCTGTTGAACTTGATGGTTTAATAGCTACTGGAAAATCAAAAGGTAAATTAATTTTTTCTTGGTTTTCATAAGTAACAATATAAGTTTTTGGATAATCTAAATTATATTTATGGCACAATTCATAAAATGCAGCTTTATCTTCTAGGTTATCTTTTAAAATTTTATCCATAAAAGGGAGAATAAAATCTTTTTCTAATTCTTTTTTATTTTGTAATATTAAATCAGTATACCATTCTGCACAAGATATTAAAATAAATTTATCGATGTTTTGATATTTTTCTTTAATGTTAAAAAGAGTTTTTAAAAAAATTTTTTTCTCATTTAAATTAGGAATAATTATTGTATCGACAATCTTGCTATTTTTTGTTTCTTTTAAAGCTGATTTACCTAGAGCTAAAGATTTGACTTGATATTCATCGTAAAAAGAACGCGCCATACCATAAGCGTTGGCATCAGTTCCTAAAATAATTGGTAAAAACTTTGTTTGCATATAAAATCACCTTTAATAATTATATAATATTTTATAAATAATAGCAATTATTCATTGATTAACCCTTAAATAAAAACAAATTGTTTAGAAAAAATTAGCTTGACATTTTTATTGTAAAGTTGAC
>CALVIK010000101.1 GCA_944329545.1 uncultured Bacilli bacterium
CAAATGAAAATATGTCTGTAAAAATATTTGATTTTATTGTTAAATTATATTCAAAAGTGCAAAAATATGAAGATATTTTTAATTATGCTTCAGAAGTTTTAGAAAAATATAAACAAAGAGGGGAAACTGAAAAAAACATTAATATAATTTTAAGTGAGATTTCTTATGCTAGACATATGTTAAAAAAATATGATCAAAGTCTTTATGATATTGATCAAAATTTGCTTCATTATTATAAAAAAGTAAATGACGAAAATAAAATAAAGGAATTTCAAGCTAGGCTTGATTTAGATAAGAAAAATATGTAAAGATTGTTAGGTAATATAAAAATAGTATGTTTTTATAAAAAGGTGAAAAACAAAGTAATAGTATTGATGGGGTTTGGATAAAGTATGAACAAGGTAATGATTATAATAAATTAAGAGATTCACTTCAAGGTTATTATACTGGTTGGTGTACAGTCGCAGGGGAAAACTTTGCGAGAGCGCAGCTTGCTAATGGCGCCTTTTATGTTTATTATACTTATGATGAAAATGAAAAAACAAAAGTACCAAGAATAGTTATAATAATGAATGGTTATGATGAAATAGGTGAGATTAGAAGTATTGCTGATAATCAAAATGTGGAAAGCGAAATGCTGCCAATATTAAAAGAAAACCAAAATACAAATTAGTATATAAAAAAATAAGTTTGTCCTTAGTTTTAAGTAAAAAACACTCTCATATAATTAAGTGAGGTGTTTTTTTGTGATTAATTTTTTAAGAAAAATATTTAAAGATTTTTATCTTTTTACAGCGTCTTATTCTAATAATGTTTTTCCAGATCCATTAAGTAAAGAAGAGGAAGAAGAATGTATAAAAAAAGCTAATTTAGGCGATAAAGAAGCTAGAAATAAATTAATTGAACATAATCTTCGTTTAGTTGCTCATATAGTTAAAAAGTACGATCATAAAATGGGGGAGGCTGATGATTTAATTAGTATAGGAACAATCGGTCTTATTAAAGGGGTTGATAGTTATTCATTTAAACATAAAACTCGCCTTACTACTTACTGCGCTAGATGTATAGAAAATGAAATATTAATGCATTTTCGTAGTGATAAAAAAAATAATAAAAATATTAGTATTGATGAACCCATTGGTTTTGATAAAGAAGGTAATGTTATAACGCTTTTAGATGTTTTAAAAACGCCAAAAACAGATTTTGCTTTAGAAGTACATAAACAAAATAATTTGAAGCAATTAAAAAAATATTTTAAAGTACTGACAGACCGCGAAAAAGATATTATTATTAAAAGATATGGCTTAGATGGTCATGATGAAATAACGCAAAAAGAAATTGCTAAAGATTTAGGTATTTCTAGAAGCTATGTTTCGCGTATTGAAAAAAGAGCTTTGACGAAAATATTAAGAGAATTTATTAAAAATAAAGACAATTAAAAAAAGTTATTTGAAAAAATAGCTTTTTATATTTGATTAATTATATTGATAAGCCACCCTGCGCCCATAAAAGCTGTAATAAAAGCTAAAACAGAGCAGTTAATAAAAGCTTCTTGAATAGTGTAGTCTTGTTTTTTAGGCTTTTTTTCTTCTTTTGGTTCTTCTTCTAAAGATTTTTCTACAGGTTTTGCAATAATATCTGGCTCATCTAAATAAGTGTTTAAATCTAAAGTGTTAATATCTAAAGTTTTCTCTAAAGCATCCTCAGAATTATTTACTTGCTTTTTAGGTGTTATGTTATGCCCATCTTCTTCTTTAAAAATATCTTCTAATGTCATAAAACCCTCCGTATTCTATTTAAATTATACTACAATATAGTATTTAATTCAATCAAAAAACATATATTTGACATAAATTACTATTTTTTTGTTATTAGTACTTGACAATACATAGTACTATATTGTAAAATGTACTTGAAGAGGTGATGTATGAACGCACAATTTAAAAAGGGAGTTTTAGAACTTATTGTTTTACTTTCGGTAAATAAAAAAGATATGTATGGGTATGAACTTATTTTAGAAGTATCTAAAGTAACGCCAGTTAATGAAGGAACTATTTATCCGCTTTTAAAAAGGCTTACTAATGATAAATGTTTTGAAACATATTTGCAAGAATCAACAGAAGGGCCCCCTAGAAAATATTACAAAATAACTGTTTTAGGGCAAGAAAAATTAAAAGAATTGCAAGATACTTGGAAAGAGTTTTCTAAATCTGTTAACGATTTTATAAAGGAGTGTGAATAAATTGACAAAGAAAGAATTTTTAAAAATTTTAGAAAAACGATTAGCAATTTTAAATGAAGATGAAAGAAAAGATATTATTAATGAGTATAGGGATACTATTAGTGAAAAAGTAAAAAATGGGCAAACAGAAGAAGCGGCGATTAAAGATTTTGGTGATATTGATGAATTAGTTAAAGAACTTTTAAGTGCTTATAAATTAGATCCTGATTATGAAAATAAATCGTCATTTGATAATATTTTAGATAAAAGCGAGAAAGGTATTAAAAAAGGTGCCAATAAATTAACAGAATTATATCATCGTTTTTTAACAACTAACAAAGAAATTAATTT
Organism: uncultured Bacilli bacterium; assembly: GCA_944329545.1. Taxonomy (GTDB): domain Bacteria; phylum Bacillota_I; class Bacilli_A; order RF39; family UBA660; genus Coprosoma. The sequence continues at coordinate 2,573 of CALVIK010000101.1, forward strand.
AACTTTAGTTTTTGAAATTTTAATTAAACTTTTCTTAGTTATTGCCGCTTTAGCTTTACTTAGATTGCCGTTTGTTTTATTTGAAGAATTAGGTAATGGTATATTTGATGCATTTTTTTCACCATTTGATTCATTCTTTGCTTTAATATGGAAAGGCTGTTTAATGGTTTTATATTTAATACTTTGTATTTTACTTTTTATTGCTGTTTTTAAAAAATATTTTGAAAAAGAAGCAGATAATATCAATTATCAAAAAAATATTGATAAAACAAACAATTCTATTAAAAAAAGTACTTCTAGTGTGCCAAATAAAGAAAATGGTAATCACATAACCATTGGGGATGTTTTCCTTTTAATTTTAAAAATATGGGTAATTTTATTTGTAATGATTCCTTTAGTTTTCTTTGATTGTATGGCTTTAATTGGTTTATGTATTTCTGTATTTTACTTTATTAAAGGTATTGATTTACTTGGACTTAGTATTTTACTTTTGGGCGGAGTAGTTTTACTTACTTATTTAATTAAAGTTTTATATAATCTAATTTTTAGCAAAAAGAAAATAACTTTTATTCCAGTTATTGTGGGAATGGTTTTAGTTGTTGCTGGCTTTTTAATGTTTTTCGATATGATTATGAATATCGAATATATTGATAAAAATCCTTATAAAGAAAATATTACTACTAAAGAGCAAGAATTTAAAATTAGTCATGATTATTTTTATTTAAGTGTTCCTTATTATTCTAAAGAAATTATTAAAACAGTTAATAATAATTTACCTGATGATTCAATTAAATTAAAAATTACATACGATAAAAAAGCGTTGAACATTAATTTTAATCAAGATAATAATTATACTAAAGAAAATTGTACTTATGATGATTTTGGCAATGTAAAAAACTGCACTTTTAATACATATGATTATATTTATATCCACACTGAAAATAAAAAAGAAAATAATTTTCAAGAAGAATATGCTTTATTTATTGAAAATTTAAAAAATAATAAAGTTTATAACTATAATTATATGACTTTAAAAAAGGTAGAAGTTATTGCTAATGAAAAAACATTAAAAAAATTAAGTTATGAATAAATCCTAAATGAGGATTTTTTCTTTTGTTTTAGTATGTTTTTAAAGAAACTAACTATAATAATTAATGTAAAAAAAGGCTTTTTTGTCAATTGACTTTTAAGTTTAAATTAGATATAATTATTGACAGAAAAAAGGAATGATTTTCATGAGGCATACGGAAAAAGAAACCAAAAACTTTAGATTAAAAAATGAACTTTTAAATAGTATTTATGATGTAGTAGGAAAGGCGATAACGACAACGCAAAATAAATATCATTATAAAAAATATGATGTTTTTAAATTAATTTCTGCTATATATGCCGGTGAATATGGTTATATAACTGGGCAAAATGATTTCCGTGAGCAAGTAAAATTGTTAGATGAATATTTTCGCAAAGAATATGGATATAGTATTATTTTATTTGAAATGATAAAATCGTTTAATCGTTTAAAAGAATCTAAAGTTTATGCTACTTTGATGCTAGATATTGCCACTATTGAAGCTATCATTCGTACTGGTAAAAATACTTTTCCTGAAAATCCAGGAATTTTTTCTGACTATATAGCAAATGAAAATTATATGGGACTTATGAAGAAACTAAAAGAAGAAAACAGTTTCCGCTATGCTGTTATGATTGTATATGACCGATTAAAAAGAATAAAAAAGGAGTATGGTAAAGATGGGGAAGAAAAGTTATTATAATATTGTCGAAGTTTTAACACTTATCGGTTGTCAAGATAATGGTCATTTTCAAATACTGTTAAAGAAGAAAAAGACGGAACCTTATAAAGGTAATTGGATAATTCCGGGTAATATTTTATCGAATGAAGAAACTTTTGAAACGGTAGTGCGCAATACAACTTATGAAATAGCGGGTATTATACCAAAGAAAATGCTACAAAATTATGTTTTTAGCGATTTAAATAGAGATGCTAGTGAGCGCATTATTGCTAGTGTTTATACGGTGAGTGTTTTAAAAAATTTAGTTCACGAGAACAAAGATTATGAAACAGGTTGGTTTGATATTGATAATTTACCAATTATGGGGTATGATCACAAAAAAATAGTTAAAGAAGTGTTTGCTAGCTTAAGAAAACAAATTATTTATAATACTGATAATATTTTAAAAGATTTTTTTCCTTATGATTTTACTTTAGGTGAGTTGCAAAAATTTTGGGAATATATAGCTAGTGAAGAAATTGATAGACGCAATTTTCGTAAAAAATTAATTTCTCAAGGTTTTGTCGCGCAAACAGGCGAAGAAGATAAGAGGAAAGTTGGTAGGCCTAGTAAACTTTATTGTTTTACTGATAAACTGCAAGAAGGTAGTTTAAAATAAGGTGGAAGTTTTACATTTTTTTAATAAAAAATAATATTTAACTATTGACAAACATATACTAGTGGTGTTATATTATTTATGCGTTGATTTACTTAGGTAAATCTTTAATTAATGGATTAAATGAAACGCCTGGATATGTGTAAAGAAAGGAGGGTGTAAATGCCTACTATAAATCAACTAGTTAGAAAAAGAAGAAAAGATAAAACGAGAAAAAGTAAATCACCTATGTTAAGAGTTGGCTTAAACAGTAAAGATAATGTTCCTACTGTTAGTAATTCACCACAAAAGCGTGGGGTATGTACGCGTGTTGGAACAAAAACACCTAAGAAACCGAACTCAGCACTTCGTAAATATGCTCGTGTAAGGCTTTCAAATGGAAAAGAAGTAGATGCTTATATTCCTGGAGAAGGACATAATTTACAAGAACATAGTGTCGTTTTAGTTCGTGGTGGTCGTGTAAAAGACCTTATCGGTGTTCGTTATCACATTATTCGTGGAACAATGGATACTGCTGGTGTTGATAAACGCCGTCAAGGCCGTAGTAAATATGGTACAAAAAAACCTAAAGAATAGAATTAAGGAAGGAGGAAGACTATGCGTAAAAGACGCGCGGTAAAAAGAGATGTTTTACCAGATCCCGTTTACAATTCAAAATTAGTTATGAAATTAATTAATCAAATTATGAAAGACGGGAAAAAAGGAACAGCGCAAACAATTCTTTATAATGCGTTTGATATTGTTAAAGAAAAAACTGGTGAGAAACCGACAGAAGTTTTTAATAAAGCTTTAGAAAATATTAAACCAGCTTTAGAAGTAAAAACAAGAAGAGTTGGTGGGGCGAATTATCCAGTGCCAATTGAAGTAAGGCCAGATAGAAGTCAAGCTTTAGGTCTTCGTTGGCTTGTACAATATGCTCGTCTTCGTGGCGGACATTCAATGGCTGAAAATTTAGCTAATGAAATTATTGATGCAGCAAATGGTGTTGGTGCAGCAGTTAAAAAGCGTGAGGATACTCACAGAATGGCTGAAGCTAATAAAGCATTCGCCCATTATAGATGGTAAGGAAAGGAAAGAAATTATGGCTCGTGAATATAGTTTAGAAAATACTCGTAATCTTGGGATTATGGCCCATATTGATGCGGGTAAAACAACTTGTACTGAAAGAATTTTGTTCCATACCGGAAAAATCCATAAAATTGGGGAAACTCATGATGGTGAGAGTCAAATGGACTGGATGGAGCAAGAACAAGAACGTGGAATTACAATCACTTCAGCCGCAACGACAGCCTTTTGGAAAGGTTATAGATTTAATATTATCGATACTCCGGGACATGTGGACTTTACTGTTGAGGTTCAAAGAAGTCTTCGTGTTTTAGACGGGGCGGTTGCTTTAATCGATGCCCAAGCTGGAGTTGAACCACAAACGGAAACTGTATGGCGTCAGGCAACTGAATATAAAGTTCCGCGTATGATTTTTGCCAACAAAATGGACAAAATGGGGGCAGATTTCGAATACAGTTTAAAAAGTATTGATGACCGTTTAGGGGTTAATGCCAAAGCTATCCAATGGCCAATAGGGGCTGAAAGTGAATTTAATGGAATTATCGACTTGATTACTAGAACTGCTTATAAATATGATGGTAAGCAAGAAGAAAATCCAGAAATTATTGATATTCCTGCTGATTTAGTAGATTTAGTTGAAGAAAAAAGAACCGAATTAATTGAAGCAGTAGCAGAATTTGACGATGAACTTATGAATAAATATTTAGAGGGAGAAGAAGTATCAACCTCGCTTATTAAAAAAGCTATTCGTAAAGGAACTTTAGCTGTTGAATTCTTCCCAGTTATGTGTGGTACCGCTTTAGGAAATAAAGGTGTTAAATTACTATTAGATGCGGTTATCGATTATATGCCAGCACCAACTGATATTGAAGCTATTGCTGGTGTTGATATGAATGGTAAAGATATTGTAAGACATCCAAGTGATAATGAACCATTTAGTGCTTTAGCTTTTAAAGTTATGACTGATCCATTTGTCGGTAAACTTACATTCTTTAGAGTTTATTCAGGACATTTATCAAGTGGCTCATATATTTTAAATGCTAATAAAGATAAAAAAGAAAGAATTGGCCGTATATTACAGATGCACGCTAATCATCGTCAAGAGATAAATGATGTTTATACTGGAGATATTGCGGCAGCAGTTGGTCTTAAAGTGACAACAACTGGCGATACTTTATGTGATGAAAAACACGCTTGTATTTTAGCACCGATGGAGTTCCCAGAACCAGTTATTGAACTTGCTGTTGAGCCAAAATCAAAAGCTGATCAAGATAAAATGGCTCTAGCACTTCAAAAACTTGCTGAAGAAGATCCAACTTTTAGAGCAAGCACTGATCCAGAAACTGGGCAAACCATTATTGCTGGAGTTGGGGAACTGCACTTAGATATTATCGTTGACCGAATGAAAAGAGAATTTGGGGTTGACGCTAATATTGGTAAACCACAAGTTTCTTATCGTGAAACGATTAAACAAGCTGGCGATTGTGAAGGAAAACACATTAAACAATCAGGTGGTCGTGGACAATACGGTCATGTTTGGATTAAATTTGAACCAAATCCTGGTAAAGGATATGAATTTGTTGATGCTATCGTCGGTGGTGTAGTTCCAAGAGAATATATCCCAGTTGTCGATAAAGGTTTGCAAGAAGCTATGGGTTCTGGTATTTTAGCTGGTTATCCACTTATGGATGTTAAGGCAACATTACATGATGGATCTTATCATGATGTCGATTCATCAGAAATGGCTTTCAAAGTAGCTGCTTCATTAGCGCTTAAAGAAGCTAAAAACAAATGTAATCCAGTTATTTTGGAACCAATTATGAAAGTTAATGTAATTGTTCCTGATGAATATTTGGGAGCGGTTATGGGCGATATTACATCGCGTCGTGGTCGTCCACTTGGCCAAGAATCAAGAGGAAATGCATTATCTATTGATGCGATGGTACCACTTTCAGAAATGTTTGGTTATGTAACGACATTGCGTTCAAATACGCAAGGCCGTGGTAACTTTACAATGGAATTTGATCATTATGAAGAAGTTCCAAAGAACATTGCTGAAGAAATTATCAAAAAAAATGGGGGAAACTAGTTAAAAAGACTTGAAATTTTAAGTTAACCCTGATAAAATGTATATGTATTTAATAAAAGGAGGAAATCATATATGGCAAAAGAAAAATATGACCGTTCAAAACCACATGTTAACATTGGTACAATTGGACATGTGGATCACGGTAAAACTACTTTAACTGCAGCAATCAGTAAAGTATTATCAGAAACTGAAGGGTGTAAAGCAACATTTGAAGATTACGCAGACATCGATAAAGCACCTGAAGAAAGAGAACGTGGTATAACTATTAATACTGCGCATATCGAATATGAAACTAAAAATAGACATTATGCCCATGTAGACTGTCCAGGACATGCGGATTATGTTAAAAACATGATTACTGGAGCAGCACAAATGGATGGAGCAATCTTAGTTATTGCAGCTACAGATGGTCCTATGGCACAAACTCGTGAACATATCTTATTATCACGCCAAGTTGGAGTACCTCGTATGGTTGTATTCTTAAACAAATGTGATATGGTTGATGACGAAGAACTTTTAGACTTAGTTGAAATGGAAGTTCGTGAATTATTAACTGAATATGGATATGATGGAGATAATACTCCAATCATTAGAGGTTCTGCTTTAAAAGCTCTTGAAGGAGATAAAGATTATCAAGCTAAAATCATCGAACTTATGGATGCGGTTGATTCTTGGATTGAAACTCCAGCAAGAGATACTGACAAACCATTCTTAATGCCAGTAGAAGATGTATTTACTATTACTGGTCGTGGTACTGTTGCTACTGGTAGAGTAGAACGTGGAACTTTAAAACTTAACGATGAAGTTGAAATCGTAGGTATTAAAGAAACTAAAAAAACTGTTGTTACTGGTATTGAAATGTTTAGAAAACAACTTGATTCTGCTGAAGCTGGTGACAACGCTGGTTTATTACTTCGTGGTATCGCGCGTGACGAAATTGAGCGTGGTCAAGTTATTGCTAAACCTGGATCAGTTACTCCACATACTAAATTCAAAGCTCAAGTTTATGTACTAAGCAAAGAAGAAGGTGGAAGACATACTCCATTCTTTAGTAACTATCGTCCACAATTCTATTTCCGTACAACAGATGTTACTGGTGTTATTGAACTTCCAGAAGGTGTTGAAATGGTAATGCCTGGTGACAATGTTGAAATGACAGTTGAATTAATTCACCCAATCGCTATTGAAAATGGAACTAAATTCTCAATCCGTGAAGGTGGTAGAACTGTTGGTGCTGGAACTGTTTCAGAAGTTATTAAATAATAAAAAAATGAAGAATTAATTTTCTTCGTTTTTTTTTAAGAATTTATTTTTTCTTTTTCTTTGCTATCCATATTTGCTAATGCATACTCACAAGCTTGTATAACAAAGCCTGAAAATGAAACATTTTGTGATACAATAGCTTTTTCAATTTTATTTATTAGTTTAACGGGAAATCTTATAGTTTTATTTTCCGTTTCTTTTTTATCTGATTTTATTTTAAATGGCATTTTATCCCTCCTCATATCTATTGTATTACATTTTGAAAACTATTAAAGCATTGCACTTTAATTACAAAATGTCTTGCCAAAATAAGAATAAGATGTTATAATGTTTTCAAGATAATAAAATAAGAAAATTTGGTAATAATAATAGAGGTGATAATATGAGACAAAGGAAAAGAAATAAAATAATTATAATAGGATTAATAATGATAATATGTATGATGGGCGTGGGGTATGCTGCTTTTCAAACAAAATTAAATATAAAAGGAACTAGTAATATAAGTAGAGAGTGGAATATAAGAATAATAAGTGCCGATGTTAAAGAAGAATATGGAACAGCCGAAAATGTTAAAAATAATTATAGTGATTTAACAGCTGATTTAGAAGCTGATTTATATAGTAAAGGGGACTATG
>CALVIK010000102.1 GCA_944329545.1 uncultured Bacilli bacterium
AAAAGAAGTCGATAAATTAAATGCTGATATTGAGTTTACGGAGTTTTTAAGTGCGGAAGAAGATGCACAAAAAGTTCATAATACTTTAATCATTGAAGCTAAAGAGCAAGGATATATTGCTGGTGAGGAAAAAGGCGCTATGGAAAAAGCTGTTATAATTGCTAAGAATTTACTTGATTTAAACATTAATATAAGTGATATAGAAGTCGCAACTGGACTTAGTAAAAAAGAAATTATAGCTTTAAAAAATGATAAATAGAGATAATCTATTTTTTTTTAAATTTTTTATGGAAAAAAAAGGGATTTTTGATTTTATCTCGTATAATATATAATAGAGGGGCTAGAAAGGAGAAATATGAGGAAACTATTTATGTTACTTTTATTTCTGCTTGTTCCTGAAGTAAATGCTTTAACTTATTCAGATTATACACCATTTAGTGAGTTTAGCGAAAATATAATTTATAAGAGCGATACAGTGGATGTAATAACCGAAAAACGGTATAAATATTATAAAACTAATAAAGAGATGGGTCCTTATTTATTAGAAAGTGCTAATAGTGATTATGAATACATTGATTATGATGATTATATTTTATCCGCACCTAGTCAAATTTTGTATGAAAAACCAGATGATACTAATAGGGTGGTTACAATAAAAAAAGAGTATGAATATAAAAGAGTAAAGCCAATTAATTATTTTAAAATAAGTGTGCCTAAAACGGCTTTTAGTATGCAAATTAGTAATTTTAGAATTTATGACGGAGATAAAGAGATAACTAATTATGAAACTGTTGGTTATTTTACTAATTTTTCACAAAATCCGGCTCCAAGTTATATTAACCCTAATGGTTGGCTTCATTTTAGATTAAAGGAAGATGTTTATTTAGATGAATTAAAAATATCTTTTGATATAGTTAGTGATAATGTTTTAGAATATACTTTAATTGCTGGCCATAATGATAAGCCTTATGAAAATACTAATGTTTATATAAATGATTCATTTAAATATCAAAATATTAATAAGTATACTTTTAATTTTAAAGATGGTAGTTTAAATGAACCAGAATTTGAATATTTTTATAGCTTCTTAGAAGAAGAAAGCAATGTTTTAATAAAAACTGGGCAAGAAAGAGAAATTTATCAATATCAAGACAAATTATATCGCCATTATAATTTAGAAAAAATTTATAATGATGAATATACTAAAGATGCAGTAGGCGATTATATATATAAAGACGAAAATGATTATAAACTTTATTATGCTTATAGAACTAGAAGTATCCTTGAAGATAATTTACTATCTACCGCAAATAATTTAATACCAGCTAATAATATTTTGCCATTAAATAAACAAAATACTGAAAAAACTAATATTGATAACAGTTTAGAAAAAGAGCTTGTTGAAGGGAAAACAATTGATGATTATTCAAGACCGCTTGAGAAAATAAATTATACGAAAGCAAATCCTATAAAGCAAAAAACTGTTATGAATGAAAATTTACTTTACTTGTTATATTTCTTTATTTTTCTTATTTTGAGTATAATATTGCTACTTTTGTCGAAACACTATAAAAATAAAATAAACTATGGTAAAGTGTAATTGGTGATGGTATGTTAGATATAGATATTGAACCTAGATATGGTATTTTATTTATTCGTTTAAGTGGTAATTTAAATAAACAAAATTCAAAATCTTTAAATAGCGTTAATAAACTTTTAAAACAAGTAGGCATTCGCAATGTAGTTTTTAATTTACAAAATTTAGAAACAATTGATAAAGAAGGTACTAAGGCATTAAGTAGAAGCTGTCACATTGGTAAAAACAATAATGGAACAATATGTCTGTGCATTAAAGATAATATAGCTATTATGAAAAAAATAAAATTTTTACTTGATAAAATGGCTGTTGCTCCTGATGAACTGTCAGCTTTAAAAATAATAAATGTATAGGAGATGATATTTTGGATGTGGGTGCTTTAATCTTAGAAAATGAAGGCTTAATATATAAATTAGCGCACTATTTTAGTAATTATGTTAATATTGAAGATTTATATCAAGCTGGATGCATTGGTATAATAAAGGCTAGTAAAAATTATCAAAATGATAAAAATACTAAATTTTCTAGTTATGCTTATTCTTATATTTTAGGAGAAATGAAAGCTTTAGTTAGAGAAAACAAGCCTTTTAAATTTAGCAAAGAAATAATTTCTTTAAAAAGCAAAGTTGAAAAAGCTAAAACATTATTAACGCAAAAATTAATGTATGAACCAACAAATGAAGAATTAAGCGTTTTTTTAGAAATGCCACAATCGCAAATAGATGAATTATTAAAAAATCCCCAACTAAATAGTATTGATGATACTTATGGCGATACTAATATGTTAATGCATGAAATTATTAGTATGCCGGATATCGACTTAGACACATTAATTATGTTAAAAGAAGTGATTAATAATTTAGAAGAACCTGATCGTACTATTATGATAGAAAGATATTATGAAGATATGACACAATGCGAAGTTGCTAAAAACTTGGGGTTAAAACAAACTTGTGTTTCGCGCAAAGAAGCTAAAGTACTAAAAAAAATAAGACAAAATGTCTAATTGACAATTAGCAAGACTTTATTTATAATTATTATAGGTGAAGAATATGAATAAAGGTTTTACTTTAATTGAATTAATTTGTGTTATTACTATATTAGGTTTAATTGCTCTAATTGCCGTACCAACAGTTAATACAATGATTCAAAATTCAAAAGAAGATGCTTACGAGGAACAAATTGTGACTATTGAAAAGACCGCAAAAACTTATATGTCTAAAAATTCTTTAAAACTTCCATCACAACAAACAGGATCTTTATATTGTGTTAGTATTGATGAAATGCAAAAAGCGGGACTACTTTCTAAAGATGATATTAAAAATCCTTTGTATAAAAAAGATAGTACGGAAGTAAAAGAAAAAAATGAAACTTTTACTGGTGGCGTAAATGTTAAATGGAATGGCAAAAAATACACCTATGAGTATGTAAATTCTTGTGGTTAAGAACATTTTGTTCTTCTTTTTTTTTATTAGAATATGATTAGATAGAGGAGTGATATTAATGTATGAAATGATGACACTTCCATATCCTTATGATGATTTAGAGCCAGATAGTAGTGAAGAGATAGTTAGACTTTATTATGATGAACATTATAAAAATTATTATAACAGTATAATGGAAGCTTTAAGAAAAGAAAATTTTGATTTTCGGTATCCGTTAGAAGCATTACCAAGTCACATTGATGATTTTTCTTTAGTTAGTAGGCCTTCAATACTCTTTAATGCTGGTGGTGTTTTAAATCATAATTTGTATTGGCTTAGTACTAATTCTTTTAGCAGTACCCCAACTGGTAAACTTTTAAATCAAATAAACAAACAATATGGTAGTTTTGAAAATTTTAAAAGACTTTTTACTGATCAGGCGAGATATTTAGTAGGTTCTGGTTATACATCTTTAGTTAGTAATGCAACTGGAAATTTACAAATAATTAATATGCCTAATCAAGAAACACCTTATACTTATAATTTAATACCGCTTTTTACGCTTGATC
>CALVIK010000103.1 GCA_944329545.1 uncultured Bacilli bacterium
CTATATATTAGCTAAAATAAATGATGGAATAGATGAATATAGTAGTACTTATACAGTAGTAGTATAAAATAAATAAAAATTAAATAATTAAATATAAACACGGCTCACTAAAATTCTTTGTCTCATAATCTCTATTAGTGGGCCGTGCTTTTATATTGAAAAAAATAAGTAAATATGGTATTATTTTTAAGGAAAAGAAGTGATGTAATATGCAAAAACCTTGTTTAAAAGAAGCAAAAAAAAGAACTAATAATATGGTATTTACTAAAAATTATCAAATAGATGAATCTTTAAAAACTCTTGGTATAGGTAAAAAATATTTTATAAGAACTTATGGCTGTCAAATGAATGAACATGATACTGAAAATATTAAAGCCATTTTAGAAGATATGAATTTTATTGAAACTAATGACATGGAAAGTGCTGATTTAATTTTACTAAATACATGTGCGATAAGAGAAAATGCTCATAATAAAGTTTTTGGAATGATAGGTAGAATAAAACACTTAAAAGAAAAAAAGCCAAATATTATTGCTGGTATATGTGGTTGCATGGCGCAAGAAGAAGTCGTTGTTGATGAAATTTTAAATAAATATAATTGGCTTAATTTAGTGTTTGGAACTCACAATATTGCTAATTTACCTAATTTGTTAAAAAAAGTATATGATGGTGAAAAACAAATAGAAGTTTATAGCATTGAAGGCGATATTATTGAAGAAATTCCAGCTAAAAGAGATAGCAAATATAAAGCTTGGGTTAATATTATGTATGGCTGTGATAAATTTTGTACTTATTGTATAGTCCCTTATACAAGAGGAAAGCAAAGAAGTAGGAAAATGAACGATATTATTAAAGAAGTTCAGGAATTAAAAAATCAAGGTTATAAGGAAGTTACTTTACTTGGGCAAAATGTCAATGCTTATGGAAAAGATTTAGATAGTAATTATGATATGAGTGATTTACTAGAAGCCGTAGCAAACACTAAAATTGCTAGAGTTCGCTTTATAACTTCTCATCCTTGGGATTTTACGGATAAAATGATTGAAATAATTAAAAAACATGATAATATTATGCCTTATATTCATTTGCCTTTACAGTCTGGCTCTAATAGAATATTAAAATTAATGGGTAGAAGATATACTAAAGAAAGTTATTTAAAATTATTTAATAAGTTAAAAGAAATTCCCAATGTGGCAATAACTACTGATATTATTGTAGGGTTTCCAGGAGAGACAGAAGAAGATTTTCAAGAAACTTTAGAAGTTGTTAAAACTTGTAAATATGATTCCGCTTTTACTTTTATTTTTTCAGCGCGCGAAGGAACTCCTGCTAGTAAAATGATTGATAATACTTCTTTAGAAGACAAAGAAAAAAGATTACATAAACTTAATGAATATGTTAATAAATATGCTCTAAAAGCTAATCAAAAATATTTAAATAAAGAAGTTTTGGTTTTATTAGAAAGTAAAAGCAATAAAAATGACTTTTTAATGGGTTATACAGAAAATATGAAATTAGTTAATGTAAAAGCTGATAGTAAGTTTTTAGGACAAATTGTTAAAGTAAAAATAACAGATGTTAAAACTTGGAGTATGGACGGCGAAATAATATTGCCAAATACTAAATAATTTGCTATGATGTAAAGGGAGAGTGAAAGTATGAAAAAAGAAAAATTAAAAATTGAAAATACGATAGATTTAGCGGAAGCTATTGAAGAAAATACTAATATCTCTTTACTTAAACAAAATAAAAAACACAAAAAATATGTGATGGGTATTTCTTTAGTAATAATTTTATTAATTGCCATATTACTTATAGCTTTATATATTTTAAATAATCCAAGACTTATTTTTAATGCCTCTATTAATAATATTGCAAGTAACATGAATAATAATATAAATAATGTTAAAGAGGTAAATATTAATATCTCTGGTATGACAAGTGATAATTATAATATTGATTTAAATGAAAATAAAATTAATGAAGAAAACATAAAAATGATAGTTGATAGTTTAAAAAAAGCTTTTTTAGATAGTACGGCTGGGGAAAAAATCAAAGGTCAGGAAATGACAATTAAAGTAAATAACAATGATATTAAAACTACCAGAACAGCAGTAGTTATAAATAATGAAATAAATAATAAATTTATCAGTAATTTAAAAAATAACCAAGAATTTTTAAAGGCATATAGTAATATCAGTAATTTGTCTAAATCACAAATAAAAAATAAATTAAATGATTTGCAAAATAATTTTATAAAACCATTAACTATTAATATTTATACTTCTGGTTTAACTAGAAATTTTGTCAAATTAGAAATTTTTAGAGAAATCAATAATATGACCAATGTTATTAATTTAATAAAATTATCGGAAAATGAATATGAGTATAAAATAGTAAACAATCATGAAAATTTAACGGGAAACATTATTTTCCAAGATAATGATATTATTATAAACTTTTATACATATCAAAATGATAATATTTTAAACAATGGAACATTTACTATTCAAAAAAAATATTAAGGAAGTATCCTTATTTTTTTAGTCTTTTTGTTCACTTTTTTTAGCTCCGCGCATACATTAAAGTGAGGGGTGATATGGTGGCATCATACAAAGAAATCGTTACTAAAGCAGTTGTCGGTAAAGGTAAAAAATCATTTAAAAATACTTATACTGCCGAGGCGGAGCACATACCGTCAACTGTTCTTGGGTGTTGGGTCATTAATCATAGATTTAAAGGATATAAAGCTGGCGATAAAGTTGGTGTTGATGGGTCATTTGATGTAAATATTTGGTATTCTTATGATAATGATAGTAAAACAACAGTTATTAATAAAAAAATTGAATATAACGAACTGTTTAATGTTAAAATAAGAGATAATGCTGATTTATCAGGTGATACAGATATTATTGTGAGAACCTTAAGACAACCAACTTGCTCAAGTGTTAACCCACTTGAAGGAAAAACAATTTCTTTTAATATTGATAAAGAACTTGGAGTTGAAATAGTGGGAGAAACGAAAGTTAAAATAGCTGTTGAAGATGATGAAGACCCTTGGGACGAAATTGTCGATGATATTGACGAAAAAACTTTAAATGAAATCGATGAAAAAGTTGATGAAAATTACATATAATGAAGTGTTAACCAAAAAGTGTTGACACTTCATTTTTTATATGGTAAAATGAATACAGAAATGGAGGGATACTATGGCAGTTAAATTAAGACTTATGAGAATGGGTGCGAAAAAGAAACCGTTTTATCGTGTAGTTGCTGCAGATTCAAGAACAAAAAGAGACGGAAAATATATCGAACTTATCGGAACTTATAATCCAGTTGCTGATCCTGCAGAAATTAAAATAAATGAAGAAGTAGCTTTAAAATGGTTATCTGAAGGCGCTATTCCAACTGATACTGTAAGAAGTTTGTTTAGTCGTCAAGGCATTATGGAAAAATTTCATAATCAAAAAAATAAAAAAGAAAGCAAATAATTTATGGATTTAAAAGAATTAACAGAATTTTTAGTAAAAAAATTAGTTAAAAATCCTGAAAATATTTCAGTAACCGAAAAAACTAATGAAAAAATTATTACAATAATTGTAATGGTTCCGAAAGATGAAATAGGTAAAGTTATTGGTTATAGAGGTAAGACAGTAAATGCTATTAGAACGATAGTTCAAGCAAGTAGTTATATGAATAATTTACCTAAAGTAAAGATTGAAGTTGAAGAAAGATAACTATTTTTAGTTATTTTTTTTGATATATAAATAAAATATGATATAATGAAAGCGGTGATTTTTATGCGATTAAAAAATAATTTCTTTTATACTTTAAGAGAAAATGCGAAAGACGAAGATTCTCTTAGTGGTAATTTATTAGTGCGAAGTGGTATGATAAAAAAATCTGCCAGTGGTATTTATATGTTTATGCCTTTAGGCTTAAGAGTTAAACAAAAAGTTGAAAATATTATTAGAAAAGAAATGAATGAAGCGGGAGCAAACGAAGTATTTATGCCTTTTCTAATTTCCGCTGATATTTTTGCTGAATCAGGAAGACTTTCTTCTTTTGGCGACGAAATGTTTAAATTAAAAGACCGCTATAACCGTGAATATTTACTAGGACCAACTCATGAAGAGCTATTTGTTATTGCGGCTAAAGAAAAAATTAAATCTTATAGAGATATGCCTTTTAATTTATATCAAATAGGTGATAAATTTAGAGATGAAGCTCGTCCTAGATATGGTCTTATAAGAACTAGAGAATTTACGATGAAAGATGCTTATAGCTTCGATATCGATGAAGCTCATACGGATATTGCTTATGCTAAAATGACAAAAGCCTATCATAATATTTTTGATGCTATGGAATTAGATTACCGAGTTGTTAAATCAGATACTGGAGCAATGGGTGGAGTGCTTTCTGAAGAGTATCAAGCTTTAAGTGATATGGGGGAAGATGTTTTAGTTATTTGTGATAAATGTGATTTTTCTTCTAATTTGGAAGTTGCTAGTGTTAATAGTGATTATAAAAAAGAAGAAAAAGAAAAAAATTATGAAATAGTAGAAACTCCTGGCGCTAAAACAATTGAAGAAGTTGTTAACTTTTTAAGCATTGATATTAATGACACTGTAAAAACCTTAGTATATAATATTGATGGGGAAATAGTTATGACGCTTATTAAAGGTGATAGAGAACTTAATGATACTAAACTTCGTAAATTATTAAATGCTACTAGTGTGGAAATGGCTACGGAAGAAGAACTTAAAACAATTACTACAGGAACATTTGGTTCTTTAGGACCAATTGGTATTAAAGCTAAAATTATTGTCGACAACGAAGTTTTAAATATGGTTAACTTTGTTTGTGGAGCTAATAAAGATGGTTATCATTATGTTAATGTTAATTTAAAAGATTTTGATATTTATAAAGCTGGGGATATTGTTAATATTAAAGAAACTGATAAATGCCCAATATGCGGAAGTAAAATAAGCTTTCAAAGAGGTATTGAAGTTGGCAATACTTTTAAATTAGGTACTAAATATTCTGAGGCTTTAGGACTAACTTATTTAGATGAAAATAATAAAACAAAATATGTCGATATGGGATGCTACGGCATTGGAACCGCGCGATGTATTTCGGCTGTTGTGCAGCAGCATCATGATGAAAATGGTATTATTTGGCCAGTTTCTATCGCGCCTTTTACGGCAGCTATAGTGCTAATTAGCAATAAAGATGAATATGCTAGTAAAGTTGCTGAGCAAATATACAAGGAACTTGAAAACAATAATATTGATACTTTATTTGATGATAGAGATGAAAGACCGGGCGTCAAATTTAAAGATATGGATTTAATAGGAATTCCATACCGCATTACTGTTGGTAAAAAAGTAAGTGATGGTTTAGTTGAACTTAAAACGCGTGATGGTAAAATTAATAAAGATGTTAAAATTGAAGATATTGTGAAGGAACTAAAAAATATTTAGTTCTTTTTTTGACATTTTATTATTTATACATATATTAAACTGTATATGGTGATACTTATGTATATTGAAGTTTTATTTTTCTTTAATTTTTTTCTTGATTTTTTACTTTTAATGACTACTAGTATTTTATTAAAAAGAAAGGCGAAATTATTTAATTTAATAATCGGGGCTTTTATTGGTAGTTTAAGTATCATTATTTTATTTTTAAATATTAATAGCTTACAGTTATTAATTTTAAAAATTTATTTAAGTATTTTAATGAATTTATTTACTTTTTACTATAAAAACTTTAAATATACAATTTATAATATTTTAATATTTTATTTAGTTAGTATTAGTGTTGGGGGTTTTTTATATTTATTTAAATTATCATTTAACTATAATTCTTTATTTATTTTATTCATACTTTGTCCATTTATTATATATATTTATATAAAGCAAATGAAAATGTTTGAAAACAAAAAAAATAAATATTACGATGTTTTAATTTATATTGGTAATAAAACTCTTAGTTTAACTGGTTATTTAGATAGCGGAAATACTTTAAAACATAAAAATAATATAGTAGTTATTACTAATTTAAAAAACATTTTTTCCAAAAAAATAATTTTAGTACCTTATACTACTATTAGTGGAACTTATCTTTTAGAATGTATCAAAGTAACAAAAATAAAAGTTGGTAATACGATTTTTGACAATGTTTTACTAGGTTTTAGTACTAATATGAATATTGAAGGGGCCGAAGTACTATTGAATAAAGAAATGGAGGAGTGAAATTGTTTACAAAAATTAAAGAATTTTTTAGAATTTTTTTCGAAAAAGAAAATGTATTTTTTATTGGAAGCAGTGATAAACTTCCTGCACCACTTTCTAAAGAAGAGGAAGTAGATTATGTTCAAAAGGCTATGGATGGTGATAAATTAGCAAGAGCAAAATTAATTGAACATAATTTAAGATTAGTTGTTTTTTTAGCTAAAAAATATGAAAATACTGGAGTTGATTTGGAAGATTTAGTTAGTATAGGTAGTGTAGGACTTATAAAAGGCGTAAATACTTACAAATTAGATAAAAATATTAAATTAGCGACATATGCATCTAGGTGTATAGACAATGAAATATTAATGTTTTTAAGAAAAAATAAAAGAAGAAGAGGTGAAATTAGTTTTGAAGATAATTTGAGTTTTGATTCTGAAGGTAATGAACTTCATTTAGAAGATATTTTAGGAACTGATGATGATATTGTTACTAAAGGTTTAGAAAAAGAATTTGAAAAAAAATTACTGTATAAAGAAATTAATAAGTTAAATGAGCGTGATAAGAAAATAATGATATTAAGATATGGGCTTTTTAATCAAGAAGAAATGACGCAAAAAGATGTGGCTAAACTTTTAGGTATTAGTCAATCTTACATTTCACGAATAGAAAAGAAAGTTATTAAAAAATTAAAAAATTTAGACAAATAAAAAAACCATAAAATGGCTTTTTTTGTATGGTAATTTATGGTCCAGTTGGCCCAGTAGGTCCGGTAGCTCCTGTAGCTCCAATTGGTCCAGTAGGTCCGGTAGCCCCTGTAGCTCCAGTAGGTCCAGTAGGTCCAGTAACACCAGTGGCTCCGGTAGCTCCTGTAGCTCCAGCTGGTCCAGTAGCACCAGTAGGTCCGGTAGCTCCAGCTGGTCCGGTAGGTCCAGTAGCACCAGTAGCTCCAGTTGGCCCAGTAGCACCAGTAGACCCTGTTGCCCCAATAGGTCCAGTAGCTCCAGTAGGTCCGGTAGCCCCAGTAGCTCCAGTCGGTCCAGTAGCACCAGTGGCTCCAATAGCCCCTGTAGCTCCAATTGGTCCTGTTGGCCCATTGTTTAAATCTTCTTTATTTATTTTTAAATAGTAAAGTTCCATACTATTTTTATCTTTCTAGTGTTTGATTTTTCGTCGTAATTACCAATTAATACTTTATCTATAAAGTCATTAACAATTTCTAAAGAAAGACTGTCAATATGTCTATATTTTTTAAATATATTTTTTGTACTTTTTAAATTTTCTTTTTTGCTATTAGTGATAGATATTTCTTTTTTTATAATTTTCATTCTTTCTTCAAGTTTTGTATTGTCATCTTTATATTTATTAATTAGAATTAAAAATTCCTTTTCTGGTAATATACCATTTATGCGATCTTCATATATTTTTTGAAAATATGTTTCTTTACTTTTTAATTCATTATTAATATTTTGCAATTCTTGTTCTAATGAATTTAACTTATCTTTAAATAAATTTTCATCAATCAAATTATCATACTGTTTTTTAAGATTATCTTCATCATAAAATTTTTTTATTAATTCGTTTATTTTTTCTAACACAAAATTATGTAATTCATCTTCCCGAAGATATTTTTTATTATCACAATTAGTCCATTTATTTTTTTTGTCTTTAAAGCATAAGTAACAAAATCCATTTTTATCATTTTTGCCTCATTTTTTATATGATTTATTGCACTTCATACAAAATACTTTGTT
>CALVIK010000104.1 GCA_944329545.1 uncultured Bacilli bacterium
CAAAAAATGCCAAAAGTAGAACTTCATTTACACTTAGATGGTTCTGTGCGTTATCAAACCGCATTAGAAATAATTGGAAATATAAAAAAAGAAGATATGATAATTTCTGATGATTGTCATGATTTAAATGAATATTTAACAAAATTTTCTGTACCTTTAGCTATATTACAAACAAAAGAAAATTTAGAAAGAGTTGCTTATGAACTTGCTTTAGATTTAAAAAGCGAAAATGTTATATATGCGGAAATTAGATTTGCGCCTTTAAAACATCTTTTAAAAGGATTATCACCAGAAGAAGTAATTGAGAGCGTTTTGAAAGGTTTAAAAAAAGTTAATATTAAAACGAATTTAATTTTATGTATGATGCGGGGAGATACATTTGATAATAATTTAAAAGTAGTTGCCCTTGCTTTAAAGTTTTTAAATAGAGGAGTATGCGCTTTAGATTTAGCTGGGGCTGAAAGTTTATATCCCACAAGTGATTATAAAGAACTTTTTGCTATAGCGCAAGCTAATGGGATACCATTTACCATTCACGCGGGGGAAGCCGCTGGCTTTGAAAGTATTAAAGAAGCCCTTGATTTTGGAGCTTTAAGAATAGGCCATGGTATTAAATGCCTAGAAGATGAAAAATTAATAAAAGAGTTAAAAGAAAAAAATATTTTGTTAGAAATATGTCCAACTAGTAATATTCAAACAAAGGCTGTTACCGCTTATCAAAAACATCCAGTATATGAGCTTTATAAAAAAGGCGTTCCTATTTGTATAAATACCGATAATAGGACAGTTTCTAATATTACTTTGACTAAAGAATATCAAAAATTAATGCAAAACTTTTCTTTGACAACAAATGATCTAAAGCAAATGAATATTAATGCGATTAACGGTGCTTTCCTTACAAATGAAGAAAAAGAAAAATTAAAAAAACTGATAAATAAGTGAGTTATCAGTTTGTCTTTTTGGGATAAGTTTTTTTTATGTTTGTTCTTCCAATTATATAATCTACGGATGATTCCTTAAAATTCTTTATTTCATATTTATTTTAGTGAACTGTACTTTTATATAACAAAAATCTAGCGCAATGCTAGATATTTTTTTCTAAAAATATTGTTATTGTAATGAATTTTTGATATAATTTATTATGATAGGTAGCGTGATAGTATGAACGATAAGGGGCAAGCATTAATAGAGTTTATTTTAGTAGTGCCAATACTATTGTTAATCTTTGTAGCTTTAATAGATATTGGCAATATCTTTATTAAAAAATATGAATTAAATAATGATTTATCTATAATTAGTGAATTATATGAAAATAATCAAACTAAAGAAATAGCTGCTTATGTATCTAAAGAAAATATTAGTTATAAAATAGAACCCAATGGTAATTTTGAAAAAATTATCCTCGAAGATAAAGTACAAGTAAATGCCCCAATACTTAGTAATGTTTTAGGACACAATTTTAAAATAAAAACTGAAAAAAATGTTTATAAAGAGGCTAGCCATGAATAACAAAGGTCAAACATTAGCTATATTCGTTATTTTACTTCCTGTAATATTATTTTTAATCGCTGTTGCGATTGATATGGGAAACTTTTTAGTTCAAAAAAACAAATATGAAGATGAAGTAAAAAATACTATAAAATATGGCCTAAAACATTTAGATGATGAAGATATCTCAAATAAAATAACTATGTTATTAAATAGTAATGTCGATGGACAAAAACAAATTAATATTAAAGATAAAGTAATAAAAATAAAAGTAAGTAAAAAAGTAAATAGCATATTTACTAATATCATTGATACAAATTACCAAATTGATATTAGTTATATAGGTTATTTGGATGATAAAAAAATAATTATAAAAAAAGAATAGAAGGTGGACTATGGCTTTAAAAAATGCAAAAATAATTACCATAACTTCCGTTAAAGGAGGAGTTGGAAAAAGTACTTTAACGCTTTCTTTAGCTAGTGAAATAGCTAGCCAAAAGAAAAAAGTATTAATTGCTGATTTTGATTTATATACTGGCGGTATTGCCATGCTTTTAAAAGTTGATAATGCAAGTAACATTTTTAATTTTGCTGCCGATTTAATGTCAAATACTTTTAATGGCGTTAATAAATATATTAAAAATTATAATGAGTTTATTGATATTTTACCAGCTCCCGTTGATCCGCGTAGTATTAGTAAAATTGATGTAAAATATATCGAAATTTTAATAAAAAAATTGATTCATATTTACGATGTTATTTTAATTGATACTAATCATGTGGTTGATACAGTTAAGCTCGTTAGTATGGACTTAAGTGATTACATTGTTTATGTTATGACAAATGATGTTGTCAATATGCGAAATATGAAGACAATGATGTCTATTTATAAAGATATGGAAAAAACCAATTATAAAATAGTTTTAAATAGCGCCCTTAGTGTTAATGGTTACAATAAGTATGATGTTCGTAATGTTATTGGCACAGAGGTTGACTATTTACTTCCGCGTAAAGACTATAATAGATATATTCAAAAAAATGTCCTTGAAGGTAGTTTGCCAGATGCTAGTAGACAAGATAAAATAATTAAAATAATGGTTGATGATTTATTAAATTAAGAAGGTGAGAAACATGGCAAAAAAATTTATCGATGAATTTGATGTTAATTTAGAAACAAAAATTACGGAAACTCACGATGATTATGATGCTTTTCCGAATAAAGAGTTATTAGAAAAATTGCGGAATGAAATCATACAAAGCTTAATTGATAACAATATTAAATCACATGAAACAATGGATGACTTTGTTAAAGCGCAGATTGATCAAATAATTACTGGTTATGATTTGTCATTGGAAGAGCGCAGTTATATTCAAAATTTAATTGAAAATGAAATTAATGGTTATGGTCCACTTACAGAACTTTTAAAAGATGATGAACTTACGGAAATAATGGTTAATGGAAAAGATCAAATTTACATTGAATTTAATGGCCATATTATTAAAGATAGTAGTGTTAGTTTTATAAATGACGATCATATTGTCAGAGTTATCCAAAGATTAATTCAACCACTTGGTAGAACTATTGATATTGCGCATCCAATGGTTGATGCGAGATTGGCAGATGGTTCAAGACTTAATGCTGTTTTACCACCATTATCAATTAAAGGACCAGTTTTGACAATTAGAAAATTTAAAGCTGAACTAGCTAATATTGATGATTTTTTAAGAACTGGTACTTTAACACCAGATATGGCAAGGTTTTTAGAAGCTTGTGTTCATGCAAAACTTAATATTATTGTATCAGGTGGAACTGGTAGTGGAAAAACAACATTATTAAATGTTTTATCTTCTTTCTGCTTTTCTGATGAGCGTATTATTACGATTGAAGATGCGGCAGAGTTAAAATTACATCAAACTCATGTTGTTTCACTAGAAACTAGAAATGAAGGTTATGAAGGTACAGGCGGTGTTACAATCCGTGATTTAGTAATTAATTCCCTTAGAATGCGTCCCGATAGAATAATTGTTGGAGAAGTTAGAGGAAAAGAAGCTTTTGATATGTTGCAAGCTATGAATACCGGTCATGATGGAAGTATGACAACGATGCACGCCAATGGCCCTGCTGATGCTTTAAATCGTTTAGAGACTATGGTTTTAATGAATGGTATTGAAATACCGGTAATCGCAATCCGCGAATATGTTGAAAACGCTATTAATATTGTTGTGCAAATGCAAAGATTTTCTGACGGAAAAAGACGCGTTGTTAGCATCGATGAAATAGTAGGTATGGAAAACGGGGAAATAAAGTTAAAACAAATATTTAGTTATAAACAAACTGGAGTTTTAGAAAATGGCGATGTTGTTGGAGAATTTTTCCAACATAAGTACACGCCAAAAGTATATGCCAAAATTAAATCAAAAGGCATTGATGATTTAAAAGATTTATTTGAATAGAGGTGAAAAAATGGGTGAAAATAGTAATTTTAGTATAAATAATATTGATGTGCCAACAAATAGTGATATTACCGTTACTTTTTCACCTGTTTTAGGCACCCAACATTATACTTATACAGTTTATAAAAACAATATCGTAGAAATCGAAAATCAAGTACTTAATGCTGAAGCTAAAACTATAACTTTTAAAGATACAGGAACTTATAAAATAGTTTTAAATATGGTTGATAGCAATAATAAAACAACAACTGTCCAAAGTGGTAATTATCTTATCGACAAAGAACCTCCGGTTATTCAAGTCGATAAGGCAGTATTAAAAATCGCCCAAGATGATGAAATTGTCCAAAATGTTTTGGCTTATGACAATTATGATGGGGATGTCACTAGCAAAGTTACTAGTAATATTAATACTTTAAATACTAATGAACTGGGAATGCAAAAATTAATATATACGGTATCTGATAGAGCTGGCAATGAAACTTCGCAAGTAGTCGATGTGGAAATTATAAATAATGATTATACATTAATTGTTATTCAAATGTTTTTAATAATTTGCCTTTTGTTTCTAACTTTAATTGTTTTTCGGTTTAAAAAATTATTAAAATTAGAAAAAAGAATTGATCAGTATGCTTTGTCCCCTAAAAAAGGTCATAGTACATCGTTAATGGATATTTTTGTAAGTCAATATCAAAAATTAAATAGCAAGCTTGCTAATATTTTAGAAAAATCCGTTTTTGCTGGAAAATACGCTAAAAAATTAGATAAATATACAGCTATTAGTGAAAACCATAAAACTGGCATGAACATTCTAGCACTTAAGATAATAATGGCTTTGCTTCTTCTTTTAGTTGCTTTTATTTCTGATGTAGTGCAAATGAAATTAATGGAAATTTACGAAATAGGACTTCCGTTATTAGTTGGCTTTTTCCTTCCGGATATTGTTTATTTTGTCAAATATAAAGCGTATAAAAGAATAATTGAAAATGATTTATTATCAGCTATTATTATTATGAATAATGCTTTTAAAGCTGGTAAAAATATTATGCAGGCTATCACAATTGTTGGGGAAGAACTTACAGGCGTTATCGCCAACGAATTTAAGAAAATGAGTTTAGAACTTTCTTATGGTTTAGATATAGAGATAATTTTTAAAAGATTTGCGGATAGAGTAAAAATAGATGAAGTCAATTACCTAACCGCCTCACTTACTGTTTTAAATAAAACTGGAGGTGATATTATCGAAGTATTTTCTTCAATTGAAAAAACTTTATTTGATAAGAAAAAACTTCGATTAGAACTCGCTTCATTAACTGGTAGTAGCCGACTTATTGTGTATATTTTATTAGCTATTCCGTTTATCTTTGTCTTAATGATAAGTATTATATCACCATCTTACTTCTTGCCATTTGTCACCACAGATTTAGGTTTAATTTTATTAGGCTTGATGATAATATATTATACTTTATTTGTTATTGTCGTTAGAAGAATAATGAAGGTGGTGATATAAATGAATACACAAAATAAATTTATTCGAAAAATATATCGTGAAAAAGATATAAAAGAAATCGATAAGAAAATAACTTTTCTTGGTAATGATGCGAATATAACAACCGAAAAATTTTTAAATTTAAGAGTTGTTACTTCAATTTTAGTTTTTATCTTAGCTTTAATAATTTTTAAAAATGGTTATATTTATGCACCGTTTATTACTATAATATATTACTATGGTTTTTATTATTTTTTGATATCTTGGCCTATTAAAAAGCGAATAGAAAAACTTGATTATCAAGCTTTAGAATTTTTTGAAATATTAACACTTACATTAAAATCAGGTCGTAATTTAGAACAGTCTTTAAGAGTTACTTGTGATAATGTTGATAGCGAGATATCTGATGAATTTAAAAAAGCCCTATTTGAAATGGATTTTGGTAAAAGTTTAATGGAAGCTTTAGAAGATATGAAAAAAAGAATTCCATCAGAAGCTATCAACAATATTATTTTAAATATTACAGGTACTAGTCAATTTGGTAATAGTATTTTAGAGACAATGTATAATCAAATAGATTTTTTAAGGGAAAAGAAAATTTTAGATATTAAAGGTAAAATTAATAAAATTCCTAATAAAGTTAGTATTGTTTCGGTTATATTTATTGTACCACTTATTATGCTACTAATTTTAGGGCCATATTTAATTGATTTTATAAGTTAGGGGGAATAAAATGTTTTATTTTATAGGAATTAAAGGGTCTGGCATGAGTGCTTTAGCCTGCGTTTTACATGACTTGGGTTATGAAGTTATGGGAAGTGACATTGAAAAAGAATGTTTTACCGAAGAAGGATTACGACAGAGAAATATTAGAATTTTACCATTTAATAAAAATAATATTAAAAAAGGTATGTATATCGTTAAAGGTAATAGTTTTAAAGATGATCATGAAGAAATAAAGGCTGCTTTAGCTTTAGAACTGCCAATATATACTTATCAAGAAATGATTAAAAAAATTACTAAGATGTTTAAATTAGTAACTGTAGCAGGTTGTCATGGTAAAACAACGACTAGTTCTATGCTGGCGCATGTTTTAAATGATTTAGTAGGGGCAAATTACTTGATAGGGGATGGTTCGGGTTTTGCCTTAAAAGAAAACAAATGGTTTGTTTTAGAAGCTTGTGAATACCAAAGGCATTTTTTAGAATACAAACCTGAATATGCGATTATTACAAATATTGATTATGATCATCCGGATTATTTTAAAGATATAACTGATGTAGTTAGTGCTTATGAAGAGTATGCTAATACGGCTTTGAAAATGGTTATTGCCTGTGGTGATGATTCATATACCCATAGTTTAGAAGTTGAAGAATCTATTTTTTATTACGGGCTAGATGAAGATAATGATATTCAGGCAAAAAATGTATTTTATAATGAAGATGGTACTATTTTTGATGTTTTTATTGAAGGAAATTATTATGGTCATTTTGATTTACCTTTTTATGGTAAACATCAACTTTTAAATGCTTTAGCGGTTATTAGTTTTTGTTATTATGAAAGGTTTGAGGCTAAAGAGGTTGCTAAGTCTTTAAAGACTTTTAACGGGGCAAAAAGGCGTTTTTCAGAAAAAGTAGTAGGCTCTAATATTCTTATTGATGATTATGCTCATCATCCAGCTGAAATGAAGGCAACATTAAAAGCGTTAAAACAAAAATATCCTCATAAAGATATTGTAATTGTTTTTCAGCCTCATACTTTTAGTAGAACACAGGCTTTTAAAGACGAGTATATAGAATTTTTAAAAGATTATAAAACATATATTATGGAAATTCATCCAGCTAGAGAAAAACAAGAAGATTATAATATTAGGGCAGAAGATTTATTAAAAGAACTGCCAAATGCCGAAAAAATAAATATAAATGAAGCTTCTAAACTCTTAAAATATGAAAATTCTGTTTTGGTGTTTATGAGTCCAAACGATATATCTAAATTAGAAAATGATTATATAACTTTAAAAGAAAAATCATAGTTTTTTTTAAATAATACCTCACTTTAGCGAGGTATTATTTTATAAATTAATTTGAAGATTTTTTAATACCGCCATGAAATTTATAGCTTTCTTTTTGTCGAAAACTTTTTTTTATTTGAAAAATATAGTATAATTGTAATGGTGTTGTTTATGGATAAAGAATTAATAAAAATTGTCGATAATTTAAAGGGGAGCTTACTTGGTATTGGTCTTGAAAACGAAAAAATAATTGATAAGATAAATAATAATGACAAAATTTTAACTTGCTTTTTGTTAGAAAATAATAAAGCCAAAAAAACTAGTAAATTATCATTTGCTGGTCATAGGAAGAAAGTCAATATTAAAAAATTAAAAAAAGTATTTGGTAAAAAAAGATTAAATACAGTTATTTGTAATTTTGAATATGCTAAAAAATTTATGCGTCATTTTATTTTACAAAGTACTTTAATAACTAAAGATAATTTATATTTATATGGTAAATTTACTGAAGAAGAATTAGAAATAATTCAAACAAAATACCAAAGGTATACGAATGATATTATAGTAAAAAAAATTAATGATGATTGTTTAATAAAAATAAATTTATCAAAAGCCAAAAATAAATTTTGGCGTGACAAAATTTATTATTTTCAAGATTTAGGAGAAAGAATCATCGATATTTTAACTAATCTTTTGATTAATTAATTCGCATAACAAAAAATACTGTATAGTTGAAAAGGTGATAATATGTACTTAAAAGAAATAAAAGCAAGAGGTTTTAAATCATTTGCTGATAATATTAGTATTAAATTAGATAAAGGATTGACGGGAATTGTAGGCCCTAATGGTAGTGGCAAAAGTAATGTAGTTGACGCTGTTAGATGGGTTTTAGGCGAACAATCAGTAAAATCACTGCGTGGTGATGGAACCATGAGTGATGTTATTTTTTCGGGAAGTAAAAGTAGAAAGCCTATGAATGTCGCGGTTGTTTCTTTAATTTTTGACAATACCGATCATTTTTTACCATTAGAATATGATGAGGTAGAAATAAAAAGACGCGTTTATCGGGATGGAACTAATGAATATTTTTTAAACGAAAACAAAGTAAGACTCAAAGATATTAGTAACTTACTTTTAGATAGTGGAATAGCTAAAGAAAGTTTTAATATTATTTCGCAAGGAAAAATAGAAAGTATTATTAGTAGCCGGCCAGCAGATAGACGAGTTATTATTGAAGAAGCAGCTGGAGTTTTAAAATATAAAAGAAGAAAAGAAGAAGCTTTAAGAAAACTCGATAAAACGAATAATAATATAAATAGAGTAGGCGATATCGTCAAAGAACTCGAAAGTCGTATAGAGCCGTTAAAAGAAGCTAAAGAAAAAGCCCTTAATTATAAAAAATATCAAGAAGAATTAGAAAACATCGAAATAGCTTTAATAACGGAAGAAATTACAAACATTAATTATGAATATCAAGCCGGTAAAGAAAAAATTGATATTTTAAATAACGAATTATTAGAATTAAATACACTAAATACGCAAAATGAAGTAGAAATTGAAAAGTATAAAAATGAACTTATTAAAATTGAAAATGCTATAAAAAATACGCAAAATGATGTTTTAGAGTTGACAACTAAAGTAGAAAAATTAAACGGTCAAAAAAACATAATTACCGAAAGACAAAAATATCAAGTATCGGATACAAAGATTCATCAAAATTTACTTGAACTAACAGAAAATGAATTACAAACAAAAAATGAAATTAATAATATAGAAACAGATATTATTAATATTAATAAACAAATAGAAAATTTAACGGTTAAAGAAAATGAATTAAATAAAGTAATAAAAAACACGAAAACAGAAAAAAACAAATTAGAATTTGCTTTAACTAGTGAAATTAGAAAACAAAATAGTTTAAAAATTAAAAGAGATAATCTAATAAGTAGTATTGAAAATGGTGGGGCTTTACCTAAAGCTGTAAAAGCTGTTTTAGATAATCCTAAACTTCGTGGAATCCATGATGCGCTTGGTAATTTAGTTGATACTGAAGAAAAATACAGTAAAGCTATTACTACGGCTTTGGGTTATGCTAGTAATTATATTATTACTTCCGATGAAAAAAGTGCTAAAGAGGCTATGGGTTATCTTAAAAACATCGGTCGGGCGACTTTTTTTCCGCTTAATATTATTAAAGGAAAATATATTGAACAAGTCATTTTAAATAGATTAAAAAATTGTAAAGGCTATATTGGTATTGCTAAAGATTTAGTTAAAAACAGTGAAAAATATGATAATATTGTAGGTAACTGTTTAGGTAATATTATTGTAACTGATAATATTGATAATGCTACTGAAATTGCCAAGGAGATAAATTATCGTTATCGTTTAGTTACTTTAGATGGAGAAATTATTCATGTTGGCGGTTCAATGACTGGTGGTAAAGCGGTAAGTACGCATAATATTATTAGTGAAAAATATGAATTAGAAAATCTTTTAAAAGATTTTAACAAAGTCATTGAAAATATTAAAAGCAAAGAAAATAAAATTAATGAAATTGATTATCAATTAAAGTCAAACGAAGATAAATTATATTTACTTAATAAAGAAAAAAGATTACTTAATGATGATATTTTAAATAAACAAGAAAAAATAAAATTAGCAAAAAGCAATTTAGAAAAAATACAGTTAGATATTCGCGGGATGAAAAATCTTTTAGATGGTGTTTTGTCTGATGAAGAAGAAGCTGTTATAAAAAAATATTATGAAGCTGTAAAAGAAAAGAGTGAAGCTTTAAAAAAATTAGATGTGCTATTAAAAAATAAAGAAGAAGTTAGTAAAGCTAGTGAAGAATATGCTTTATCAGTAAAACAAGACAATAAAATTTTAAATAATAAAAACAATGAACTTAAAGAATTAGAAGTTAGTGTTAATAGATTAGATGTTAAGTTAGATACTCTGTTAGCTACTTTAAGTGAAGAATATAGTATGTCTTATGAAAATGCGAGATCAAGATATAAATTAGAAATTGATTATAATATAGCTAAAAATAAAGTTACAACGCTTAGACGAAAAATTAAAGAACTTGGAGAAGTTAATTTAACAGCACCGAAAGAGTATGATGAATTAGAGCAACGCTATAACTTTTTAAGTAAACAAATAGAAGATTTGTTAAAAGCCAAAGACACTTTAATTACTATAGCTGACGAAATGGATAAAGTAATGGTTCGTGAATTTAAAGAATCTTTTAAAATCATTAATGAGTTATTTGCGAAAACCTTTAAAGAATTATTTAAAGGAGGTCACGCTAACTTAAAATTAACAGACCCTAATAATTTATTAGAAACGGGTATTGAAATAGTAGCTAGTCCTCCAGGTAAAAAAGTAGGTAGTATTTCGCTTTTATCAGGTGGGGAAAAAACCTTGACGGCTATTAGCTTATTATTTGCCATTATAAAAGCCAGACCTGCACCATTTTGTATTTTAGATGAAGTTGAAGCAGCCTTAGATGAAGCTAATGTCGATACTTTTGGCAAATATGTTACTTCATTAAAAAATTTATCACAGTTTATTATTATTACTCATAAAAAAGTTACAATGGAATATGTCGATGTTTTATATGGTATTACTATGCAAGAGTCTGGAGTTAGTCGCCTTGTTAGCGTTAGTTTAGAAAATATTAATTGACGAAAATAAATTTTTGTATTATAATACTTCGCGAAAGGAAAGGTACTATGAATAAAAAAACCAAATATAAATATCGGCGTAATTTCAAGTTGTTAATGGCTGGCATTAGTTTAGGAACTAGATATATTTTAAAGAAAAATAATCATAAATTTTTGGTTATAGTTCCAACAATATGCGCTGTTAAATTTTTAATAGATGCTTATGATGATAATTATGAAAAAAAATTAATCGAAAAGGATGAAGAGAGAATAGAAAAATTAACTAAAGAGTTAATAAAAGAACCTATAAAGTAAAAATGCTTTATAGGTTTTTTTAAAATCTAACATATTTCCAAATTTTATAATTAACATCATTGATGCGAATATAAATATAAAATTTACCATAAATATCATCGTCATTAATATATTTAGAAACCGTAACTTTACCATTTTTTTCATTATTTTTATAAGGTGTATTAGAAACAGTCACATCATAAGTTCGTTTAGTTAAGAAGTTGTCAAGAATAATTTGCACATCGTCTTTTTTATTAAAAGTTCCTGTAACAACTAATCGATCAGCTTCTTTAACAAATTTTAAATCGTATTTATCGATAATATTTTTATCGGTTTTATGAAGAAGGACAGAGATATTTTTAATAGTTTCAGTAATTCCTAGTGAACCTAATTTTGTTCCAGCACCAGATGTATATGTGTCATTAGCATATAAACTAAGTTTCGCAATATTATATAAAGTAGAATTAGTTGTTATTTTTAATTTTTTATCATCAGTGTTATCTTCAAAATAATTATTGACAGTTAAAGTATAATTGTTTTCATCAGTGACATTTATATTAGCATTACCTTTTTCACTAGAAATTTTTTCTTCCATTAGTAAATTAACTTTTTTGTTTTTAACTTCATACATCGTCAAATATAAGCCATCATCTTTAGTATTAATAAAACTTATAGAATTATTAATGATTTTTAAAGACTGCGGTTTATTAGGCAAACTAATATCACTAGTATCTAAAAGATATTTTTGATATTGCGTTGGAATGTCTTTTTCATCGCCAATTAACCAATTAATTTCTCCTGATTTATAATCAATGTTAGCTAGTAAATTAGCGTTTTCGCCAGCTAAGGTTATGGAATTTGTTTTATTGTCATAATGAAGACTATTTAATCCTAACCAGTTTTCTTTGTTATTATTTTGTAATTTATGTAAATTAAGTTCTTTAACAATCTCTCCTGTATTGCGATCAATTTCAACAACATAATCTTCGACAGTACCATCGTTAAAATTGTTAGAAGCAACTAAGAAATTACCATTTGGCATTTCTAGTGTAGTATGATGATATCCACCTTTAATATCATATTGATAATATATTTTGCCAAGTAAATCAATTTCCATTAATCCTTTTGAATAGTATGGCTGATTAATAAGTTTGTCGTTGCTAATTAAAAGGTGGCCATTATTTAATCGTTGTATTTCCCATTTATAATCACCAAGTAAATACCATCTAACCTCACCATTACTATCATATGCGATTGTATATTTTTTATCTTCAGGAGTGATAAAGTAAAATTCATCGCTATTTAAACTGTCATCTTTAAGCTCAGTTTTTAAAAAGTTTTTAGGTAAAGGATCTGTTTTAATCGTAATTTCCTTTTCCATTCCGCTAACACTTATCGTAACTTTATTTTCATAATCAGGATATAGACCATAAATAGGCAAAATGTGAACCTTATTAGGAATAAAAGTATGTGTTAAATCCTTGGCATTATCTTTTCCTTGAACTGTAATAGTTGGTGTTGTCAGATCACTTGTTTCAAAAATTATTAAAGCTGTCAGTGGTGAATTTTCATAAGGGTTTAAAATAACTTTTGGATTATCAATTGTATAATTAGTATTTTCTAAAAAACTTTTTTCTAAATTGTCTTGATATACTAATATATCGTCTTCAACTTCAACTGGGCTATTGGCTTCGATAAATTCAAAAATAGCAATACTAGCTAAAGCTGCTAATATAATTAATATAATATATTTAAAAGCTTTTTTCATAATTTCACCTCTAGATTAATCTAATTTCATTTTCACTAAAAAATGGATGGTTTTTATCGATGTGATCGTAAAATAAAATTCCATTTAAATGATCAATTTCATGTTGAAAAGCCACAGCTAATTCTTCTCTTACGCGAAGTTTTATTTTTTCCCCATCAGGATTAAAACCAGTAATCGTCGCTCTAGCATATCTTGGAACATGGCCTTCAACATCTCTATTGACACTAAGACATCCTTCACCAGTTTCTAAAGCAATTATTTCTTCTGAGTGACTAATTATTTTAGGATTGACAACGACATAATTTTTAAATTTACCGTCTTCATATTCGTGAACAATAACAATTATTCTTTTAAGCATTCCGAGTTGTGGGAAAGCTAGCCCCATACCTGGTCTTAAATGATATTTTTCTTCATATTCCGGTATTTGACTATAAGTGAGTTGTTTAATAATTTTTTGAATTGTCTTTCTATCTTCACTTGATAAGGGTAAAGAGACTTCTTTACTTATTTTTCGTAAAGTTTTATTTTTTTCGTCTAAAATATTAAGTTCTTTAAACATAATATCACTTCCATCTATAATATTTTATCATATTTTTAAATTAAAGAAAAAAATTTTTTAAAAGATAACCGTTTTTTTTTTAAAATTATTATATATTATGACAAGTATAATGTCAAATTTAATATTTTGAGAAAAAAAAGCCATATTAATATTGGTGATTATATGCAAGTAAGGCTTGGTTACGCTTGTATTTCCTTAACTATTAACAAAAGTGCAAGTAAAACAGTAACTTATACAAATTATCAGAAAAAGGGTTATGGGAATAAGAAATTAAAAGAAGTATTAAAACAAAATTTAGAAGAGTTAAAAGAAATTTTAATTTACAATTACAAGAATGATATTCATTTTTACCGTTTAACTTCTAATTTAGTGCCTTTAGCAACGCATCCTAATGTTAATTTTGCTTATGATAAACTGTATTTAAAAAAATGGCAAGAACTAAAAAGGTTAATTAAAAAATATGAAATGCGAATAGATACTCATCCTGATCCTTTCCTTGTTTTAAATAGCAAAAATCCCGTAGTTTTAAAAAACAGCATTAATGTTTTAAATCATCATCAACAAATATTTAAGCTTTTAGGAGTTAAAGGAAAAATGGTCTTGCATATTGGCAGTGGAGTAGATGATAAAAAAGCTGCTATACAAAGATTTGCGGAAAATTTTCAAAAATTAAATGAAACGATAAAATCAATGATAATTATTGAAAATGATGATAAAGTTTTTAATGTTTTGGACACTTTAAATTTAGCTAAAAAATTAAAAGTACCGATGGTTTTAGATTATCATCATTATAAATGTCATAATAATCAAGAAGACATTAAAGACTATTTGCTAGATATTTTAAATACTTGGGGGACTGAAAGACCAAAAATGCATTTTTCTTCGCCAAAAAATTTAAAAGAAAAAAGAAGCCATGCTGAATATATTGATGTCAATGAATTTATTAAATTTTTAGAAATATTAAAACCTTTTAATAGAGATATCGATATTATGTTAGAATGTAAAGGTAAAGATATGGCTTTATTCAAATTAGTGCGCGAACTTAGATATAAAACAAATTATACTTTTATTGATAATACTACTTTTATTATTTAAAAAACATTAGCACATAAAAATGCTAATGCTTTTAACGGCAATCAAATGCTTTTGCGCCGATTATAATGACTAATAAAATAAATAAAACTAAGATAATAGCTGCGCCATAACCAGTGCCATAGCCTCCGCCTTGATAACCATAACAAGGGTTACCGCAACCATAACCTTGGTATCCACCGTAGTAATACATATATAACCTCCCTCTGGTATATTGTATTATAGTTGGATAAAATCGGTTATTAAAAATACCTAATTTATATTTTTTCTTCTTAAAAGTTTAAAAATTATTAATAATGTGGTATCATAGTTATATGATAGGAGCGAAAATATGAAAGAGGCAAGTATTAGTATTCGCAAAATTTTTCGAGATATGGATAAACCACTTTTAATAATTTCTATTATTTTCTTTGCATTTGGTTTATTAAATATTGTTACGGCATCATCGCGCGCCGCCGTAGTCAATTATGATGTATCTATTTATTATTATTTCTTTAGACAGCTTATTTTTATTTTAGCGGGGCTTGTCTGTGCTTATTTTATTTTAAAAACAGATACGAAGTATTATAAATTTTTAATTTGGGTGCTGTTTGTAGTAGCAATTTTACTTAATTTGTGGGCTTTATCGTTTGAAGCTTTAAGTGGTTCTAGGAACTGGATAGATTTAAAATTTATTAGCCTCCAGCCTAGTGAATTTTCTAAACCAATTTTAATATGTTTACTAGCCATTTTATTTGAAAAAAACTATCGAAAACTTAGAACAATTAATGTTAATAGATGGAATACAATTGGTGTTATTATTGTTATTGCGGCAATTATTCCATTATTAGTTTTTCTGCAACAAGATTTTGGAACACTTTTAATTATTTGTTTTATTACATTAATGATGTTTTTAGCGGGACCTTTTCTTCGAATAGATAAAATAAAAATGATTTTTTTGTTTTTTGTCGTTTTAGCATTAGCGCTTTTAATAACTTATTATCGTCAAGGTTATATTTTAAATGATGCCCGTCTTTCAAGATTTGAATCCTTTTTAGATCCATGTTCTAATTATGAAAAAGGTGGATATCAAGTATGTAATAGTTTTATTGCTATTAATGAAGGTGGCATAAATGGGTTAGGGCTTGGAAAAAGCAAGCAAAAATATTCTTATATTCCCGAACCGCATACTGATAGTGTCTTTGCCATTATAGCCGAAGAAAATGGAATAAAATCTATTATTATATTTGTCGGTTATGCAATTATTTTATGGCGTATTTTTAAAATTGCCTCGGAAGCGTCGACTTTAAGGGGACGCTATATGGCTTACGGTATTGGGTGTTATTTATTTGCGCATATCTTTATCAATTTAGGCGGTCTTTTGGGGGTTATTCCACTTACCGGAGTACCACTGCCATTCTTTAGTTATGGTGGTAGTTTCGTTTTATCGTTAATTGCTGCCTTAGCAATTGTTCAAAGAATAAATATTGAAACAAAAAACCAAAAAATAAAAGTAAAAGTCTAGCTTTTAATTTAAAATAATGTTAAAATATAAGTATTTTATGGGGGGATATGGATGAAAGATGAAAAACTTGATGTAATCTTAAATGAACATTTACACGATCATAATGAAAATATTTGGCAAATACAGTATGAAAATATTTTAGGTAGTGATTTTATTCAGCAAATGAGTCAAAGATTTCCAATAGAATTAAACGAAAAATTAGAAGAAGCTGTACAAATTATGCAAGGTTTTATAAAAACTAAAGAATTTTGTACTTTAAGAGGTAAAAAACTAAGTAAGCTAAAAGAGTTTCGTGAATGTTTACTATCCTCTTTTATAGCTTGGCCGGATTTAGATTATTCAAAACGAAAATTATATGTCGATGTTTATGTTCGCAGTCAAAACATTGATAATAAAAGTGCTAGTATGGAAGAAAATATCACGGCTAAAGTAGTTAGCTGGTTTCAAGAATATCGTAAAAATCATCATGAAAATTTAGACGCTGATTTTCAAATTGCTTTAATGGCCGTTACCGATCAAGTTTTCAAAGAAGGATTAACTAATGATTTAAAAGGTTTACAAAAAAATATGCATTAATTTTTTTGTTTTTTTTTGAATTTTAAAAGGGTTTTTCTTTTTTTTATTCTATAATATTATATAGAGATAACCAGGAAGGAGGGATATGACAAAAATAATTCAAAAAATTAAAGATAATAAAGTTGAAGCTGTTTTTATTTTTGTTGTTATTGTTATATTTTTGTTTTTAACTTTTGATGTTAATGGTCAAGAAAAACAAATAGAGCCCAAAAGTAAAACTGAAGAAAAAGAAAATAATAAAATTTCTAAAGAAACAAAAGTTAAAGTTGATATTAAAGGCGCGGTTAACACTCCTGGTGTTTTTGAAATGAATAAAACAGATAGAGTTATTGATGTTATTAATAAAGCTGGCGGTCTTAAAGAAAATGCCGACACTAGTCTAATAAATTTAAGTAAAAAAGTTAGTGATGAAATGGTAATTACCATTTATACTAAAGAGGAATTAACAAAACAAAACCAAGTTTGTCCACCATGTGAATGTCCGGAAGTTAACGATGCTTGTATTGAAAAGGAAGAATCAGCAACTTCTTCAAAGGAAAAAGAAATAAAAAGTGAAGAAAAAACTTTAACTGGTAAAATATCTATTAATACTGCTAGTTTAGAAGAATTGCAATTATTAGATGGTATTGGTGAAACTAAAGCCAAAGCTATTATTGGCTATCGTAATACGAATGGCAAATTTAAAAACATCGAAGAAATTCAAAATGTCTCTGGCATTGGAGAAGCTACTTATGAAAAAATCAAAGACGATATTACTATCTAAGCTTATTGTTTTTCTTTTTTTAATAACACTTATTAATACTGCTTATTGTGTACAAAAAGAACCTTTTAGCTATTATAGTGAAAACACTAAAGTAATAAGCGGTGAGGTTACTGAAATAACGAAAATAGATGATGGTTATAAATTAATTTTAAAAGCTAAAGAAAAAATTATAGTTTACTATTATGATAAATTAAAGATAAAACTTGGCAATCAAATAAAAGTAACCGGAACTGTTAAAAAACCTAAAAAAAATACTGTTTTTAATTTGTTTAATTATCAAAATTATTTAAAAAGCCAAAAAATATATTGGCAAATGACCGCTGATAATATTAAAGTTATTGATAAAGATGAAGGCCTTTATATAGTTAAAAATAAACTTCTTAGCTATCTTCAAGAATATAAAAGTTATAAATATTTAAATGCTTTTATTTTGGGCATTGACGATGATATTAGCGATAAAATATATGAAAGCTATCAAATTAATGGCATTAGTCATTTGCTAGCAATTTCGGGTTCCCAAATAACTATTTTATCGTTGATTTTACTTTTTATTTTAAATATATTTTTTAAAAATAAAAATTTTAATTATCTGCTCGTTATTTTTCTTTTACTTTTTTATATGTTTTTAACCGGCTTTTTACCGCCTATTGTAAGAGCAACTTTATTATTTGTTATTTTAACCATAAATAAAATAATAAAATTAGAAGTAAAAACCATTTATTTGCTTTTATTAATTGCTAGTGGATATTTGCTATATAATCCTTTTATGATTATGAATATTGGTTTTTTATTTTCGTTTATTATTTGTTTTTACTTAATACTTTTTAAAGATTATTTTAGTAAAACAAAAGGCTATTTATTAAAAACATTTGTTATTAGTCTTATAGCTTTTTTAGCAAGTATGCCAATATTAATATATAATTTTCATTACATTAATTTACTATCACCATTTATTAACTTAATTTTTGTTCCGCTTGTTTCACTTGTGATATATCCACTATCTTTAATTTTATTATTAGTAAAACCATTAGATGATTTTTTCTTTAATTTATGCATTTGTATGGAAAATTTATCTTTATATATTAGTAATGTTGATAATTATATTATAATTTTAAAACATATTGATATTTATATGATATTTTTTTATTATTTATTAATTACTTTAGTAATTTATAAAATGAGTCAAAAAAACTATTTTCCTTTTTTAATTTTAGTTTGTGTTTTGTTGCTACATACGAATGTTAATTATTTTAATAAGCAAGCTTCTTTAACGATGATTGATGTTGGGCAAGGCGATTCTTTCTTTTTAGCGCTCCCACATAATAAAGGAAATATTTTGATCGATACAGGTGGGGAACTTACTTTTGACCAAAAACCTTATGATTTAAGCAAAAACATCATTTTACCTTATTTAAAAAGCGAAGGTGTTAAATCTCTTGATTATTTGATTATAACTCATGGAGACTACGATCATATGGGAGAAGCAATAAACTTAGTAAATAATTTTAAAGTAGATAAAGTTATATTTAATTGTGGTGAGTTTAATGAATTAGAACAAGATTTGATAAAAGTTTTAGACAAAAAGAAAATACCATATTATTCATGTATTAAAGAATTAAATATAGATGATAACAAATTATATTTTTTAAATAATAAAGACTATGGTAATGAAAATGATAACTCGTCTGTTATTTATA
Source organism: uncultured Bacilli bacterium (assembly GCA_944329545.1). Lineage (GTDB taxonomy): Bacteria > Bacillota_I > Bacilli_A > RF39 > UBA660 > Coprosoma. The sequence goes on from CALVIK010000104.1 coordinate 19,358, forward strand.
CTAAATTAAATAGTCATAAATTTTTATTTATGGGAGATGCAGGAGTAGAAGTAGAAGAAGATTTAATAGAAAAATATAATATACAAGATATTGATGTATTAAAAGTAGGTCATCATGGAAGTAAGACAAGCACTGGAAAAGAATTTGTTGGTGTGATTAATCCTAAATATTCAATTATTAGTGTTGGTAAGAATAATAGATATGGTCATCCTAATGACAGTGTATTACAAAATTTAAATGATTCTAAAATTTATAGAACAGATCAAGATGGGAGTATTATGTTTAAAATAAAAAATAATAAATTAGAGATAGAAACCTGTGCACCATAGAAAGGAGTAATATGAATTATTATACTGAGATAAAGAATGAATTAATAAATAATGAAATAAACAGAAAAGTAAAGAATTATTCAATAAATAAAAGTGATTTAAATACTTACTATAATGTCGGAAAACTATTATTTGAAGCTGGTAAACATTACGGTGAATCAATCATAAAAGAATATTCTATAAAACTGACAAATGAATTTGGAAAAGGGTATTCTCCTACAAGATTAAAGTATATAAGAAGATTTTATGAAGTCAGTATAAAAAGTCCATCAGTGACGGACGAATTGTCATATACGCATTATTGCGAGTTGATTTGGTTTGATGATTTAAATAAAATAGAATATTATATCAAAATAAGCGTTGAACAAAATCTATCAGTAAGACAATTACGACAAAGAATTAAAAATAAAGAGTATGAAAGATTACCCGAAGATACTAAAAGTAAAATAATTAATAAAAAAGAATCAAAAGTAATTGATTTTGTTAAAAATCCAATAATTATTAAAAATAGTAATAATTATGAAACTATATCTGAGAAGATTTTACAAAAATTAATTTTAGAAGATATCGAAAATTTTATGAAAGAACTTGGCAATTCGTTTTGTTTTGTCGGAAGTGAATATAAAATTAGAATAGGTAAAAATTTTAACTATATTGATTTATTGTTATTCAACATAGAATATAATTGCTATGTAGTTGTTGAATTAAAAGTAACAGAATTAA
>CALVIK010000105.1 GCA_944329545.1 uncultured Bacilli bacterium
TTTATCGCATGTTTATCAATTTCCGAAAAAAACATTACTTGGTAATCTTTTATATATCCTTCCTGTTTTAACCTTTCTAATGCCTTTTCAGGTGCACTAATACCACTAAAAAAAGTCCCAACTTTTAAAATTTCATTATTCATATGTATATTCCCCCATTCTTTATTTTTTAACATATTTTCTTAATAAATTAGTAAAAAAAAGAATAAATTTTGTAAATTTATTCCAAACAAATTATATGACTAAAGCCTTATATTATAAGACTTCAACTATTTTCGTTGTATAAGACTATGTAGCATAACCTACACCCATCATACATACTATTAAAGTTAAAGCTATTATAATTATTTTATTTCTTCTCCTTTGTCTCATATTATCACCTCTATTATTATTACCAGTATTTTTATTTATTATCATATTATAACATTTTGTTATAAAAGTCAAGATATAACAAAATTTAATTTACAATATACTTAAGGAGTTGGAAATATGCTTAGACTTAAGGATTTAAGGGAAGATAATGACTTAAAACAATCAAAAATAAGTAAAAAATTAAATATCACCCAAGCTGCTTATAGCTATTATGAAACTGGTAAAAGAAATATTCCTAATGAAATTTTAATAAAATTTGCGAAATTATATAATACTAGCACTGATTATATTTTAGGGCTTACTGATGAAAAAAAGCCATACAAAAAAACAGAAAGAAAATAAACTATTATTTTGTAGTTTAATTTACAATTTCTGTTTTTTTAATTACCTTTATATATTTTAAATCTATAACTTATTTCATCAGTAATCATATTCATAACAACAATATAAATTATATTAACCACTAATGATAAATAAATACTTTGAAACAAACCAAAAATATCAAAACTAATATTACCCGTTAAAAGTAATAAACAATATAAAATTAACCGGTATAAAATAATAATTATTAAAGCCATAACCATTACATTAATATGATTATTAGCTAAAATCAAATTAATTTTTGTAATCTTAAACCCAATTATTAAAAATAAAAAAGCATGCACAATTAACGTATCAGTATAAATAAGATCGTATAAAAGGCCGACTATAAAACATATCTTATAATAACTTTCCTTGTTATTAAGTAAAAAAGGATAAATAATAATTAAACTCATTAAAACAAATAATGGCGATAAAATACTATGTATCGAAATAAAATTAGAAAAAATACCTTCTAAAATAAAAGAAAAAGCTAAAAGAATTAATAAAGCAATATTTTTCTTATTCATGATTATCTTTCCTTTTTAAAACAGTTAAATAGTCTAAAGCATCAAAATCAACGGAACTTTTAACTTCAGCTACTTTTGATAAATCAAAGTGATCAGTTGTAACTTTAGTAACCTTGCCGACTATAAGGCCGCTTGGGAAATCATTGCCCATACCAGTGGTCACCACATCAGCGTTTTCCGGAATATCAGTGTTTTCACTTATTCCTTCAACTGTATAAGTATTAGTTTTTGTATCATAACTAGAAATAAGACCATAGACATAAGTACCGTTCACATTTATTTTAACACTAATTTTATCACTCATGTGTTCATTACCTAAAAGTTTTACTGTACTAGTATAATTACTAGTTTTAATAACCGTTCCAACTAATCCTTTACTATTAATTACCGCCATTCCTTTTTCAATACCGTCTTTTTTCCCTTTATCAATCGTCACATCATCATACCAATAACCAATGTTTCGGTGAACAATAGTTGCGTTTTTATAAACCATATCACTTAAAATAGTATTTAGTTCTAGTTGCTCTTTTAAAGTATTAATTTCCGCCGTTAAATTTTCATTTTCGGCAATGACTTTATCTATTTGCTCTTCTTTTTCTTTTAAATTTTTATATTTCTCATAAATATTATTTTTTTCGGCAGTTTCATTAATTATCCCTTTAATAAAATTGACAGGAGCTTGAAATATTTGCACAGTAAAAGTTCCGGCATCTTTAACTAATTGTTCTGGAAAACTTAAATTGCGTTCTTTATTTAAAGCAACACTTAAAACAATTAATAAAACTGCTAGAATAATAATAATTAAAATAAGTAAATATCGTCTATCAAATTTTCTTTTCGGATACATATAACCACCTACATTATTATATAATATTTTTAAAATAAAACAAAGTTAAATTTTATTATTTTCTAAAAAACTATAATAACTATTATAACCTATTATAATATGATCCGTAAACTCAATGCCAAATAGTTCGCTTATTTTGATTAAATTATTAGTAAGTTCAATGTCTCTTTGACTAGGAGTAGTATCCCCACTTGGATGATTATGAACACATATAATAGACACGGCATCTAACAAAAAAGCTTCTTTAAAAATATCTCGAGGATGAACCATACTATAATTAAGCGTACCGACAAAAAGTAATTTTTCTTTTATTATTTTCTTCTTGTTATCTAAATAAAGACAATAAAAATGTTCTTGCGCCAAATTTTTTAAATTTTGATAATAAAGAAATACTATTTCGGGATTAATAAACCGCTCTCCAATAATTTCTCTTTGTTTTTGATTAATTCTTTTACTAAATTCAATTAATGCTAAAACAAGACAAGCTTTAGCTTCTCCGATACCTTTTATTTTTAAAAGTTCATGGTAAGTTATATTATTTAAGTTTTCTAAGCCACCTGCACACTTTATAATTTCTTTAGCAAGATCCATCGCTGAAATATTATTCGTACCGGTTTTAAGTAAAATAGCTAACACTTCAGCATCACTTAAACTATTGCTGCCTTTTCTAATTAAGCGCTCTCTTGGCCGATCTAATTTGGGTATTTCTTTAATTTTGATATTCACCATTTACCATCTCCTCATATTTAGCTAAAACTTGATTACAAATAACATTAATCGCATTTTCATCATCAGTTTGACTTAAAACTTCATCATATTGTCCTAAAACAGTTAAAAATTCTTCGTTATCTGTAATTTTAGTCTCTATATAAGTATTATACTGTTTTTTTTCAAAAAAACCTTTTAATTTTTCAATATTTTTTTTATTTTTACTAATACCAATATATGTTTTATATTGATTGTCTTCAACATTATAAATATAATGTTGAAAATTTTGCATACTACTTATCATTTCTTCTTTAGATGGATAAATACCATACCTTAAATAATAAACTTCACTCGCACCTTTAGAAACACTTATATTTTGAATATTGCCATAACTATTTATCAGAAAATAAGCAAATAAAGAGCCAATACATAGAGATAATATAACGGGAAACATATATTTTTTCATCTTATCACCTATTAAAAGTATAAAATAAGATAAATAAAAATATTGTCAAAAAAACTAGCTTTCTAGCTAGTAAACATAAATAAATTGGGCCAAAATACTAAAGTAAGACCAATAATTATTAAAATAATAAAACTACTTATATATGTTTTTGGTAATTTTTGAAATATTTTATTGAATAAAATTACCATTAAATATAGAAGCAAAATAAATATTAAAAGATATATAACAGGATAAATAAAAGTTATATTGTCATTAATATTCATACTAATATTTAACAAATTAATATAAGAAGCCGTTTGTGGATAGAAAATAAAACTAATAATAAGTCCTAAAACAAAGTATAGGCTAAATAAAATTTTCGGATGATTATTAATAAATTCTAATTTACTTTTTTTATTTTCCATCTGTTTCATATATTGACCTAATATTAAAGCGCCGATACTAATAGGAACTAAAGCAATAATTGTTTTAATTATTGTTAAAAGAAGATTATTTAAAGTAAAAATATTTAAAATGAATAAAATATTCATAAATAAAATGGCGCTAAAAAAAGGAATTAAAAATAAATATCTTTTTTTGATAACTAAAAGAAAACTTGCCATAAAAAGTAAAACAAACAAACCATTAGGACTAATAATAGCGGATAAGACTAGTAAAAATGTTTGCCCAAATAGCGGAAATTCCGTAACTTTAATATTACCTATAAAAGGAAAAGTTAATTCTTTATTTTTTTCTTCTTTTATTTTTTGATTTTTTAAAATGCTAGTAACGGTATTAGTTTTATTAATTTTCAAATTATCGTTAATTAATTTTTCTATTTCCATATTCATTTGTTCTTTATAACCGATAATGCTTGTATCTGCAATAACGGTATAAGGAACACCACTATTTTTATCTTTTAACTCTTTTTGTACTTTAGTAAACAATTTATTATTTTTTTTATTATGCCAAACTTCATATTCTTGAACATTAATATTACCGTGATATTTTTTTTCTAAAATATTTAAATATTCACGCTCTTGATGACAATAACTACATTCTGCACCATAAAATAAATAAATGTCAACGGCTTTGGCATTTACTGTAAACGGAATTAAAAACAAAATAAACAATAAGAAAATTTTTTTCATAAGCGTCTCCTATAACATTCATCAAAACATTTTAAAAAGTAATTAACCTCTTCTATAGTTGTTATTTTAGCAATACTAAGACGCATACTAGTTAAAGCTTTTTCTTCAGAATTCGTTAAAGCAAGAATAGTTCTCGAAGTATCTCTAGTAGCGCAGGCACTTTGCATCGATATATATATATTATTTTCTTCTAAAGCATGCATAAAAGTTTCTGATTTAATTCCTAAAATACTAAAATTTAAAATATGCGGAATAGAATTTTTGTTACTATTAATAAAAACATTATTATAAGTAATTAATTTTTCTTGAATTATTTTGTTTAATTCAGCTATTTTTTCATTATCTTTTTTTATATTAGTATAAGCTAATCTTAAAGCTTTGGCCATAGCGGCGATTAAAGGAGTTGCCGGAGTACCGCTACGATAAATAGTAGTACTTTTACCACCACTAATTAATGGTGTTAAAACAATGTTTTCTTTTTTAATTAAAACCCCAATACCTTTCGGTCCAAAAAATTTATGAGCAGAAAAGCTAGCTAAATCAACATTGGTTAAATCAATTTCAATTTTACCAATAGCTTGGGTTACATCACTATGAAAAATTACTTTAGGATATTTTTTTAATAACTTACCGATTTCTTCTATTGGTTGCCGAATACCGGTTTCGCTATTTACAGCATTAATACTAATTAAAATAGTGTCATTTTTAATTAACTTTTCTAATTCTTTGATATCAACAAGTCCATCTTTTAAAGGGACATACGATATTTCATAACCTTGTTTTTCCAAATAATTAATTGGTCCATAAATAGAAGAATGTTCTAAATTGGTGGTAATAATATGTTTACCTCTATTTTTATAAGCCATTATTCCTTTAATCGCTAAATTATTAGCTTCACTTGCACCAGAGGTATAAATTATCTCTTGCGGTTTTACTTTTAATATTTGGGCGATTTGCGTAGTGCTGGCATCAATTAGGTGTTTAGCCTCAAGACCTAATTTATGTAAAGAATTAGGATTCCCAATAAATTTTGAAGCTTTGACATATGTTTCTAATACTTCTTCATCGACAGGTGTTGTTGCACTATAATCTAAATAAACCATAAACCTTTCCTTCTTTCTATTAATTATATTGCTAATTACTTATGACTATCTCTAGTTAAAAACTTTTAAACTATGCTTTATTTTAAAAAATGGTGGTTATTATTCTTTTACAATACTTTCTTATTATTTTGTAAAATATCATTTAAAAGATAAATTTCTCCACTATCATAATAAACTGTATCATAAGGCATTTTATTAGTGTTAAAATAACTTTTAGATACGCGGTAACCGTTTTCACTAGTTTTAAAAAGTTCTAAATAATCTTTCATGACAAAATCATCTATAGCTAAATAATTATATTTTTTATTAAAATAATTGATAGAGATGGTTTTAAAATCATCATATAAAAGATTATCTGTAAATATTTTTTGGAGAATATCTAAATAGTAAAGAGCTTGTTTTTCATTACCATCTATTTTTAATAATTCTTGTTTTAAAACTAATAAGTTGTTTTCTAAAAAACAATTTAAAATACTTTCTTGGCCAAATATTTCACATAAAATTTTAATTATTCTATTATTACTTCGCGGTGTTAAAATATCACTTTTTCCTAAATATTCCCGAGCTAAAAGAGCCGCCATTTCTTCTTTAAAAGAAGATGTTCCTGTAAAATTAATAATTTTAAAAGTTTCTTTTAAAATAAAAAACTCTAAATTATCGGAACTTTGACAATATATATTATTTTTATCGCAAGTGCTTTTTTCGGATAAATTACTAATATAATTTATTTTCATTTGTTTTAAAGTAATTAAAGCATTATTAAAATAATTATCATTAAGATAACTAGTTAAAAAAGGAATGGCCAAAGCGATTATATGTTTTTCTTCAGAATTTAAAAAGGGATTACTTGTTAAATATTGGTGTGCTAATTCTTTTTTCTTTAGTTCATCTATTTCACTCAATACTTTTTCTTCACTTTCATAAGAAATATCACTTTGACAACCATTTAAAGTGATTGCCGATAAACCTAAAGCTCCCAAAATTTTTACAAAATCTCTTCTGCTCATATCACGCATATTAATCAACCTTTCAAAGTAACATTATCCTATCATAGGAAAACAAGAAAGTCAAACTTATTTTATAGTATCAAAACCACTTCTTTTAAATAATTTTTCTAAATCATAATTAGAATAATAAATTGTTGTCGGTCTTCCGTGGGGACAATTATAAGGATTTTTACATTTTCTTAAATCGTTTATTAAAGCTTCCATTTCTTCCATGGTAATATTAGTGTTAGCTTTAATCGCTTTTTTACAGCTCATCATTGTAGCGACTTTTTCATTAAATTTTTCAATATCAAAATCTTTTCTAGTAGCAATAACTATTTCAATTATTTTTCTAATGGTATACTCCACATCACCGGTTATCCAAGCAGGGTGCTCTTTGACAATAACTGAGTTAATACCAAATTCTTCAACATTAAATTTTAAATCTTTTAGTATCTGCATATTTTCTTTTAAAATGATAAAATCATTATTAGATAGTTCAATAATAATTGGGAATAACAAAGCTATACTCGAAACATTTGGTCGGCCCATTTCTTTTTTAAACTTTTCGTAATTACATCTTTCTTTAGCGGCGTGTTGATCGATAATATACATGCCTTTTTCATTTTGACAAATGATGTAAGTGCCATGAACAAGTCCTACTGGATACATCTCCGGCATTTCGCCTTCATTATTTTCTTCATCTCTAGATATTTCTATATCGTTTTCTATATTTTCTTTTACTTGATAAGGTTCTTCTTCTTTAATAAGATAATTTTCTAATACTTTTTCTTCTTCTTTGTAAAAATCATTAGTGATAATTTTACTTTCTCTTTCTAAATCTAAGCTTAAATTTTCATATTTTTCTTTTGGAAATACTTCGGCTTTAGGAATTAAATTACGATGACTTATAGCTTCGATAACAATATTTTTAAGCAGTTCTAATAAAGTATCTTTTTTACTAAATTTAATATCCATTTTAGTAGGATGAATATTAACATCGATAACACTAGGATCAACTTCAATATTTAACACAGTTATAGGATAACGATTATCGGGTTTATATGAATGATAAGCATCGTTTATTACTCTATTAATATCAATGTTTCTGACAACTCTACCGTTAACAATGGTAACCATATTATTACGGCTTGAACGGTGAATTTCTGGTTTAGAAATATAACCAGTAACGCTATAATCGTCATTCTCACCGGCAACTTTTATCATTTTTCTTGCCACATCACTACCATGAATACTTTTTATAACTTTAAGTTGATTACCTGAGCCATCTGTTTGGAGAGATATGTTATCATTATTACTAAGTGTAAAACGAATGTCTGGTCTTGATAAGGCCAGTTTATTCATATAATCAGTGATACTAGCTAGTTCCGTATACAAACTTTTCATGTGTTTTAATCTAGCTGGCGTATTATAAAATAGTTCACTTACAGTAATAATTGTTCCTTTTCTGGCATCACCTTTACCAACTTCTTTTATTTTACCACCATTTATAATTACATGAGTACCAATACTACCTTCACTTGTTTTTAAGTCAACTTTACTAACAGCCGCAATAGACGCTAAAGCTTCCCCTCTAAAACCTAAAGTCGCTAAATGGTATAAATCATCTTCATCTTTTATTTTACTAGTCGCGTGTCTTGAAAAAGCTAAAACTGCATCTTCTTTACCCATTCCTTTACCATTATCGATAACTTTTATTTCTTTTGTACCGGCTTCTTTTAATTCAACTTTTATTTCAGTACTACCAGCATCAATGCTATTTTCAACTAATTCCTTCACTACGGAAGCACATCTTTCAACTACTTCACCAGCTGCAATTTTATTAGCTAAAATTTCATCCATTATTTTTATACTTTGCATCTAACTTCACCAGTATCATTTTACCACATATTAAAAAAATATCAAAAGATTTTTTTGACATTTATATATTAGGTAAATGGTAATGGCTAAACCATTCTAAGGTTATTATAACAACTACTATTAATAAAATTAATAATAAAACAAAAACTTGTCTTTTACGCATATACTTCACCTATTAAAAGTATATTATTTTAATTAAAAATAAATATACAAAAACCGCCATAATTAGCGGTTATTTACAAAATGGTGCCGAAAACAGGACTTGAACCTGCGACCTACCGATTACGAGACGGTTGCTCTACCAACTGAGCTAATTCGGCAACTGTATTAATTATACAGTACTTTTCATATTTTGTAAATATTTTTACATTTAATTTGTTATCACAAACGGATTATCACTAGTTCCTGTTCCTTGTAAAGTAATTGATGATGTTAGATAGAGAACTGGGCGAGCGCCACCAGAGTCGCCAATGTCAGCTGGGGTGGCGCCGAGGCCGCTCATGCCACTACCGGATGAGGCATACCAGGCATGAGTCGAAGCTGAAAGACTGCCACCCGGGTGCAAACCAGACTCTGAACCAAAAGCGTTAATTGTCCAATAATCTATTTGGTCTATTCCTGGGAATGATACTAAATAATTCATATCACATGTACTGGTTCCACTATCCATTAGTTTAGCAAATTGATCAGAAGCAGACTGGCATGCAGGGCTTAAACTTGCTTTTAAAACATCACTGACATTGGCTAGTCCTACATTTCCATTCCATTGATACATTTTTTCTCCAGCTATATTTTTAGCTATACTATCTGTCTCTGGTCCACTTTCATCTAAGTATTCAACGGCTCCTATATTATAATCATGACTTGTTATTTGTCCTTTTGCTGTTTCTGTTAAATTATTATAATATGTTCCATTTAAATATTCTTGGATACTTGAATTTTCAGTTACTGTTCCTTGTTTTGAACCGCTTGGAGTTTTATATGTTCCATTTACTGAGGCAAATACGCCGCAGCCCCATGATGGATAATCACAATAACTATTGTTTTCTGTTAATCTATGATTACTAGCGTCATAAACCATGGT
>CALVIK010000106.1 GCA_944329545.1 uncultured Bacilli bacterium
AATTAAAAACATTAAAAAAGAATATGCTTTTTCACATATTCCTTGTTTTATAAGATACTTTTTTAATTGATATAACCTCAAACTTAATATTTTATAAAAGTTGCGTACTTTTTTGTGTTAAAACATAAACACCATCTTCATTTTTTAAAATGATTTGTTCATGATTATTTGTTTGATTTTTTAAAGACACGCGAAATTTATCATCTTTTGCATATGAAACATCGACATCATATTTATAAACATCATCATTATTAACAATTTCCAATTCCCCTATTAAATTATAAGCTTTTATTTTTTTTATTTTATCCTCTAAATCTTTTTGAGCATCACCAACAGTATATTTACCACATCCTACTAAAAGAAAACAAGCACATAAAGCCAATAAAACTTTTTTCATTTTTTCACCATCTTTCAATTTCAATTAATTATATGGTGTTTTTTTTAAAATATTCTGCATATTTTTATAAAAAATGGTCAATATATTTAGTAGAAAAAGGAGGTATTTATGGAAACATTACAAAAAATATGTTTAGTTATTACCATTATTGGGGCTATTAACTGGGGACTTATTGGATTATTTGATTTTAACCTCGTATCAACTTTATTTGGCGCTGATTCTGGTTTAAGCAGAATTGTTTATACATTAGTTGGTATTACTGGCCTTATAAATATTGGGATTTTATTTGAACATATTGAAAATAAATAAAGAGTTTTCATTTTTATGAGAACTCTTTATATTTTTCCATAATTATAAGCTAAATATACATTAGAAATGGCATCAATAATTAAGAAAATACCTATTACTCTAATAAATACAGTTACTGATTCAAAAGGATTTAAAATTAAAATCAATCCTAAAATGAAAATAATTACTGACGGAATTAACATTTTAAGCCAATCTTGATAGCCATTTTTTCGCGCTGACAAGGTGGTTGATATTTTATCAAAGCTTTCAATTACTAACATAATTCCAACAACGATTGGAATAATCGAAACAAATCCCTCTGGATTAATTAAAATATAAATACCTAAAACCGTAAATAAGACAGCAATTAATAAAGTTATTTTGGCTAAAAAGCCATCAACTCCGGCTCTAATATAAGTAAAAATGCCACTACCGCCACCAACAATTAACAAAGCTCCAATAACATAACAAATAAAATTACTAACAAAAACTGGCATTATAACCATTATTATTCCTATTACTAAGTAAACAACAGAAATTCCTATTAAGGCATTTTTTGCTTTTTTTAATAGCTCCATAAACAAGCCTCCTTCTATATAAATAATAAGGGGTTTTTTATTTTTTGTCAAGAAAAAAGTTGGGAAAATTATTTCTCCACAACTTTAATTTTAACTTTTTTCGTTTTTGAAACATATTGAACTCTAGAATCTGTGCCTTCTACTTTTACTTCTACTTCGTATTCACCAGGTTCATAATCTTTTAAGTCAATATAAGCGATTATATCTTCAGCATCGATATTGTTTAATACAGAGCCAACACCTTGAATATTAACCGTTACTTGAATATCATTTTGACTAAGTCCTTGAACACTATAATTGTCATTCAAATTACGGACATCAATATTAATATTTTCAATATCTTTATCAGTAGCAGTTCCTAAAGTAAAGCCTAAAGTAATATTGTTAACAGACATTGAGCGAACGCCTTTTGGTTTCGTCAAATCTAATTTATATTCTTTGTTTTCTTTAAGGCCACTGACATCAACTTCTACTGGAATATATTCTAAATCATCAAGAACGGCTTTACTAGCATACACTGTCGCAGTATCTTCACTCATACTAATTGAACTAATGGCTTTACCAAATTCGATATCACCAACTGGAATTACTCTAATTGGTACTTCTTTACTAGGTGATTCAATATCTAATTCGACATTTATTTTGTTTGGTACTATTTCCACATCGATAACATTACCATCTTGATCATAGGCTTTTAATGGAACATCCGTTAAAGTTGCCGTTCCCGCTTCTTCAATGTTTAATTTGCTAGCATCAACTAAAGCTTTTACGGTAGCGACTTTTGTCAAACTATTAATAGCGTTTTTATCATCAGTTCCTTTTACAACTACTTGATCAAGTTCTGGTGTAATATCTTCAATAATAAATTTTTCATCTAAGCTATCTTGATTTAAAATATCAGTTGTCAAAGTTTTTGTTTCAGACACTTTCGGATAAATGTTAACTGTGGCAACCGAAGGATTAACACTGTATTCAATTGAACTAAGTGGCTGACTATATTCAATATTAACTCGGTGACTACCAACTTTTAAATTTGTTAAATCAACAGAAACTTTTGAGGTTGTTGATTGTTTAGCAATAAATAAATCGGAACGACTACCCATTAAAGTTATGTCAACATCTTCCGGAAGGCCTTCCACAACATAAGCCTCTTCATTATATACAGCTTCTACTGGTTGGTCTTTTAATATTTCAGCAGTTTTATTAGTAAAAACAATTATTTTTTGGTCAATAATAATGAAAATAACGATAGCTAATACTAAAGAAACAAATAACAAAGTATTAGGCTTGGAAAGCCAACCTTCTAAAGATTTATCAGGGCCACCAAATTTATTCGTAAAACGAACAATGAATCTTGTTGTTGGGGTAATTATTTTTTTGTCGATGAATTTTCCTAATTTATAGAAAAAACCTTTTTTCTTAATTTTCTTCATTGTTTTGTCCCTCCTTTTGATTATGTGTTAGGAGTTTTTTATTTGGTGATAATGCTTCTAACAAACGAATTTTCACTTCATCTAATGATAAATTATAAGCAAGTTCTCCTTCTTCAGCAATTGAAACTCTACCAGTTTCTTCAGAAACGACTACAGCAATACAATCTGATTGTTCAGCGATACCTAAAGCTGCCCGGTGACGCGTTCCAAGACGCTTACTAATGGCCATACTTGAACTTGTTGGAAAAACCGCTCCGGCACATGAAATTTGATCTCCTTGAATTATAACACCACCATCATGCAATGGATTATTGGTGTAGAAAATTGAGCCAAGTAAAGCACCAGAAACTTCGGCGTAAATTTTTTGAGCTTTGTCGATATAATTAGCTAAACTAACATCTCTTTCCAAAACAATTAAAGCGCCAATGCGATTACTTTGCATAAATTCAATGGCAGAAACAATGGCATTAACGGTTTTTTCCCTTTCACTAAGTGATAAAGTTTTATGGCGCCCCAAAAATTTAGCTCTACCTAAAGACTCTAAAGCATCTCTTATTTCTGGTTGGAATATAACAATCAAGGCTAATGGCGCCCATTCAATTACATAATCTATTAAATAACCAATTGTTACTAAATCCAATAAATCTGATAAAATTTTAGTAATAACGATTAATAAAATACCTTTAAACAAAAGTATCATTTTTACATTTTTTCTTAAACTTTTTAAAATATAATATAGTAATGCCCATACTAAAAGAACATCGATTATTTTTTTTATTAATGTGATAATTGTATCTACTGTCATTTCATACCTCCAATTTTATTATAGCATATTATTGAATCAATTTAAATAAGCCAATCTAAAATGACGGAAAAAATTAACCCACAAAGGTGGATTAATTCTTCCATACATCTAAGGTTTCAGCTGCTTCTTTTTGTTTGTTTTCTGGTTTTGGTTCTAACGCTTCACTAGCTGTTTCTGTTTTTTCAAAGTCGGTTTCAGAAATTGGTTTTAACTCTTCAGGATTTGGCGCAGAAACAGTTGCTTTTTCTAGTACTTCTGTTGATTCAGACTTTTCTGCAACTGGCGGTTGGGTTGCCGGTGTTGATGCCGAAATTTCTTCTGTTTTAGGTGTTTCTGGCGCGGTAGCTATTAAAGGTTCTGCATTAACTTTATTAGCACTTGGCATAGAAACATCTGGCATATCAAGCCAACTTTGTTCAGCTGTATTATATACTGTTTCTTGTTTATCATCGGTCGTAGGAGCATCTTCAGCCCAAGCATTTAGTGCCGCTTCTTCCTTTTTTTCTTCTTTTTTGTTTTCTTTTTTCTTACTTCCTAAAATTGTTCCTTCAGCAACAAAGCCAATAATCGCTAGAAGAACAACGATTAGAACTACAATTATCCAAAATGTCATACTAGTAAAAATTTCCATAATATAAGCCCCTCCTATTTTTCTAAATAATCTTTACCTTTAAATGGTTCATCCCGAAGCAAGTCGTTATAATCTTGTTGTCTTAAAACTTCGTAAACCATAATGGCCACGCAATTCGATAAATTTAAAGCTCTTACTTTATCTGTCATCGGAATACGCAAACAAGTATCCAAATGATTTTTTAAAATTTCTTTTGGTATTCCTGTACTTTCACGACCAAAAACTAAGTAAATATTTTCGTTTTTATTACTATAATCAAAACTAGAATGTGGTTTATGCCCGTATCTTGTTAAAAAATAATATTTCCCTTTGTTTTTAGCTAAAAATTCATCAAAATTTTCATAAACTATATAATCACATTCATCTATATAATTAGCACCACTTCTTTTTATTGCTTTTTCATCCAAATTAAAACCTAAAGGTTTAATTAAATGTAATTTTGTCTTAGTTGCCGCACAAGTTCGCATAATGTTGCCGGTATTTTGTGGTATTTCTGGTGCATATAATACAACATTAATCATTGTCTATCATCTCATATCTATTAAACAGCTTATCAATATATTCCATATTTTCATTATTAATATTATTAATAATATGTTTTATTTGACCATCGCTAAAATCATAAATCATAACCTCATTCGGCACAGTTACTTTAGACGCTAGGTTTTTATTGCTAACAAAGTTGTTTTTTAAATTTTCATTAAAAGCATTGATATCAATTTGGGTAGCATCTATATAAACGACATTTAAATTATGAGTAGTAATATATTTGCTAAAATCTCTTTCAAAGGTTTTAATATTGTCAGTGTATCCTAAAGTAACATATAAAATAAAGTCTGGGTTTTCCTGCGCATAATTACTTAATTCTTCTTGATTCATTTGCGTTGAAACTTCTAAAACTGGCGAATGGGCATTAAAATATTCTCTTGTAGTATTATACCAATCCCGCATATAGAAAACTAACAGCGCAAAAACAATAAATATTACAATTAAAATTATGTAATTTTTTAATGGTATTTTCTTTTCCATATTGCCGCCTCCCACTATATTTCAATTTTAACATATTTATATATTTTTTTCAAATGCCTTTTTAGTTAAAAAAATGAAAATGATTGTTTATAAATCATTTCCGTCATCAATATCTTCAAGTCTAACATCTGGAAGAACGATTTGTCTTTCTTCACAAATTCTTTTGAATTTTTCACGAAAGGCTTGACATTCTTTTACCCTACTATCAGGATAAATTCTTTTACTGTT
>CALVIK010000107.1 GCA_944329545.1 uncultured Bacilli bacterium
AAGTATTAGAAGAAATTAATAAACTTGGAACAACAATTATCATGGTTACTCATGATATTGATATTGTTAAAAAAATGAACAAAAGAGTTATTGTATTAGATTCAGGAAGGGTGCTTAAAGATTATGAGGAAGGGACTTATAAATAATGAAAACATTTAGAATAGTTGGTAGAAATTTTAGAGATGCTTTTAAAGGTGTTTTTCGAAATTTCTCTTTATCATTAGCTTCCATTTCTTGTATTACAATAACTTTAATCGTTGTTGCCATTTCCATAATTCTTTCATATAATGTTACTAATTTTACAGAACTTGTAGAAAAAGATGTCACAATTGTAGCTTTTATAGATAATGAACTTACAGAAGATGAAATTAATAATATTAAAGATGAAATCAGTACCATTAATCATGTAGAAAAATATGAATTTACTTCTAAAGAAGATATTACTACAGATATGCGTGAATCATCTGATGTCTTTGATAGTGTTATGAAAAACTGGAGTGATGAAGAAAATCCTATTCAAAATACTTATCAAGTAAAAGTTGATGACATTAATTATATTGAAGGTGTAGCTAAAAAAATTGAAAAAATCGATGGAATTACTTTAGTTAAATATGGTGAAGGTATTGTTGAGCAACTAATTTCTACATTTTCATTAGTTCATACTATTTCCTTAGGAGCCGTAGTCGCTTTAATTTTAGTAACTGCTTTCTTAATTTCAAATACAATTAAAATTACGATTTCTTCAAGACAAAGAGAAATTAGTATTATGAGATTAATAGGTGCATCTAATTTAAATATTAGAATACCATTTATAATTGAAGGTTTATTACTAGGAGCTTTGGGTTCAGTTATTCCAATAATTATTACTATTTATGGTTATGAAACTTTATATAGTAGTTTTAATGGACAATTATTCTCACCATTTATTAAACTTATTCCACCAACACCATTTGTTTATTTAACATCTTTAGTACTTCTAGCAATTGGTATAGTAGTAGGTATGTTTGGTTCATGGCGAGCCGTTAGAAAACATTTAAAAATATAGACAAAATCTATATTTTTTTGTTTATAAAAATACTTGATATTTATTTAATAATTAGTTATAATGATATTAAGATAGGAGAGAAGAAAATGCGGATAAGAGATAGAAGAAGAAAAAAACCATTAACTTTAGTTATAACAAGTGCCTCTTGTTTATTAATTTTAATGACCGTAGGATATGCGGCTTTTAGTACTCATCTAGATATAACAGCTAAAGGAAATGTTGTAAAAAATCCTTTAGCAGGGCCTACTGATGAAGTAATAACTAATTTAGTAGAAACAAATCCAGATGAATTATATACAGATGACAATAATAATATAAGATACTATGGACAAGATCCAAATAATTATGTATATTTTGACTGTACAGATAAAAATAATCAAACAAGTGATACTTGTGAATTATGGAGAATCATGGGGATAATTGATGGTAAAGTAAAACTAATAAGAAATGAATCATTAACTCCGGTAACAACAGATACTCAAAATGGGGTGAGCGTAACAGTAGGAACAAACAGTGGCTTTTACTGGAATCAAGTACAGCAAGAAGGTAAAAACTATAATAATTGGGAAGGATCAACCTTACAAAATTATTTAAATGGAACATACTATAGTGACATATCAGAAGATTATCAAACAATGATAGATGAAAGCACATTCTATTTGGGAGGAGCAACAAGTAGTAATTATCAAACTTTAACAGCAAAAGGTTATTATGATGCCGAAAGAGATGGAACGCAGGTGTATAGTGGAAATCCAGCAAGTATAGAGCAACATATAGGCTTAATGTATCCAAGTGACTATGGATATGCAGCAGGAAGTAGTTGTCTTTCAACAGCATTATTTAGTTATGATGGCTATAACGGAGCACCTCAATGTATGAACAGTGACTATTTATTTTCGGGTAAAACGGAATGGTTACAGGCGCCTCTTGCCAGTTTTAGTATCCTCGCAGCCATTCTTAACGGTACTGGCTTTGTCTATGGCTATGGCAGCCATGTAGGTTACTACTCTCACGCCGTCCGCCCAGTCTTATATCTAACATCCCAAACACAAATTGTGACAGGCAAAGGAACTATAGATGAACCATTTGAACTAGGATAGGACACCGTCCCCTGGAAGGCGAAGTCTTCCGGGGACCGCCTTGAATTTCAAGGGAAAACGTATAAAAAGTTTTTGGCTTTTGAGCGGAGCTTAAAAAATTGTAAAGGTGGTGATGCCAAGTTTAGTGCGTATAATAGATTTGTATTTTTGAAAAAGCATCACAAGAGAGATTTAATAATTATTAAAAGAAAAAATAAATATTATAGTTTTAGTTATGACAAGGAAATACTAAAATTAATAAAATTTACTAATAGTTTTAAACTACTTGATAAATATCAAATTAGTTATAAAGTTATCGATAACTTAGAAATAATTAGAAACAAAAATTTTTGTAATAACAATTATAGAAAATATTTATATATTGTTAAAATAAGAAAAATATTGGATAGAATGTTATCTAATATTTAGGGTAAACTGAAAATATTAGGGCGCCTAATGCCAGTAATAGTAACAACGCAGCCAATCTTAACAGTACTGGCTATGTCAATGGCAATGGCAACAATGTGGGTAACAACTCTAACGCCGTCCGCCCAGCTCTTTAAAAAATGCGCTTATATGGTTAAGGCTATATAATAGAATTATAAAGAACAAAGTTTATCCTTGGACTAATTCCTAAAACAAGAATAAAGATGGTTTATGCATACGTGCAGGCCTATTAACTTTATTATAAAAGTAAGCAGTATTTTGAATATGAATAAATTTCATATTTCTTAATACTGCTTTTATTTTTAAAAAATTAGAAAGGTATGATGATTTATGTTTATAGTTTTAAGAAAAGTTGGTGGTTTTTATCATGTATTTGATGAAGATTCTTATATTTTAAATTGTTTATTTAACTATAAAATTGTGGGTAATAGAGTGGGCTTTCCCATAAGCGCAATTAATAAGGTTATTAATGTTTTAGAAGAAAAGAAAATTAATTATGAATTAGATGGTAAAAAAATAAATTTTAAAAAGAAAAACAATTATGCTAAATTTTTAGAAAAAGGTAGGGTAAAATATAATTTTAAAATGGATATTGAAAGAATATATGATAATTTAGATAAATTAAATTCTAAAGACTTAAAAGAAATATTAAATTTTATTGAAAGAAAATTAGATGAACGACTTTCTAATAATTAAAAATATGAAAAGATTTATTATGTCTTTAGATGATATAATTATTAATTATCCAAGAAAAGAAAATGTAATAAAAGATCGATTATATAATGATTCTTTAGATATTTTATATTTAATATACTTAGCAAACAATAGTAAAGATAGGAAAAACATTCAAGTTCAAATACTAAGTAAAATTAGTATGCTTGATTTTTACTTTGAAAGAAGTTTAAAAAATAAATATATTAGTGAAAAAATATGTCAAAAAAAATGTAATGAACTTTTAACTATAACTAAATTGGTGTTAGGATGGATAAAAAGTGATAAAATTAAATTATAAAGATTTATTAGAAATTTATGATGAAATCAGTAAAAACATTAAAAACAAGAAAAAATTATATAATTTTGAAAAATATAAAATGATAAACATAACTAGAGCCTTAGAAAAAATTAATAATTTTGATTTTGAAAAATATAATATTTTTTTAATAAGAGAACCTAAAGAAAGAATTGTTATGAGCTTAAACTTAGTGGATAAAATAATTAATCATTATGTTGCTAGAACTATTTTGATTCCGAAATTAGAAAAATATTTAGATATTAGAAATACAGCAACAAGAAAAAATATGGGAACTAGCTACGCTATTAAATTATTAAAAAAATATTTAAATTTAAATAAAAAATATAATAATTTTTATGTTTTAAAATTAGATATTAGTAAATACTTTTATAATATTAATCATAATAAATTAAAAAACATGTTAAAAGATAAATTAAATCATAATGAATTTAATATTGTATCTAAAATAATTGATAGTACTAATTATAAATATGTAAATGAAAAAATTAAAATCATTAAAGAAAAACATAATTTAAAAAATATTCCTTATTATAAAAAAGGTAAAGGACTGCCTATTGGCGGACTTTCCTCACAAACATTATCTACCTTTTACTTGTCAGAAATAGATCATTATATTATTCATGATTTAAAAATAAAATATTATGTCCGTTATATGGATGATTTTATTTTAATTTATCATAACAAAGAATATTTAAAATATTGTTTAATTAATATTAAAAATAAATTAAAAAAATATGACTTAAAATTAAATAATAAAGTTCAAATCATTAATGTTAAAAATGGTTTTATTTTTTTAGGTTATTTTTTTAAATTAAAAAATAATAAAATTGTTGTCAAATTATCTAGTAAAACAAGATATAAAATAAATAAGAACTTAAAATTAAAACAAAAATTATATCAAAATGGTAAAATAAATTTAAATTATTATTTTTGTAGTTATTATAGTTTAATAAATTATAAAAACAATTAAAAAAGAGAGACCCCTGCAAGTTAAAATTAACATCTGTAAGGGTTCTCTTTTTTCTATTTATAAGTTTATCAGGGCTAATATTACCGGCCAATACCTTTATGTTGAATTTAGCATAATTATTTACTGTGAATTTGCTTTGTAAGCGAGTGATGTAAAGCAAATAACATGTAAAAACTTGGTAATTAAATTTGAATTTTATACTTATATTAATATTTTTTTAAATAAATTTTAAAAAAGTGAAAAAATTTTCTGAATCTTGCCGGGATTTTTATTTTTTTCTCGTATAATATATAATAGCGGGTGTATAGCTAGTTAGAAAGGAGAAAAATGCAAACAAAATTTTTTACAGCAAAAAATGATAAAATGTTTAAAACAATATTTTGTAATTCTAAAAATATTAGTCTTCTTACTTGGCTTATTCACAAATGTTTAAATAAAAATGTATCAATTATTAAAGTATTGTCTCCAGAACTTGCTAAAAATAATATTTATGACAAAGGTAAAATTTTAGATGTGTTAATTGAAGCAGATGGTAAAATAATAAATCTAGAAATGAATAGTAATTATTATTCTGCTCTTCATAATAGAAATGCTAGTTATCTATTTAATAGATACATAGATGATATTAAAGTGGGAGAATCTTATGGAGAAATGCATGAAATTTGGCAAATAAATTTTACTAGTAATTTACCAAAGGAGTATCCTGCTTTAGGCAAATATTATTTTATCGATCCAGAAACCAAAATTAAATTTATCGATAATTTAATTTGCTATGAATTTAATGTAGAAAAAATTAAAGAAAACTGTTATAATGGAGATGAAAAATTCAATTTTATAGCAATGCTAGATTTTAACGAAGAAGAATTAAAAAAATATTGTGTGGGTGATAAAAACATGGAAAAGTTTAAAGACGAGGTTATTAGATTAAATAATGATACTAAATTTATAGAATTTTTAAGTGCTGAGGAAGATGCGAAAAGAGTTCAAAATTCTTTACTATTAGATGCTGAAAGTAAAGGTATGGCTATTGGAGAAGCTAACAAAAGTATTGAAATAGCTAAAAATTTACTTAGTAAAGGTCTTGATGAAAAAACTATACTTGAAACGACTGGAATTACAAAAGAAAAGTTTGAAGACATAAAGAACTTAAGTTAAAATAAGGAACATGTTTTATACTATGTTTCTTTTTTAATATTTATTTTTTTGTAATTAAATTAAAATACATTTCATATACTTTTTTGGGTGATAATATGGAATTAAATGTTGGTGATTTAGTTACAAGAAATTCATATAATAATGATGTTGTTTTTAAAATCATTAGTATAGAAGATGGCAAATACATTTTAAAAGGTGTTTATATTAGATTAATTGCTGATAGTAATTTACAAGATTTAAAAAAATATAATAACGAAATAGAAGAAGAAGAGCGCAATTTTTTAGCAAGAATAGAAGAACCATTTGCCTTAAATCGTCAAGAATATTTTTATTTACCTGGTAAAATATTGCACATCGATAGTGATCCTGATTTTTTAAACCGCTGTTTAGATTATTATGAAAAAGTTGGAATTTGGGCTAAAGGAATAAATGAAAAAGAAGAAAATGTTCCTGATAAAATAATTGCTTGGCTTGAAGAATATAAACCTAATATTGTTGTTATTACTGGTCATGATGCTCATTATAAAAAAGAAGAGGAAACTTTAGATTCTTATAAAAGTAGTAAATACTTTGTTAAAGCTATTGAAAATGCCAGAAAATATGAACATAGTCACGAAAAATTAATCATTATTGCCGGAGCTTGTGGTTCTTATTATGAAGAGTTAATTAAAGCGGGCGCTAATTTTGCATCTAGTCCTAAAAGAGTAAATATTCATGCCTTAGATCCAGCTATTATAGCTGTTTGTATGAGCCTTTCTGATGTAAATAAAGATATTGATTTAAAAAGTATTTTAGAAAAAACTAAATATGGTATTGAGGGAATCGGGGGGATTATTACGAAAGGAACCATGTATGTTGGATATCCTCGATAAAGGCGTTTGTACTACTAAAGAAGTAAAAAAAATATTAAGTTATTATTTAAATAAACCCATTACCATTAAATATAATTTAGGACGAAATAAATTTGAAATTTATCAAGTTGTTATTACAAATTTATATAATTATATTTTTATTACCGAAAACATCGACAATAAAAATGTCAAAAAATCATTTTCATATGCTGATATTATTACAAAAACAATTAAAATTTATGAATAATATTGATTTTTAAAAAAAAATAAGTTATACTGAAAGTGGTTATAATATGCCAGAAGGGAGAGAAATACTGATGAAAATAACATCTGTTAATGTTCGAAAAGTTGAAAAAGAAAATTCGCGAATGAAAGGAATTGCCACAGTTGTTTTAGATGACTGCTTTGCTGTACATGGAATTAGAATTATCGAAAGAAGCGAAGGTTTATTTATTGCAATGCCAAGCCGTAAAACAAGTGATAATGCTTACCATGATGTTGCGCATCCAATTACTGCTGAATGTCGCAAAATGTTTGAAGATGCAGTGCTTACAAAATATAATGAAACAGAAGCTGAATAGTTTTTGTTTTTTTTTGTACTTTTTTTAATTTATAAGCATATAATTAAGCGAAGGAGGATAAGTATGGACAAGATAGATAGTGTTATTACATCGCTTAATCATAGTATTACTTTAACCGAAAGGAAAAACCTCATTTTAACTGGGGTTAAAAAAATTGAAAGTTTTGATGAAGAAGAGTT
Organism: uncultured Bacilli bacterium; assembly: GCA_944329545.1. GTDB lineage: Bacteria > Bacillota_I > Bacilli_A > RF39 > UBA660 > Coprosoma. Next base: position 7,341 of record CALVIK010000107.1, read on the forward strand.
TTTTATGGAAACAACCATGGGTAATTTAACTGTTAAAGGGGAGGAATTAGAAATTATCAAATTAGATACTTATCAAGGTAATGTTTCAATAAAAGGAAAAGTTGACAGTATTACTTATTCTGAAGGAAAAAAAGATAAAGAAAGCGGTTTATTTAATAAATTATTTAAATGAGTTTACAAGTACAAATAACTACCGCTATTTTTTCTTTTATATTTGGCATGCTTTTTTCCTTTTTTTTAAGAATAAATTATAAAATAGTTTATAATAGTCATAAAGCCATTAAACTTTTAGGAACTTTTTTAGTAGTTATAATTGCGGTTATGGCTTATTTCTTATTATTACAAAAATTAAATAATGCATTATTTCACCCTTATCATTTGCTTTTAGTTATTATCGGCTTTATTGTTAGTCATTTTTTAGAACAAAAAATTGTCAAACATCTAAAAAAATGATATACTTAAATTGTAGATAGAAGGTGAAAAAATGGCTAAAAGAAAAATATCAAAAACTTCAAAAAGACGCTTAGTAGTTTTAACGCCCTTAGTTGTTTTTTTAGTTGGGTATGCCATTTTCACCTTAGTTGTTACTGTTCATGAACTTTATACTTTACACAGCAAAGAACAAAATTTACAAAACAATTTAACAGAGTTAAAAAGTGAAGCTGAAAATTTAAAAACAGAAATTAATAAATTACAAGATGCTGATTATGTAGCAAGATATGCCAGAGAAAATTATTTATATACTAAAGATGGTGAATATGTTATTAAAGTAAATGGTGAAGAAACTAAAGAAAAAAAAGAAAAAATTAATATAGCTGAAAATTATATTATATATGGCTCATCTCTTTTATTTATTTTAATTTTTATATATATAATTGTTAAACACCGAAAAAAGAAAAAAAACCAAAAGAAGTAGAAAAGTACTGAAATATGTTAGTACTTTTTTTATAATAAAAAAACTTTAAACTTATAGCTTAAAGTCTTTAACATCATCATCACTCATATCTTTACCATCAAAATATAATTTTGGTTTAAATTTAAAAAATAAGGCAATAATATTTGAGGGGAAAGATTTTACCATTTTGTTATATTCAGTTATAATGTCATTATAGTATTTGCGAAAAGCCACCATTTCAGCTTCCGATTCATTTAAAGAAATGTCAATTTTTGTAAACACTTCACTGTTTTTAAGTTCAGGATACTCTTCTTTATATTTTTGAAATTCATTAATCGCTTCATATAATTGCCGATCAAGTTCAAAATTACTTAATTTTCTTGAACGAAGTTTAACAATAATATTTAAAACTTCTTCTTTCGTATTAGTATTAGCTTTAATAATATCAATTGATTTATTTAACAAATCAAACCTTGTTCTTAAAGTGGAATCAATATTTGTTTCAGCTTCATTAATACGAATAATATAATTTTGAAATTTGTTGTATATACTAGCTAGCCAAATAAAAATCATACTGGCAATAATTAAAATACATATAAAAATAATTAAAATACTCATCTTACCACCTATAACTAATTATAACAAACTTTTAGGTGATTTTCAATTACTTGGGTAAAAATCAGGACTATAAATAATTCTTTCGTCAAATTTAACATAATTGACATAAATCATTAATACTAAATACCATTTACCAGTTTTGGGATCGCTTAAAATAATGTGATCGCGACCAGATTGTTCAATAATACCACTAAAAACATGGTCATGCCATTCAGTAGCGTCAGGATAAGAAGTGTAAATTTCTACTTGTTTGCCCTTGTTTAATCTTAAAATATTTTCAATATATGATTCTTCATATATTGGCATTCCCGCCATCGCATCAGCCTGAGCAGTAGTGTAAGGGGCGGTTTGTTGATTTGGTACAGGATTGCCATCAACATAAAGTGGTGTTCCTGGAAACCCCTCGCTATTTGAAAAATTATTGTTCATTTTATCATTCCTTTCAATAAAAATATATTAAAATTTTATATAGAATATGCTATAATATGAGGGGTGATAAAATTGAGAATAAAAGTTGGGGTGTCTAATAGACATGTACATTTAACTAAAGAAGTATATTTTAAACTTTTTGGCGAAGAAAACTTAGAAAAAGATCGTGATTTAGATCAACCAGGGCAATTTGCTAGTAAAAGTTATGTAACTATAAAAAAAGGTGAAAGAGAAATCCCTCATGTTCGTATACTTGGACCATTTAGGAATTATAATCAAATTGAAATTTCTAGAACTGATGCTTATAAATTAAAAGTAAATCCCCCAGTGCGTGATTCTGGTGATTTAGAAGGCAGTGAAAGCATTACTTTGATTGGTCCTAAAGGTGAAGTGGCGCTAGATAAAGGTCTTATATTAGCTAATAGACATATTCATATAACACCAGCAGAAATGACAAAATATGGCTTTGAAGGATTAAAAAAAGTAGCTGTTTTAGTTAAAGGACCAAAAGGTGGCGTTATCGATAATGTGTATTTTAAAGTTTTGGATGTTGCTTCTTTAAGATTACATTTAGATACTGATGAAGGAAATGCTTTTAATTTAAAAAATGATGATGAAGTAATATTAGTTAAAAGTTTGGAGGAAGAAAATGAAATTAAAAGATAAAATTGCTGTTGTAACGGGTGGAGCTATGGGTAATGGCCTTGGTATAACCGAAGTATTTTTAAAAGAAGGAGCCAAAGTAGCTATCTTAGATTATAGCGATGAATTATCAAATACGGTAACAAAGCTGACAAACGAAGGCTTTGATGTTACGGGGTATCAAGCCGATATTCGTGATATGCGTAAAGTTTCTGAAATTTTAAAGCAAATATATCAAAAATACGGTAATATTGATATTTTAGTTAATAATGCTGGCGTTTGCCGGTTAGAAACATTTATGCAGATGAATGATGAACTGCGAGATTTTCATTTTGACATTAATATTAAAGGGACTTGGAATGTGACCAAAGCCACAGTTCCTTATATGAAACAAGGCTCAATTATCAATCTATCTAGTGTCACAGGCCCCATGGTAGCTGATAGTGGGGAAGTAGCTTATGCGACGACCAAAGCGGCTTTAATCGGTTTTACAAAAGCTTTAGCGATGGAATTTGCCGATAAAAATATTCGGGTAAATGCTATTATGCCGGGTTATGTGATGACGCCAATGGTTGAGGGTATGGCTAAGGAGACGAATCCTGATAATCCACAAAGTGTAATTGACGGTATTGCGGCGGCTATTCCGATGAAAAGGCTTGGAACCATAGAAGAACTTGGTAATTTGGCAGCTTTCTTAGCTAGTGATGAATCTACATATATTACTGGGCAAGGTATCGTAATTGATGGTGGTTCAACCTTGCCAGAAACAATGACAATGGGAAAATAATTGTCATTTTTTTTTGACATCATGGTATTATTTTGCTATAATAATGGGCAACTTAGGGGGGATTATTATGAGTAATATGATTGATGATAAAGAATTATTAATGGTTATTAAAGAAATGTTTTTAGGTTATAATGAAAGAAAAAAAACTAGTAGTTTGTATAACTATGATAGAAATTTACCTAAATTATTAATAAAACTATATTATGAACTAGATGAAAGTAATAGATCATTAGATGAACTTACTGATAATTTTATCCATCATTATATAAATAGCGAATGTGTTTTAGAAAATACTCATGAACCTTTTGAAAAAGATGGTTTAAAAGCTATGTACGAATATATTCATTCAGAAGAGATAAATCAAAATTTTAGTATTTTTACACTTTTAGATTTACATTCTAAATTATATTCTGCTGCTCCATATCCTGACGCTGGCGGACATTTTCGTAATGACAATGTCTATTTGCCAACTACTGGTATTAACTTAGCTGATTGGCGTGATATTTGGCGTTTAATTAAAGAAACTGATTATGATGTTCAAGATATTATGGCTCTTAGTCAAAGAGTAAAAAATGATATTTCGTTAATTTTTGAATATATTGAAAAATGCGTAGCTTTAAAATGTAAATTAATAAAAATTCATCCGTTTTGGGATGGCAACGGCCGAACAGTGCGGGGTTTTATTAATAGATTGTTTTTAAATGTTGGGCTTCCTTCTATTTATGTTTCGGAAAATGAAGATCAACAATACCGTGATGCGATGCAAAAAGCTATAGGTGAAGAAAGTGATTTGCATTCAATTATTCAATTTTATTACTATAAAATATGTGATTCTATTTTTGAACTTGATATTTATCCAAAAATTAACAGTGATAAATTTAATTTGCCGGAACAAGTTATTAATTTAACTAAAAAATATACCGAAAGCCTTCAAAACGAAGAACTTAGTCCCGCTTTAAATAGACAAATTTGCGATGATTTGACGGCGGAACTCACTTCTTTAGGTATTCATAATGAACGCTACTGTACAACGCAAATTGATGAAACCGTTTTTCCTCATGATTTTATTTTAGTTTATTATAAAACAAAAGACAATAGTCGTTTACTTATTGACCCAATGTTTTCCATGCTTGAGCGTAATGGTAAAATTGAAGCTGAAAAAGTTGGTCCTGTTTTAAAAAACGCTTTAGAAAATTTAAAAAATAATGGCGTAGCTTCGATTTCCAATATTCAATTGCACGCTTATATTGATTTATTTAATGAGTATGAAAAACAGCAAGAAACAAGTATTGTATTAGCCAAAAAAAGAGCAATTACCAAAATTACTCATTCTTAACAGTTGGAACTGCATCATCTAACGATTTTTTATCGGTAGTTGGTTCAGTTCCTTTTATATAATAAAGTATTTTAGCGTTACCGCTAGTTACAGCTTTACCACTTATTGGATCAATAGCAACTCCTACGACATTTTCAGGTGTTTCGTACCAATTATCTTCTTTGCCTTGTAAAGAACTTTCAATAGTATCAACCCAAACATTTTTTAGACTTGTACTATCACTATTGTTAACATCACTATTATCATCATAACCACTCCATAAGCCAACAAGTAAATCTTTATTATAACCAAAAATCAAATTATCAGTATTAGTAGTTCCACTTTTAATCGCATATTTTTTAGTCATTTTTGGACTTATACTATAACAAGTAGGATAGTTGTAATTAATAAATTCTTTGGCATAAGTCGTTGTTAATAGTTCGTTTAAAATATAAACATTACTTTTATTTAAAACACTTTCTTTAGTTTTTTTGTGTTTATATAAAACATTACCATCCATATCCGTAATTTTATTAATAAAATAAGGTTTAATTTTATAGCCTTCATTAGCCAAAGTACTATAAGCTGCCATCATTTCCATTAAAGTAAATTCTTCGGCGCCTAAAGCTAGCGAAGGCAGTTTGCTGATGTTTTTAGAAATACCAACTCTTTTTAAAATATCTGGTAAAGCATTTTCTCCTAAAAACAAATGAGTTTTTACCGCATAAATATTATCAGAATAACTAATAGCGGCTGCCATACTAATCGGTCCTTCAGCATATTTATTGTTGTAATTTTTTGGCGTATAAGTTTTGCCATTAGAAAAACTAAAAGTAGTTTTATCACTAGTAAAAGTTGAAGAGGCTGTAAAGCCGTTTTCTAAGGCTGAATAATAAAGAAAAGGTTTTAAAGTTGAGCCAACTTGCCTTGAAGCTTCAGTCGCTCTATTATACTGGCTTTTATTATAATCCCTTCCTCCTGTTAAGGCCAAAACCTTGCCATTTTGCGGGTTCATGACAACTCCGGCTAGTTCAATGTTTTCGTTTTTAATGTTGTCATTCGCACTTTTTTCTAAATTTTTTTGAATATCTATGTCTAAATTAGTATATATTTTAATGCCACCAGTATCTAAAAAAGAAGAGGGAATGCCACTTAGGCTTTTAAGTTCATCCATAACCGCATCTTGATAGTACATTATCATTTTTAAGTCATCTTCGTTATCTCCTGTTTTATATACTAGTTTTGTTTGGTAAGCGTTTAAAGCTTCATCTTTAGTAATATAATTGTTTTTAACCATTGAATTTAAAACAATTCTTTGTCTTTCTTTAGCGTTTTTTTCATTTACTAGTGGCGAATAACGACTGGGATTTTTGGGAATTCCCGCTAGCATACTAGCTTCAGCCAAAGTAAGTTCACTAGCTTTTTTATCAAAGTAATATTCACTGGCATTTTCAATACCAAAAATTCCCCCATAATTAATCGTATTTAAATAACCTTCTAAAATATCATCTTTATCGTAATGCGCTTCTAAACGAATTGTCAGCCAGGCTTCTTTTATTTTTCTTTCCCAAGTTTTGTCAAACTCTAAAAATAAATTTTTAGTATATTGCTGAGTAATAGTCGATGCCCCCTGTGAAGTATCACCATTTTGAATATTAATAAGCATTGCCTTAATAATTCTTAAAAAGTCAAAACCTTGGTGTTTATAAAAATTTTTGTCTTCGATGGAAATAGTGGCGTTAATTGTATCTTTAGATATTTCATCTAAGCTGGCCCAATCTTGACTAGCTGAGCCCGTGTATAAAGCATTGTTACTGTCATATAAGTAATAGCCATTCGCGCCGTCAACCGCAAGTTTTGGCAGCATTTTCGCATATATATATAGCCCAAAATAAACAGTGATTAAAAGAAGTATAATAATCAAAAAAGTAAATAATAATTTGTGTTTTTTCATTTAACCACATCCAATCTAACTTTATTATTTGAAAAAACTGGAAAATTATAAGTAAAAAAATATATAAATATGATATAATTTTGTCATCGGAAGTGATAAAATGAGTAAAATAAAAATAAAAGCAATTCTAAAAAATTCTAAAGAAATTTATCAATATCAAGGAAAAGGTCTTTTAAAGGAGAATAGAATTACATATATTGATAATAATATAAAAACAGTCGTTGTATTAGATAATGTAATTTCTATAATAAGAAAAGCTGATTACCAAATATCTTTAAACTTTAAAAAAGATCAGCTTTTAAATAGTTATTATCAGAATAAATATGGTATTATACCTTTAAAGGTTCAAACAACTTATTTAGAAAAACATAATAATTTTTTAGAAATTCATTATTCTTTATGGCATACCCATAATAAAATAGAAGAATTTACATTTATTTTAGAGTATAGTCTTGACACATAAAAAAAATATGATACAATGTTTTAGGAATTAGGAGGGAATTTATGAAGTTAAGTAATATGTCTAAAGCTGAACTTGAACAAATGTCTTATAGCGAGCTTACAGAAGAAATATTAAAAGAAGGGACACCTTTAAATACATTAGAAATTTTTCGTAAAATTTGTCAATTATTAGAGTTAGACGAAGAAGTCTATAATGATAAAATAGGTGATTATTATACTTCTTTAGCGACCGACAAAACCTTTATTTTACTTCCAGATGGTAAATGGGATTTGCAGACAAAACATCCTGCGAATATTAATTTAAATGATGAAGAAATTGAAGATGAAGAAGATTTAGAAATGGTTGATGAAGCAGTTTCAGAGATGGAAGAGATGGCTAGTGACATTGATGATATAGATGAAGATATCGACGAAGATGATATCGAAAATGATATTGAAGATGATTTGACAATTATTCCAGAAGAAGAATTAAATGATTAATTATACCCCCTTAAGGGGTTTTTGTTAATTGAACTAAAAAATAAAATATAGTATAATTTAGGAAGTAGGTGATAAAATGTTAGAAAGATTAGAAGCTATTAGGCAAAGATACGAAGAACTCAGTCTTGAATTAAGCAAACCAGAAGTTTTAAGTGACATAAAAAAAACTACTGCGCTTTCAAAAGAACAAGCTTCTTTGAAAGAGGCTTATGAAGCTTATCAAAAATATCAAAAATTAAATAGTGATTTAAAAGAAGCCCGGGAACTTATTCACGATAAAGAAATGGGTGAATTTGCGAAAGAAGAAGAAAATCGGTTAACTGACGAAATTAAAGATTTAGAAGCGCAAATTGAAATAATATTACTACCAAAAGACCCAAATGATGAAAAAAATGTTATCGTCGAAATTAGGGGCGCTGCCGGTGGTGATGAAGCTAATATTTTTGCTGGCGATTTATACAGAATGTATAGTAAATATGCTGAAAAACAAGGCTGGAAATTAGAAGTTCTAAATGAAGAACATTCTGATATGGGTGGTTTTCCGCTTGTTCAGTTTATGGTTAAAGGGCAAAGCGTTTATTCAAAACTAAAATATGAAAGTGGTGCCCATAGAGTGCAGCGCGTTCCCGTGACAGAAACGCAAGGAAGAGTTCATACTTCGACAGCGACAGTTTTAGTAATGCCTGAGGCCGAAGAAGTTGATGTGGAAATTAAACAAAGTGATCTGCGAATAGATGTTTTTAGAAGTACTGGTGCCGGTGGACAATGCGTAAATACTACTGATAGTGCGGTTAGAATAACGCATATACCATCTGGCGTAGTTGTTACTTGTCAAAACGAGAGAAGTCAAATTCAAAATAAAGAAAAATGTATGCAGATGCTGAGAACCCGCCTTTATGAAGAGGAGTTGCGCCGGCAAGAAGAAGAGCTTGGAAACGAACGAAGAAATAAAATTGGTACGGGTGATCGTAGTGAAAAAATAAGAACTTACAATTATCCGCAAAATAGAGTTACCGATCATCGTATTGGTTTTACAACTAAGAACTTAGATCGTGTTATGGAGGGACATTTAGATGACATTATTAATGCTTTAATTACCACAGATCAAAATCGTAAGTTAAAAGGTGAATAATGACAGATTTTGAATATTTAGAAAAATATTTACCAAAAGATAAATTAAAAGATGGTTTAGTGGCTTTAAAAAAAGGCCTTCCAGTTCAATATATTGTGGGAAGTGTTAATTTTTATGGTTTGGAGTTTAAAGTTGATAAAAATGTTTTAATTCCTAGATTTGAAACTGAACTATTAGTAGCTAAAACAATTGACTATATTCGCAAGTATTTTAATAAAGAAGTTAATATTTTAGATATTGGAACCGGTAGTGGCGTAATTGCTATTACATTAAGTAAAAAAATAAAAGCTAAAGTAACAGCTAGTGATATTTCGCTTCAAGCTTTAAAAATTGCTAATGAAAATGCCGAAAAGCATAATGCTTACATTAACTTTATTCATAGTGATTTATTTGCCAATATATTTGATAAATTTGATGTCATTATTAGTAATCCTCCATATATTGCTTACGATGAGGTGATCGAGGAAAAAGTAAAAAATAATGAACCTCATATTGCTTTATATGCCAAAAATAATGGTTTATATTTTTATGAAGAAATTTTAAAAGAAGCAAAAGATTATTTAAATAAAAAAAGTATTTTAGCTTTTGAAATTGGATGTACACAAGGTGATAAATTAAGTTCATTAGCAAAAAAATATTTTCCGAAAGCGATAATAACTGTGGAAAAAGATTATCCTGGTAAAGATCGGTATTTATTTATTATAAATAATTAGAAACACTTAAATGTTTTTTTTTAATTAACACTTTGGAAACACTATCGAAACGCCTAATGTTTTTGACTAAAAAAAACAAATATGCTATTATATAAATAGGAGGGAGCTTATGCAGGATAAAAAGGATTTATTATTAAAAAAATGCCGGGATTTAATATATGAAGAAGCTTTTAAAATGCCTTATGAGCGAGTAAAAAAAATATATACGGATTATAAAAGACGAAAAAAATTAAATGCTTTTTTAGCTAATTTAATCGAACGCGGAGAATTTTTTTATGGAGATAATTTTGTTAAAGATTTTGTTAATGAAAAAACGGATGATGCTCGTAAATGGCTTTTAAACGATATTTTATATGGTAATGGTATTGATATTGATGTTCCTGATAAAAAAACTAATGAAGTAGTTGATAAACCACAAATTCAAAAAAAAGAAGAAATTACTAATACTCCTAAAGCTTTAACATATGACGAACTATTGGATAAGTTAACTAAAGAATATAATTGGCCAGTTGATGTTGCTAATAAATTTATAGCTGAAAAAGCTAAAAATGAAAATATCAGAGAAAAAGCTCATTTAGCTTTAAATAAAGAAAACAAGTCAGAAAACTTAGAAAACAATTTAGAAGATGAACAAATAATTCCACAAGATGCCCAAACAGTAAAGCCAATAGAAGTTAAAACAAAAGAACCAAAACCATCTTTATTAAAAAAATTTAAAGAAAAATGGCAA
>CALVIK010000108.1 GCA_944329545.1 uncultured Bacilli bacterium
TATGACTTTACTATTACTTATGAAGATGATATGGGATATCAAGAAGAAGGAACTATTACTTTAATTCACAGTAATGATAAATTAGAAGTTGCTGCTATGGAATAAAATGTGACAAAAATTTTTCCTCTTTATTTGATATGATGTAATAGGGTGATAAATATGCGCTATAAATATCATATTTATGATGAGATTTTAAGCAATCGTAATGATTGTTTTTTTTTAGAAATACGAAAAATGAAATCGTTTTTATGTCAGTTTTTATTATATTGTTTAATTTTTGTTCTTTTTCAACAAATTTACATCTTTTTTTACATATTTAGATATGCTAGTTCATAAATTTTTTTAGGGTGATATGGGTGCTAAAAAAGTTGCAAAATTATATTTTAGATAATGAATTTCGGATGTTAGTATTAACTAATAAAATAGATATTGTAAATTATCTAGACATTGATCATTTTGACGATAATAAAATTATTGTCAGATATAACAGTGGCACTATAATTATTAAAGGTGAAGATTTAATTATTTCCAAACTTTTAACAGATGAAATATTGATTAATGGAAAAATAAAAAATATTGATTTTAAATGATTAATAAACTGCAAAGTAAAATAGCTTTAAATATAAAAGGTAAAAACATTAATCGTTTCATCAAAAAATTAGTCGCCCGGAAAATAGATGTCTTGTCTTTAAAATATATAAGTGATAACGAAATAAATATTATTATCTATAAAAAAGATTATGATAAAGTTCTTAAAATTAAAAGTATATATGATGTACTAGAAACAGATGTTTATGGTTATTTAAAAATAAAAAAAATAATTAAATTAAATAAACACTTAATTATTATTCTTTTAATAGTATATTTAGCATTTATTTTTACAACCCATTTAATTTTTTCTGTTGAAGTAATTCATTCTAATAAAGATATTCGCTCTTTATTATTAAATGAACTTGAAAATTATGGTATTGAAAAATATCATTTAAAAAAAGATTATCAAACTATTCAAAAAATAAAAAAAGATATTTTAAACAAATATCCTGATAAAATAGAATGGTTAGAAATAGAAGAATCTGGAACAAAATATATTGTTCGGGCTGAGGAAAGAGAAATTATAAATAATACAGAAAGTAATATTCCTAGAAATTTAGTAGCAAAAAAAGCTGGTGTTTTAAAAAAAGTTATTGCTGATAGCGGAGAAGTTATAAAACCTGTAAATACATATGTTAAAAAAGGTGATGTTATTGTTAGTGGAAGTCTTTATGTTTATGATGAGGAAAAAGCTAGAGTAAGAGCTAAAGGAAAAGCTTATGCTGAAGTGTGGTATGTTTTGACAATTGATTATCCATTTGCTTATTTTGAAGAAAAAGAAACTGGTCGTAAAAAAGAAAATTATGTTATTAAAGTTTTAGGTAAAGAATTTGATTTAAGTTTTAAACATTATAAAAATAAAAAAGCCATCGAAAAAAACATTGTTAGTCATCCATTATTACCAATAAGTCTTACTTATCAAAAACAAAGAGAAGTTAAAGTCATCAATGAAATTTTAACTTTTGATGAAGCCTTAAATAAAGCGCAAGATAAATTAACAGAAAAAGTAAAAAATCGTTTAAAAAATGATGAATATATCATAAAATCTAAATATTTAAAAAGTAGTATTAAAGATCAAAGTATTGAAGCTACCATGTTCTTTGCGGTTTATGAAGATATTACTGATTATCAGGAGATTGTAAATGACAGTCAATGATTTAGCTAGAATACTTGTTGTTGTTTTAATAATAAGTACGATTTTTATTATAAAAGGTTTAAAAATAAAGGATATAATTTCCTTGTTTTTTATTATTTATTTGCTTTTTTTAGCGACAATAGTAACCATTAAACAAGATATTTATTATACTTTTAACTTTATTCCTTTTAAAGAAATATTAAGGTATAATATCGAAAACCCTTTGTTTTTAAAAAATGTTATTGGTAATATCTTATTATTTATGCCTTTAGGTTTTTTAATTGCTTATAAACTTAATTTAAAACATTTTTATAGCGCAATTATATTAATTTTTTATTTTTCTTTTTCTATTGAATTTATAGAATTATTCATTGGGAGAGTTTTTGATATTGATGATATTTTATTAAATACTTTGGGTGGTGTAATCGGGTATATAATTTTTAAAGTATTTTTTAATCAGTTGAAAAAATAAGGGAATTATACTATAATATTAGTAGTTTTTAGCAAGGAGAAGTTTATGAATACATTTGCAATAATTAATCAAACGGATTATGAAATTAATGTTAAAGAATTAGAAGATTTGTTAAATTATGCGTTAAAAAAAGAAAAAATTCAAAATGCAGAGTTTAATATTATCTTTGTCGATAATGAAAAAATAAAGGAGATAAACAGACAGTATCGGGGGATCGATAAAGTAACTGATGTTATTAGTTTTGCTTTAGAAGATGACAGAACATTTCCTATTAGTGATATAAGAATGCTAGGTGATATTTTTGTTTCGGTTGATAAAATGAAAACCCAAGCGCAAGAATATGGAACCGGCGAAAAAAGAGAATGTGCATTTTTGATTATTCATGGCTTACTTCATTTACTAGGTTATGATCATATGACAAAAGATGAAGAAAAAATAATGTTTAAAAGGCAGGAGGAGATTTTAGATGGCTACGGTATCACGCGATAAATTAAAAGAAAGAGGAATAAAAAGGTTTTTTAAAAGTTTTGGTTATGCAGTCGATGGGCTTGTTTATGCATTTAAATATGAGCAAAATATGCTTGTTCATATTTTGGCGACAATAACCGTTGTTATTTTAGGTATTGTTTTAGAAATAAGTCCTGTAGAATGGTTAATTTGTTTCTTGATAATCGGTTTAGTAATTGCTACCGAGCTTATTAATACGAGTATTGAAGCTGTGGTTGATTTAACTTGCCCGGAAACTAATCCTTTAGCAAAAGTGGCCAAAGATACGGCGGCTGCAGCTGTTATGGTTTTCGCCATTGTGGCTATTTTATTAGCCGTATTTATCTTTTTGCCTAAAATCATAACATTAATATTTTAAAGGAGGCTTTTATGAAAAGTGGATTTGTAAGTTTAATTGGCCGGCCTAATGTTGGTAAAAGTACTTTACTGAATAGTATTTTAAAAACTAAAGTAGCTATCACCTCAGCCAAACCGCAAACAACAAGAAATGTTATAGAAGGAATTTATAATGACGATGAGTCGCAAATAGTTTTTGTTGATACTCCAGGTATTCATAAACCTACTCATAAGCTTGGCAAAATTTTGAATGAAGGAGCTTATTATAGTATTAATGATGTCGACATCATTTGTTTTTTAGTAGATGCTAAAAAAGGTCTTGGTACAGGTGATAAGTATATTATAGAAAAATTTAAAGAAATAAAAAAACCAGTAATTTTAGTAATTAATAAAATAGATGGTCTTTCTAATGATGAAATTTTTAATAAAATATTAGAGTATAAAGATCTATATGATTTTGCGGAAATAGTACCGGTTTCTGCTTTAAAAAGTAGAAATACTGATGAACTTGTGAAAGTTTTAAAAAAATATTTACCTGATAATATAAAATATTTTGATGATAATATGCTTACTAATAAAAGCACTTCTTTTATGATTAGTGAACTTGTTAGAGAGAAAGTATTTAATTTAACGCATGAAGAAGTTCCCCATTCGATAACTTGTATTACTGAAAACATCATAAAAAATAAAGATAAACATATTATTAATGTAGCTATTATTGTTGATAGAGATTCGCTTAAAAAGATAATTATTGGTAAAAATGGTGAAATGCTTAAAAAAATTGGAATTCAAGCTAGAAGTGATATCGAAAAACTTTTAGGAACTAAAGTTTATTTAGAGTTATATGTTAAGACGATAAAAAAATGGCGTGATAAAGAAAAATATTTAACTGAATTTGGTTTAAATGATTTTTTAGACTAAGACTTTACTAAAATAAATTAATGTGCTATTATATAGGCCTAGGAGATGATAGAAGATGAATAATCCAGTTAGAGATAATGTTGAAATGATGTTGGATGAAGAAATAGATGCTTATTTAGAAAAAGATCCTAAAGGCTTATATGTTACTGGTAATGAAGTAGCTATGCAGTTTTTTTCAAAAGAAGATATTTTTGAATTAGAAGAATTAATTGAAAGATTTGAGCAATCATTACTTAATTTGATTTTTTTAACTGATGAAGAAGATATTGTATCATTAGCTGTGGATTTAAAGCAAATAAGCAATAGTGTAATCGCACATAAAGACTTTGATAAGTATATGTTTGTTAAGAAAACTGAAGAAGGACATGTCTTATTTGATGTTATTGATAAAAATCACTATTTATATTCTGAATTTGACAGAGAATTATCGCGTTATTTTGCTAAAGAAGAAAATTTAGGCGAAGCAATAAAAATTTTAAAAGCATAAAAAGAATAAAAATCTTCCATTATAATAATAGGAAGGTGATATTATGAACATTTTATGGGAACTTTTTCGCCATACTGGCAAAATAGAATACTATTTAAAGTATAAAGAAATGCAAAGGAAAGTTAATTATGGAAGAAGTAGAGGGAATTATCATTAATGTTACTAATTATAGTGAAACAAGTAAAATTTTAAATATTATTACGCAAAAATATGGCTTAATAGGAGTTTTGGCTAAAGGCGCTAGAACTTTAAAAAGTCCTTTTCGAAGTTTTACTGATAAACTTACTTATGCTAAATTTATAATTTACTATAAAGAGGGGAAACTTTCTACTTTAAAAGAAATTAATGTTATTAATCCTTTTAAAAACATTCGAAGAAGTATTGATAAAATTAGTTATGCCACATATTTATTAGAACTTGCTGAAGGTGTAATAAAACAAAATGATGATAAGAATGTTTATAAGTTATTAGTAGATACTTTAATTAAAATAGACGAAGGTTTTGATCCTTTAGTTTTGATGAATATTTTAGAACTTAAATATTTGAATTATTTAGGGGTTATGCCAATCATTGATAAATGTGCTTTATGTGGTAAAAAAACTGGTATACTTACTTTATCTAGTTATCGCGGAGGGTATGTTTGTCAAAAGTGTTATACTAATGAAGTTTTAGTTACTGATAAAACCATAAAATTAATTCGAATGTTTTATTATGTTGATATAGCTAAAATATCAAAATTAGATATCAGTAGTAAATCAAAATTAGAAATAAATAATTTTTTAGATGATT
The DNA here is from genome assembly GCA_944329545.1 of uncultured Bacilli bacterium. GTDB lineage: Bacteria > Bacillota_I > Bacilli_A > RF39 > UBA660 > Coprosoma. The sequence goes on from CALVIK010000108.1 coordinate 5,239, forward strand.
ATTATGATAGATATACGGGTCTTTATTTTAAAAGCAAAAAGTTTATTAAAAATTT